>NZ_JAWVZL010000057.1:0-18976 GCF_033722195.1 Marinobacter sp.
GAGGCCAGTGAGGAGATGAAGGCCAAGGGCAAGGCCGCCGGCGCCACCGGCTGGCTGGTGAAGCCCTTCGAGCCCGGCAAGTTGCTGCAGGTGGTGCAGAAAGTCATCGGGTAAGCCCGTCATTCATACCGGTAGGGGGACATTATGTCCGACGGCGACTTCAGGACGGTTTTCTTCGAGGAGGCGGCCGAGCATCTGCAGGCGATCGAGAACGAGCTGCTGACGCTGGATGCCGATCCACAGAACGAGGAGGCGCTCAACGGCGTCTTCCGGGCCGCCCATTCCATCAAGGGCTCCGCCGGCATGTTCGGCTTCGGCGAACTGTCCGGTTTCACCCACCACCTGGAAACCCTGCTGGATTTGATCCGCAAGGGCGAGGCGGACCTGACCGACGAGCGGGTCGAACTCACCCTGCAGGCCACCGACGAGATCCGCGCCATGGTGGACGCCCTGGCCGAGACCGGGGAGGAGGCGCCGGCGGACCCTGAGCTGACCCGCCAGCTGGAAGCGGCGGTAGCGGAAGCGGGGCCGGCCCCGGCTGATGACACCGACCAGGCGAAAGACGACAGTTTCGGCCTCTTTGACCAGGAGCCGGTGGCTGACGAGGACGACAGTTTCGGTCTGTTTGACGCCGAACCCGAGCCCGCTGCAGGCAGCATTGAGGAGGACGAGGGCTTTGGTCTTTTCGACCAGGCCCCGGGTGAGGCCCCGGCCGGAGACGACCACGGCGATGGTGACACCGGCGCCGGCAATCACAGCGCCTACCGCGATTACTTCGACGAGATGTTCAGCGGCGAGGAAACCGATCAACCCACGCCCGCGGCGCCTGCCGCCGGGGCCGCGCCGGCGGGTGACACGGCCGAGGCGCCAGAAGCCGAGGCCGCCGAGCCGGCGGCGCAGGGTGGCAGCGGCGCCCCTGCAACCGGCACCGACGATCCGGAGAGCGACGGTCGCTTTGGCTGGCTCAACCGTCCGGACCGCCGTCCGCAAGCCGGCACGAGCCCGGCCCCTGCCGAAACCCCGGCGCCGAAACGTGGCGGTGCCGCGGCTGGCGGCACTTCCATGCGGGTATCCCTTGAGAAGGTGGACGAACTGGTGAACCAGATCAGCGAGCTGGTCATCACCCAGGCCATGCTGCAGGAAACCGGCAAGGAACTGGACCCGGTGGCCAACGAACGCCACCTGGCGACCCTGGAAATCCTCGAGCGCAACACCCGGGAGCTGCAGGAATCGGTGCTCTCCATCCGGCTGATGCCGGTGAGCTTTCTCTACAGCCGCTTTCCCCGCGTGGTGAGGGACCTGGCCCGGAAAATGGGCAAGCAGGTGGAGCTGATCCAGCTGGGGGAGCAGACCGAGCTGGACAAGAGCCTGGTCGAGAAGCTGGCGGACCCGCTGACCCACCTGGTACGCAACAGCATCGACCATGGCATAGAGATGCCCGATCAACGTCGGGCGGCCGGCAAGCCCGAGAAGGGCCAAGTGGTTATGACCGCCGAACACGAGGGCGGCAACATCGTGATTGCCATCAGCGACGACGGTGCCGGCATGGACCGGGAGAAGATTCTGGCCAAGGCCCGCAGCAACGGCATGGATGTGTCCGACGACTGGAGCGATGAAGCGGTCTTCAACCTGATCTTTGAGCCCGGCTTCTCCACCGCCGCCGAGGTTACCGACATTTCCGGTCGCGGCGTCGGGATGGATGTGGTGCGCCGCAACATCCGTGAGCTGGGCGGCACCGTCGATGTGGACAGCCGCCTTGGCGAAGGCTCCCGCTTTACCGTCAGGCTGCCGCTGACTCTTGCCATTACCGACGGCATGGTGGTGCGGGTGGGCCGCGAGCGCTATGTGCTGCCCCTGGCCACCGTGGTGGAGTCTCTGCCGCTGACGCCCGAGGACATCAATGAGGTCCAGGGCAAGGCCCGCGTCATCCACCGCCACGGTGACTATCTCAAACTGCTGGATCTGGCCGCGAGCCTAGATCCCGAGGTCGCCCACCAGCGTCATGACGACAACCTGGCGGTGGTGGTGGAAAGCGAGGGCCGTCAGGTGGCACTGCTGGTGGACGAGCTGGTGGGCCAGCAGCAGATCGTGATCAAGAACCTGGAATCCAACTACCGCAAGGTGGCGGGTTTCTCCGGCGCAACCGTGATGGGAGACGGAGCGGTCGCCTTCATTCTGGATGTCAGTCACTTCGTGGCCCGGGCCGAATCAGGCCGGGAGGCGCCCGTGATGACTTCCACCGAACCCAACCCAGACTAGATAGGTAAGAGTCATGCCAAGAACAAGCGGAATCACTCTACGCAGCCGGTTGATACTGGCTTTCGGGGTCGTGCTGGCGATGATGCTGCTCCTCACAGTAATGGGCGTATTCCGGGTCAATTTTATTGACCGGACCCTGACCGAGATCTCCGAGGTCAATGCCGTCAAGCAGCGCCATGCCATCAACATGCGGGGCAGTGTCCATGACCGGGCCATCGCCGTCCGGGATCTGGTGCTCGTGGACGGTGCCCGTGAGCACGACCAGCTGGTTGACCTGATCCGGGAGCTGGAGGCGGCCTACGAGGAGGCCTTCCAGGCTTTGGAGTCCACGGAATCCAAGACCACGGCGACGCAACGCGAGCGGGAACTTTTCAGCCGCATCGCCGCGACCACCGAGGAGGCCGAACCGCTGGTGGAAAGCATCATCGAGGACACGCGCCGCGGCAACATGGCCAGCGCCACCCTGACCCTAAAGCAGGAGGCCGCGCCGCTCTATGTGCGCTGGCTGGGTGAGATCAATGACTTCATCGATTTTCAGGAGCAGCAAAGCCAGGTGCTGTCGGATCAGGTGCAGGAGGTCAGCAGTGGTTTCATGATGTTCATGGTGATCCTGTTTGCCGTCAGTCTCATTGTGGCGGCCGTCGTGATCTGGCTGCTGGTACGGTTCCTCAACCGTTCCATTGGTGGTGAACCGGATGAGATGAAGGCCTTTGTGTCCGCCATTGCCGATGGTGACCTGACTGCCAAGGCTGAGACCCGCTACCCGGACAGCGTCCAGGGCTCGGTGATCCTGATGCGGGATCGTCTGCGGGAGATCGTCAGCAACATCCGCGACGGCGTGGATACCATCAACACCGCGTCGGGCGAGATTGCCACCGGTAATACAGACCTGTCCCAGCGCACCGAGGAACAGGCCTCCAGCCTGGAGGAAAGCGCTGCCAGCATGGAAGAGCTCACCTCCACCGTGCGTCAGAATGCGGACAACGCCCGCCACGCCAACTCCCTGGCCGGTACCGCCAGCCAGAATGCCGACCGGGGCGGTGACGTGGTGGACGACGTGGTCAAGCGGATGTCCGAGATCAAGGAGGGCTCCCGCAAGATGGCCGAGATTATCAGCGTGATCGACGGCATTGCCTTCCAGACCAATATCCTGGCGCTCAATGCCGCCGTCGAGGCGGCCCGAGCGGGTGAGCAGGGCCGTGGTTTTGCGGTGGTGGCGACCGAGGTGCGCAGCCTGGCCCAGCGCAGTGCCTCCGCCGCCAAGGACATCAAGTCGCTGATCGAGTCCTCGGTGGACAGCATCAACGAGGGCAGCGAGCTGGCAGACAAGGCCGGCAGTGCCATGGATGAAATCGTCACCAGCATCAAGAAAGTCACCGATATCATCGGCGAGATTTCCGCCGCCTCCGACGAGCAGAGCGCCGGCATCGAGCAGATCAACCAGGCGATCTCCCAGATGGACCAGGTGACCCAGCAGAACGCGGCGCTGGTGGAGGAGTCCGCAGCGGCCGCGGAGTCCCTCCAGTCCCAGGCCGAGGAGCTGGAAACCTCGGTGGGCCGGTTCCGCCTGAGCGACACCGCCCCGGTGCGCAGTGCTGCCCGCGCCGCCGCTGTACCCCAGCGCCCGGCCAGGCCCGCTGCCGGCGACCGCAAGAAAACCGACACCGGAACCACCACCACCGCCAGCGCCCGGACCGGCAAGCAAACGGCCACCGCCACTACGGAGAATGATGATGACTGGGAAGAATTCTGAAGCCGTGGCCGAGGCAGCGGAGGCAGCGCCACCCAAGGGCCCGGAACGGGAGTTCCTGACCTTCCGGCTGGGTGAGGAGGAGTACGCCGTGGATATCCTCAAGGTGCAGGAGATCAAGGGTTATGGCGGTGTTACGCGCATTGCCCGGGCGCCTTCCTTTATCAAAGGGGTCATCAATTTGCGGGGCACCATCATCCCCATCGTGGACCTTCGGGACCGCTTTGGGGTGGGGGAGCTGAGTTACGATGAGTTCACCATTGTAATTATCCTCAACCTCACGGAACGGGTGGTGGGGATCGTGGTGGACAGCGTCTCGGATGTGTCCCGTCTGACCGACGAGGATATCCGCCCGGCGCCGAATTTCAGCACTGCGGTGGATACCCGCTACATCGAGGGTCTGGCGGAAACCGACCAGGGCATGCTGATCGTGCTGGAAATCGACGGCCTGATGAGCGACCCGGGTATGGAACTGCAGAACGCCGAATGGGAGTAGGCGGCTTGGAGACCCGGCAGCGCAAGCGCGAGTTCGACTACGGCCAAGAGGAGTTCCGCCGGGTGCAGGCGATGATCCACCAGCGGGTGGGCATTCACCTGGCCAGCAACAAGACCGAGATGGTCTATAGCCGCCTGGCCCGGCGCCTGCGGGCCACGGGTATGCAGTCGGTGAGGCTCTACCTGGACCAGCTGGACCGGGACGACCATCCGGAGTGGCAGAACTTCATCAACGCCCTGACCACCAATCTGACGGCGTTCTTCCGGGAGAATCATCACTTCGAGACCCTGCGGGGGCATTTTGCCGGCCATCCCTCCAGCCAGCCACTGCGGATCTGGTGCTGTGCCGCCTCCACCGGTGAGGAGCCCTACAGCATCGCCATCTCCCTGCTGGAGCAGTTCGGGCCGGGCAAGCGTATCGAGATAGTGGCGTCGGATGTGGATACACAGGCGCTTGCCACCGCCGAGGCCGGTATCTACCGGCTCGACCGGGTGGATCGTCTGGAACGGCCGCTGCTGCACAAGTATTTCCTCAACGGCCGCGGTGCCAACGCCGGCAAGGTGCGGGTCAAACCCGAGGTGAGGGAGCGGGTGGCGTTTCACCAGGTCAACCTGCTGGACCGGGACTGGCCGGTGGAGGGCCCGTTGGACGCGATCTTCTGCCGCAACGTGTTCATCTACTTTCAGTCCGAGACCCAGCGCCAGCTGATGGCCCGGTTCCGCCGCCTGCTCGATAAGAACGGACTGTTTTTCGCCGGTCACTCGGAAAGCCTGATTTCCTCCGGGGAGGGGTTCCGGTCCCTGGGCAAGACGGTGTTCACCCCCGATGCTTGATGATCATGGGAATCGCCCGTCCTCCGCCGAGATCGTGGGTATGGCCCAGACCTACTATTACGATGGTCACTTCAAACGGCCGGCGGTCAAGCTGCTGCCCGGGGAGTACGTGGTGGGCCGGCATGACGAGCTGATGTGCACGGTGCTGGGGTCCTGCGTGTCGGCGTGCATGCGGGACCCGGTGGCGGGGGTTTCGGGCATGAATCATTTCCTGCTGCCCAGCACAGGGCGGGCGGAGGAGGACCTTACCGCCCGTTACGGTGTCCACGCCATGGAGCTGCTCATCAACGGTCTGTTGCGTGCCGGGGCCAAGCGTCAGCGCATCGAGGTCAAGCTGTTCGGCGGCGCCAACCTGATGCACAGCCGCACCGATGACAACGTCGGTCACAACAACGCCCGCTTTGCGCTGGCGTTCATGAAGCAGGAGGGGCTGGGCCTGGTGAGCCAGGATCTGTTCGGCCATGAGCCCCGCAAGATCTGGTATTTCCCGGACACCGGCCGGGTGATGCTGCGGCGTCTGCGGCTGACCCGCAACGACACCATTATCCGCCGGGAAGTGGACTACAGCCGCCGCCTTGCGACCCGGCCCGATACCGGCGGCGAGGTGGACCTTTTCGACTGAGCTTTTGTGAATGAACCGGGCCGGCTTTTCTGACTTGAGGGACGAGCGAATGATCCGAGTAATGGTGGTGGACGACTCCGCCCTGGTGCGCAAGGTGTTGACGGACATGATCGACCGCGCCCCCAACATGGAGGTGGTGGGCACCGCCCCGGACCCCTATGCGGCCCGGGAGAAGATCAAGAAGCTCAACCCGGATGTGCTGACCCTGGACGTGGAGATGCCGAAGATGGACGGCATCGATTTTCTGGAGAAGATCATGCGGCTGCGGCCCATGCCGGTGGTCATGGTGTCCTCTCTGACCGAGAAGGGCAACGAGACCACTCTGCGGGCCCTGGAGCTCGGCGCGGTGGACTTCATCACCAAGCCCAAGGTGGAGGTGGCGGAGGGGCTGCAGGAGTACACCGAGGAGCTGCACGACAAGATCCAGGCCGCGGCGCTGTCGAAGGTGGGCCGGCGCAGTCGCAACCAGGCACCGGACAAACCGGTCGTGGCCCGGGCCAGCCAGCGCATCAGCAGCGAAAAGCTGATCATCGTGGGGGCGTCTACCGGCGGTACCGAGGCCATCCGCACCCTGCTGCAGGGCCTGCCGCCGGAGAGCCCGGCCATTCTCATTACCCAGCATATGCCCGGTGGCTTCACCCGGTCCTTTGCCGAGCGTCTGGACGGCCAGGTGGCGCTGACGGTCCAGGAGGCCAGCGATGGTACCCGGGTCCGGCCCGGTAACGTCTACATCGCCCCGGGCGGACGCCACATGCGGGTGATTCGCAGTGGTGCCGACTACCAGGTTGCCCTCAACGACGCACCTCCGGTCAATCGCCACCGGCCCTCGGTGGATGTGCTGTTCGAGTCGGCGGCAACGGCGGTGGGGCGTAACGCCATTGGCATGATCCTGACCGGTATGGGCAACGATGGCGCCAAGGGCCTGGCGGCCATGCAGGCCGCCGGTGCCCGCACCTTTGCCCAGGACGAAGCCACCTGCGTGGTTTACGGTATGCCCCGGGAAGCGGTGGCGCTGGGCGCCGCCGATGAGGTACTGCCGCTGGCACGCCTTGCAGCCGCGGCTCTGGGAGCCGCCGAACAGGCGGGCAGGGCCACCCGGCTCTGACTGCCAAGCGGCCCCTGGCTTCTAGCTGACCGCCCTCAAACCCTCATTCAGCTCCGCAATCTTCTTCTTGAGATCGCGAAACAAAGATTCGCTTGCGCTTTGGTCACCGCCGGCCAGAGCATCCTGGAGGCTGGTGGCGCAGGCCACCAGTTCAGGAAGTGCGAAATAACCCAAAAGACCCTTGAGTGTGTGGGCTGAGGTTGCCCCCGACGCTGGTTTACCCTCAGTCAATGCGGTCTCGATACGTTCCAGATGGTCCGGATGATGGTTCTGGAATAATTTCAGAAACTCGCTTAGGAGTTCGTCGCTGTTATCGAACGCCTGGCGCAGGGCCAGCATGTCAGGGCGAACCGGCGGAACATCCGCTTGAGGCTCAGCGCCGGTCCGGCAGGAGCCCAGAAAACCCAGGCTGGTAAGCACTTCAGCAAGGTTGGTGCCGGTTATCGGCTTGCCCAGGTGAGCGTTGAAACCGGCGTCCAGGGCTTCCTGCCGCTGGCTCTCACTGGTGTCTGCGGTACAGGCGACAAGGGCCGGCAGGGGCCTGTGCTGCTCGGCCATCAGCGCCTGTACGTGCGCCAGAAACCCGTAGCCGTCCATCTCCGGCATCTGGATATCCGCGAAGATGATGTCTGGCTGCAGGTTTTCCATCAATGCCAGACCACGGGTGCCGCTGGTGGCGGTATGAACTTTGTCAATGCCGCGCCGGTGCAGCATGGAAGTGAGTATCTCCCGGTTGATTTCATTGTCATCCACGACCAGCACCAGGGCGGGCTCTTGCCCGGCAGATGCGGCTGTTACCGTCTCCTTCTCCGACACTTGCGCCAGCGGAAGTGTCAGGGTGAAACTGAAGCGAGCCCCTTTGCCGGCCTCGCTGGCCAGTTTGATGTCGCCTCCCATAAGTCTCACAATCTGCCGGGAGATTGCGAGGCCAAGACCAGAACCCCCATGGACGCGAGTGGATGAGTTGTCCAGCTGTTCGAAATGGCCAAAGATCCGCTCCTGCTCGGCCGCAGGGATGCCTGGTCCAGTGTCCGTTACGGCCAACGCCACCTCCACCTGTTCCGGCCCGCAGCGACGGCTGTGAGCGTGCAGCGTGACGCGGCCGTTATGGGTGAATTTGACCGCATTGCTGACCAGGTTCATCACCACCTGCCGGACTCGAGTCGGATCGCCTTCAACCGCAAGGCCGGTTGCACCGGTCATGGTCAGTACCATTTCTGTCCCCACGGCCTTGGCGCGTGGAGTGAACAATTGTTCCACTTCCTCCAGAAGTGGTTCCAGTTCGAAGGTTTCAGTGCGCAGTTTGAGGTGACCGCTTTCGATATGAGACAGGTCGAGAATATCGTTGAGCAGCCTGAGCAGATGCTTGGAGGAGTGGTCCAGAGTGCGGATGTAGCGGCTCAGATGACCTGAGGCCTGATCCTGCAGCAGGTCCGTTACCCCCATGATGCCGTTGAGCGGGGTGCGCAGTTCATGGCTGATATTGGCCAAAAACTGGCTTTTCGCCCGGTTGGCCCGTTCAGCCGCGTCCCGGGCCTCACGGATGGCCTGCTCGTGCTCCTTTCGTTGTGTAACGTTGGTCTGGGTGGCGACAAAGTGGGTCAGTGTCCCGGTGTCATCCCGGATGGGCTCGATGTAGAGCTCAATCCAATAGGGTTCGCCCTTCTTCGTATAATTCAGAATCTCCTGCACGACTGGCTCGGCTTCCCGTAAGTGCTTGCGCAAGCGCTCGCGCGCCCCGGGGGCGGTTGCCGGACCCTGAAGAAATTGCCCGGGAACGCGGCCCCTGACCTCCTCCAGAGTGTAGCCGGTGGCTTTTTCAAAGCTCGGGTTGACCCACTCGATGGCGCCGGTGTGGTCGGTGATGATCACCTGATTCTTACTCTGATTGGCCAGTTGACTGAATACCCGCAGATTGGAACGGGCCTTGCGGGCCTCGCTCTCGGATGCCCGCAAGGCGGATTTGTCTTGAAACAGTACCAGTAGCATGCGGCGACCGTGCTCGGTGAGCGTCATCAGGCGCAGTTCGGTGAGCAGGCGATCCGCCTTGGAAAAATGCACCTCGGTTTGAAGGAAACGTTCGCTCACACCGTCTGAATGGCTCTGTGGCACGATACGGTCATAATTCAGACCCGGCAGCATGGTTTTCACCAAGCCGCGGGCCGAGCGCGGGTAATGTCCCGCGCGCTGGTTGAAGGCCTGGTTCGAGTAATTCACGAAGTCATTGCGGGTATCCAGCATGACCACGTACATATCGCTGCTGTCCAGAATTCGCCCCACCATCGACGCCAACGAACTATGGAGGCGGCTTTCAAGGCGGTCTGTGACCTGCTTGGCCAGCAGGGTCAGCGCTTCTCGCCTGGGCTCGTCCAACTGCTTCGGCCTGGGGTCAAAAACACAGAGCGTGCCCATGACAAGTCCGTCGGAAGTGATCAGGGGTGCCCCGGCGTAGAAACGAATCATGGGCCCGCCCTGGACAAAGGGGTTGTCATGGAAGCGGTCGTCTTCAAGGGTATCTTCCACCACAAAAAGCTGTCTCTCCACGACGGCATGACCGCAGAAACTATGTTCTCGGGAGGTTTCGCTGGTATCCAGCGGACCGGTTGCGGCCTTGAACCATTGCCTGTCCCGATCCACCAGGGTGACAGTAGAAAAAAGTGTGCCACAGTACATGGCAGCAAGACGGGTAATATCGTCGTACAGCTCTTCGGCCGGCGTGTCCATGATGTCCAGCCGATAAAGTCGTTCAAGGCGCGCGGCCTCGTCGCCGGGTATGGAAGGTGGTTGCATGGTCCTTTTCAGCCTTTATTTTGTTGTCATAGGACTAATACGCAGGACTTTACGTAAATAGTCACGGTGTTGCAGTTGATATGCAACTGGTTCACCATGCAAAAAATGCAAATTAGCGGTTCGCGTCTGCGGGCGGCTGGTCTTGGATAGCTGTCATGGCCTCACGATTTTCGGACCGGTTTGATTTTGAGAACTGCGAAGACGAGCCTATCCGCACCCCGGGAGGCATCCAGTCCTTCGGCGCCTTGCGTCTGCTTGATGCCGATTCCTTTTGCCTTCTTCTCGAGAGCGACAACGCTGGCCAGTTATTCCAACAGGCTTTCGCCGGTCTGGAGTGCGATCCATCGTCGGGGCTGCCCGAGTCCTTCCATCGGCACCTGAAGCATCAGTCCGACTCCGGCAAGTCTGTCTGGCCGCAGCGCCATTTTTCGCCAGCAACCGAAGGAGGTTGGCACCTCACCGTGCACCGGGAGGGAAGTCATCTATTGGTGGAGTTGGAGCCCAGCGATCAGATCCGCCCGACCGCCGTGACAGACCTGGCCGCGCTCATCCAGCAGGTCAAATCGGCCCGCACCGTGGAAGAGCTGATGACCACCGCCGCGGACGCAGTGCGGGGTATTACAGGGTTCGATCGCACGTTGGTTTATCGTTTTGCGGAGGACTGGCACGGCGAGGTAGTCGCCGAGAGTAGAGACCCGACCATGACCTCATTTCTGGGGTTGCACTTTCCCGCATCCGATATACCCGCTCAGGCACGGCAACTGTACGTTGAGAACGAGATCCGGTTGATTGCGGATGTCGAGGGGGATGTGGTTCCGTTACGTGCCCATGACCGCAGAGGGCCGGCTAATCCGGACCTGAGCGTATGCAGCCTGCGGGCGGTCTCGCCGATCCATTTGCAATACTTGCGTAATATGGGGGTGCGCGCCTCCATGTCTATATCTGTCATCCGGGATGGCCGGTTGTGGGGGCTTATTGCCTGCCATCATCGGAGCCCACGCCATGTCTCGGTGGACGCCCGGCTGGCCGCCAAGCTGGTGGGGGACGTGCTCAGTTTGTGCCTGCGGCTGGTGGAGGACTCAGATGCCATGCGCGCCCGATTGCGGCACTCCTTATACCAGCGAGAGATTCTTGAGGCTTTTCTTCAGAGCGACGAGCTGACGTCCAGTCTGATGGCAAAAGCCAACCCCCTGCGACGGCTGTTCAATGCATCCGGTTTCGCGGTCGTGGAACGCGAACGCGTAATGGGGGATGGCCATCTGCCGGGAAATGCCGATGTCCTCAAGCTGGCCAGTTGGGTCCGCAAGCAGATGGGGGCCCATAATCTGGGTTTATACCATTGCAACGGCTGGCCCGAGCCCGTATTCCCAAATCAGGCGGAGACAGCCGCAGGTGTTCTGGCGCTCTCGCCCACATCGGATCACAGCGTGGTTGTGCTTTGGTTGCGAATGGAGGAGCCACGGGAAATTGTCTGGGCGGGCCAGCACGAGCTGGTGAGCGGTGATCCTCTCAATCCGCGGCACTCTTTCGAGCAATGGTCCCAGCAGCGCAGGGGGGTTGCCCGCCCCTGGGCCGACTGGGAACTGGATGCCGCCGAAGAGATGTTGGTGGCTCTTCAGAAGCTGTGCCTGCGACAGCTGGAACGGTTACAGCGAATAGCAGTGAATCTTGAGCGCTCAAACCGCGACCTGGAAGATTTTGCGTTTATTGCCTCCCACGATCTGCAGGAACCGCTGCGCAAAATCGAGGCCTTATCGTCTTTGATACTCGAGGAGCTTGAGCAACCGGATTTTGACCGGGTCGAAGTGCAAGGCTACGTTGGCAGGGTTTCCGGCGCGGCCGCCCGCTTGCGGGCACTGGTAGGGGACTTGCTGACCTATTCCCGTGTCGGTCGGCTAGACTACCAGGTTGCCGAGTGTGACTGGCGGGATATTATCGGCCGCACCATCGAACTGCTGGATACTGAAATCGCCAGCGCCGGTGCGGAGGTGCGTCTGAGCGGTGATTTCCCGGTCAGCCGAGCATCTCCCGTGCTGTTGCGGATGGTCTTCCAGAATCTGATATCGAATGCTGTCAAATATCGAAACCCGGATGGCCCCCGGCCGCTGGTCGATGTGGTTTCTAATCAGGTTGAGGGCGTTTGGCGGGTGGATGTCATTGACAATGGTATCGGATTTGATCCGGAAAAATCCGAGGCTATTTTCAAACCATTCCATCGCCTCCATTCGAAGTCCCGTTACCCCGGCTCCGGTATTGGTCTGGCCATTGTGCGTAAGGCCGCTGAGCGCATTGGGGCGCGAGTGACGGCCAGCTCATCACCGGGTACGGGCAGCTGTTTCTCGGTAATTTTTCCTGCTTGATGTCCATTCGCCCAGGATTAGCCGGTAATCGGCTGCCTGCAGTCCGATGGCGCTGGTAACCGCTCAAGCAGGTTGCTGAACGCCCTGTTAGCCTCGGCGACGGCAGCGTCAAGATCGGTTTGCGTCAGGGGCTGATCGTCAAGAAAGCGGCAAAAGGCGTGCCAGTTTGAATCCGGGTGGCTCTGGCGGGCGGCAAAAAATCGCACCGGCGCTTCGGGAATTCGCGCAAGAATCTGCCGCTCAAGCATGGCGGCCCCCAACTGCGCGCCATTGAGTACATAAAACCATGCCAGCCGTCCTGGCCATCCACCGGGAGGCTCGCAGGCCAAGGCTGGTGAGGTCAGGGCGGTCCTTCCAAGCTGGGCAAGGTCATGTTGCAGGGCCGAAGAACGGCGCAAAAAGAACGGCCCTAGTTTGGGCTCGGACGCCTGGATGCTTTCGGCGGTGGTCTCAAAGGGCAGCCACGCCTGGGCGAAGGTCTGCAGGCAGTCCGCGTAGTGGCCGAGACTGTCGGCCTTCAGCAATCCTGACAGGGCGGGATGGCTGTCGAGCTGGTGATGGCTCCGGCGGGTGCCCTCCCGCAATTGCAGGGTGAAGGGCGGACACGGGCCGTGGTCAATGCGGCTGATAAATATTCTCCAGCGGCAGCGGCAAAATGCACTCCGGCAATTTCCCCATGGCCCAGTAGCGGTCGAGCTGCAGTACCAGGTTGCCGACATCCTGGAACCGTAGCGGCAGGCGGATCACAGAGCTCACGCGCCGGTCGTAAAGAGTCTGTATGTCGGTGTCAGTGAGCCCAGTTTTCTCACCATAGAATCCGATAAGCGGAACGCGAGCCAGCTGCGCATGGGCTTTCAGGTCCAGTGGTATGGTCAGGTCGTCGGGACCGTCAATCAGAAAGAACAGAAGTTTTACGTCCAGTTCCCGGGAGGGCATGTTGACCGCGAAAGAGTCCACCAGGTGGTGGACCGACGAGAAAATCACGACGTTTTCCACCAGGCCGGACTGTACAAAGCTCGACCAGATCTCCCTTGGCAGGTGGGCATGATTGCCGATAACCACCGCGGCACTATGTAGAGCCATGACCGACCTCCCTTCCGGTATGGTTTGGAATCTGTTTAAGCCACTGCTTCAGGGGCATGGGTCGGCCAAGCAAATAGCCCTGAACAGCATCAACTCCGAAGTCCCTGAGTATTTTGAGCTGTTCTTCGGTTTCCACGCCCTCGCCAATCACCGTCAACTCCAGGCGGCGCCCAATGCAGGCGATGGCCTCACATATGCCCGCACTCGCGGTTTCTTGGCCCAGTTTTTCGACGAAAGATCGATCGATCTTGATAGCAGTGACCGGCAAGTTCTTGAGGTAGCTCATCGAGGAAAAACCGGTCCCGAAATCGTCTACAGACAACCCAAAGCCCGCATCTCGAAGCTTTTGCAGGGTTTCATGTGCACTCCGGTCAATCAGCACTCTCTCCACTATCTCGAATTGCAGGTAGCGTGGGCTGACTCCGGCGCGCCCGCACAGATCCAGCATCTCGCCGGCAAAATTGCGGTCCAGCAGCTGCGCTGCGGTGATGTTAAAGGAGAGAGTGTAGGCTTTGTCGTTTTTGGGTATCGCGCCGGCCTCAGCCAACAGCTCGAGCGTCCGGCGAATCATCGCCCGATCCAGTTCCAGCATGAGATTGGAGCGTTCCGCCACGGGGATAAAGGATGCCGGCAGCAGCAGTCCCTCTTTCGGGTGTTGCCAGCGAGCCAGCACCTCGACACCCACGATTTCGCGCTTGGCGGCGTTGTACTGGGGTTGGAAAAACGGAACGAATTCGTTCTGGCCCAACGCTCGCCGGATATCCTGCTCAAGACTCAGCCCTTCGATCAGCTCGGCTTCAAGCTGAGAGTCGAAGAACGCGATACAATCCCTGCCGCTATCTTTGGCTGCATAGAGTGCAATGTCCGCATACCGCATCATTTCCAGCGGCGAGCTGGCGTTATCCGGGAACTTGGCGATGCCGAAAGAGCCGGTGACGCGGCTGGTGATCCCCCGGATCGGTGTGGGTGCACCCAATGTCGCCGCCAGTTTGTTCGCAATGGTCTGCAACTGTTCGTCGCTGTCGAAGTCTTCCACCAGAAGTGCAAATTCGTCGCCACCCAGGCGGGCCAGGGTGTCCCCGTCCCTGAGCTCCCTCTGAAGCCGATCCGCCAGAAGTTGCAGCAGCATATCGCCGGTGTCATGACCCAACGAGTCATTGATCTGTTTGAAGTCGTCCAGATCGAGTGCGATGACCGCGCAGCGTGTGCCGTGACGCTCAGCCTGGGCAATGGCACGCTTGAGCTGCTCCTCAAACATGGTCCGGTTCGCCAGGCCGGTGAGACTGTCCTGGCGGATCAGGCGGTAAAGCTCGCGCTCATGATCACGGCGCTGGACCGCATGCAGTAGTGTGCGCTCCAGCAGTTTCGCATTGAGGTCGCTCTTGCAGATGAAATCCCAGGCGCCGGAACGGATGACCGCTTCGTTGACGCTGAAGTCGTCGCTCACAGTCACCACGATGAACGGCAGCGTTTTCAGATCGGCTGGCAGGTTACCGATCAGCTGGTCGGCGGTTTGGTCCCCCCACCAGTAGTCCACGAAGACGGCGTCATAGCTTGTCTGACTGCAGCGCTCTATAGCGCTGTCTAGGTCGCTCTCGTGCGTCACCTGGGCGTTGAACCTCTGCATCTGGCCAAGATGGCGCTGCATCAGAAAGGTGTCGTCGTGATCATCATCCACGACAAGCACATGAATATTCTTGACAAAATCAGTCATCAGGAAGCTCGACCAGGCTGAACCAGTACAGTTGAAGTTCGCTCACCACATGCATAAAACCATTGAAGGTGACAGGCTTGGTAATAAACGTGCTCGCGCCGAGCTCGAAACAACGGTTGACGCCGGTCTGGTCATCAGACGTTGTCAAAACCACCACCGGGATATGTCTCAGTGCGGGGTCTGCTTTGATCTTCGCCAGAGCTTCCTCGCCGCCCATCACCGGCATGTTCAGATCCAGCAGAATCAGGCCGGGTTTTGGATAACGCTCACGATCCTCGAAGGGTTCCTCGTGGCGCAGGTACCGCATTAACTGATCGCCGTTCTCAACAATCTGCACGGGAGAGCGGAATCTGGCCTTCTGGAAAGCTCGCTGAACAATCGCTTGGTCGTCTTCATCGTCTTCCGCGAGCAGAATCGGTACTGCCTGCATAGATGTCTCGCATTGCTGATGTCCGCGGCCGATCTGCGGTCGGAATCCAGATGCCTGGGATCCAGCCGCCGGTTTTTGCAGCGTCTGACCGCGGATTCACTGGCGCTGCAACTGTCAGTATTACCCACTTGAGGGTTTGATCCAAGGTTTAGGAGCGTACGATGGTTCTCGGGCTCTGGTTCGATTTATATGGGTAGTCTTGATACATGAACTCTGCGTACTATTGTGGGGCACTGCCGTAATGAGGGTCGGCCTGAGTGCTAAATTACTGATTCATAGAGGGTGAGTCTCTTTCGAAGTTATGTCCGAGCAAAATGCGTTCATCCCTTCAGCAAGATCCAGGCCGGTGACCGTCGTATGTCTCAGCGTGTTACTGCTGCTGACCGCGGAATTATCGCGTTTGTTGACAGTCGAGGGGCAGACTCTTTCAGCGATCTGGCCCCCGGCAGGAATCATGCTTGGTGCGGCCCTCGCTTTGGGGGCAAAAATTCTTCTGCCTCTTGGCGCGGTGCTTCTCGGCTGGTTGATTATCCTGGAGCAGGCGCCGTTATCGGCGGCGCTGGTAAGCTCCGTTGGGCAGGTGTCGGCTGCCTGGCTGGGATCACATCTGATCCGGTCTTTCTGGGTCCGGGAAGCCTTCCAACCCCTGACAGCGGGAGTGGCCCTGTACACCCGCGGCGCTCTCGCTGGTGGCGGTTTGGCAGCAGCTATCGGTACCCTCAGTTTGTTTGTATCGGGTTCCGCGGCGACGGAACACCGTTTTTACGATGTCTTTCTGGGGTACTGGATCTTTGAGGCTGTCAGTGTCCTTCTTTTCGCCCCACTGACATTTTACTGTCTGTTGAGCCCGAGACGGTTCCTGCACGAAGTTCAGGCGGACCTGGCGAAAAAGAGCATTGCGATCTGGTCTGTCATTGTCCTGCTGATTTTGCTGTTGACTATCCTGCTGCCGTCATCGGTGGATGCCTCCTACACGGCGGGTCTGGGTTTTGCCCAATTTGCCCTGCTGAGCTGGCTCGTGGTGAGTGCCAATCGCAGTATGGTCATCCTGGTGATTCCGCTGTTCGCCATCATGTTCGTGGCTTTTTCGATCCAGGGTCACGCCGGCCTCCCGCGGATCACTGCTGTTGAAGACCTGGTACGGTCAATCATGTTTCTTGCAGGCCTGGTCGTCCTTACCCAGATGATGGCCTCGGTGAACGCCGAGAGGAACCGAACCCTTGAAGTCTTCCGTCAGCAGGCCAACACGGATTTTCTCACCGGCCTGGCCAATGATCGCTCGCTGGCAGCGCAGATTCAGAGTCGTCTGGCGGATCCTGGTGACGGTCAGCAATTCTGGCTGGTGCACCTTGAGGTGCTGGATTTCGATCAGATCGAGGACCTGATGGGCTTTCGTTCCAGGCGCACGCTGGAAACACTGCTGGCGGCCCGGCTGATGGGTACCATGGGACCGGATGTTCACCCGGCCAGGATTGGTGACGGCATATTTGCTTTGGTTTGCCGGCCCAGTGACAGCAGGGGCATAGCAGGGAAACTTTCAGAACTTTACGATGCTTTCAATGACCAGAATTTCAGTGCCGGTGTCCACAGCACGAGGATCCGGGTTGCTTTGGGGGCGGTACCGCTGGACGGTAAACTGGGCGACCACAGCCAATACCTAAGCGCCGCCACTCAGGCGGCACTCATGGCGCGGGAGCAGTTGCCGAGAACCCAGGTGATGACCGATGTTGAGGGTCTGATCGAGAGCCGAAAATCTATGACTGAACGGCTTGAGTTGCTCAAGGACGCGCTCTCCAACGATCGTCTAGTGCTCTTCGCCCAGCCGATCTGCCCCATCGGCCGGGACGACGAGGGCATCACCTACGAGATTCTGTTGCGACTGCAGGATGACCAGGGAGCGTTGTTGGGGCCGGGTGCTTTTCTGCCCATAGCCGAGGCCTTCGGATTTATGCGGGAAATTGATCAGTGGGTGATCACCACCACACTGAATACACTGGCCAGCAACCCGGAATGGCAACAGCGGACCCGGAAATGCTCCATTAACCTCGCGGGCACCAGTATGTCGTCGGAAAATCTGGTGGCATTTATCCGAGACGAGTTCGAGCGCACGGGCGTCGACCCCCGGAAGATTGGCTTTGAGATCACCGAAACGCAACTGATCGCCAGCCGTGATGTCGCTGAGGAAATTACCCGCCAGTTGCGTAGGCTCGGTTGCAGCGTCGCCCTGGACGACTTTGGTACTGGTCTGGCGAGCTTCGACTATCTCAAAAGCTTTGATTTTGACATGCTTAAAATAGATGGTGTTTTCGTCAAGAATCTGGAGAGCAACAGCGATGACCGTCGTATTGTCCGCTCGACCTGCGATGTGGCAAGGGAAATGGGCCTCAAGACGGTCGCGGAGTTCGTGGAGACGGACGCCATTGCGCAACTGCTTGGCGAACTTGGCGTCGATTACGCCCAGGGCTTCGGGCTGGGCCGTCCGGTCGCCGTGGCGGCCCTTTTCGAGGCCTGTGACCAGCTTGCCGCTGCGGCCAAGCAAACCATAGGAGACCGCCAAATTATCGATACAGGGCCTGGCTCGGGCTAGAGTCAGTGAATGCTAGAACAGGAATTGGCAAAAGGAGCCTGCCATGACCAAGCGCCTGGTAATCTGCGCCGACGGAACCTGGAACCGCCCCGAGGAGGACCTTCAGACAGACGTCCCCACCAACGTCCTGCGCCTGGCCCGGGCCATCCGGCCGCTGCCGCCGGACGGCCGCCCCCAGCATGTGTTCTACGACTGGGGCATCGGCTCCTACCACAACGCCCTCGTGGGTGGCGTAACCGGCAAGGGCATCCACAAGAACATCCTCGACGGCTACCGCTACATCGTCCAGAACTACGAACCCGGCACCGACCTCTACCTGTTCGGTTTCAGCCGCGGCGCCTATACCGTGCGGTCCCTGTGCGGGCTGATCAACAACTGCGGCATCCTGACCCGGCCCGACGCCCGGCGCATCCAGCAGGCGTTCGAAATGTACAAGAAACCGGGCAGGCCATTCGCTCCCCGGGGCGCCAGGGCTGTGGAATTCCGCCGCCGCTACAGCCACGAGTCCCGCCAGGTTCACTTCGTGGGCGTCTGGGATACCGTAGGCGCCCTGGGCATGCCGTTCTCCCTGATGGGCCTGTTCGACGGCAAGGACGAATTCTACGACACCAAACTGGGCAGCAACGTCCGTATCGCCCGCCACGCCATGGCCATCGACGAGCGCCGGCAAGATTTCGAACCCACCCTCTGGCTGCACCGGGAAGGGCTGGATCTGCGCCAGATGTGGTTTGCCGGCTCCCACAGTGACATCGGTGGCGGTTATGGCCCGGACAGCGAGGGCCTGCTGTCCTCGGACCAGTCCCTGCAGTGGATGGTGGAAGAGGCCACCGCCGCCGGCCTACACATCGAGGACCACCTGAAGACGTCGCTCAAGCCCAGCCCGAGGGCGCGCCTGCACAATTCCCGGCGCCATATTTTCCGGTTCGCAAAGCCGCTGATCCGGCCCC
>NZ_JAWVZL010000058.1:0-18500 GCF_033722195.1 Marinobacter sp.
GCCGGGGCCACGCTGGGCCAGCTCACCGGCGTCCAGGGCGCTGATGCAGCCGATCTTGGGGTAGCCGCCGATGGTTTGCCGGTCCCGCATCAGTACGATGGGCTGACCGTCACTGGGCACCTGGATGGCGCCGTAGGCGATGCCTTCCGAGATGATGCCGTCCAGCTCCGAGTGGATGGGCTCGCCGGTGAGCCGATAGCCCATGCGGTCGATCCGTTGGCTTACTTCATAGGTGCCCGTCAAGAATTTCATACGTTCAGGGCGGGCAAATTGCCGATACTGGTAGCCCGGGATCAGCCCCACCTCAAGGTCCCGGCGATAGTCAGGAATCTCCCCCGCCGGCACGCGGACCTCGGGCCTCTGGTCAGCACGCGCAAAGCCGATGCGGTCGCCTTTGGCCAGTTTGCCGCCGTCGCCATGGAGCCCACCCAGACCCTCGCGAACCACGGTGGCACAGCTGCCGAGCCGAGCCGGGGCCTGGAAACCGCCTGCCACGGCGAGATAAGCCCGCAGGCCCGATACCGGCATGCCGAATTCAATGCAATCGCCCCGGCAGAGGTTGTAAGTGCGCCAGGGCGTCGCCTCCCGGCCATTGATGCGGGCGCCGAGATCCGCGCCGGTCATGGCGATGACGGTGTCGTCATGGGCCAGCAGGCTCAACCTGCCGATGCTGATCTCGATCTGGGCGGCATCCAGCGGGTTGCCCAGCAGGCGGTTGGCCCAGAGAAAAGCGTGCTCATCCATGGGTCCGCCAGTGGTGACGCCGATGTGCTGGTAACCCTGGCGACCGGAGTCCTGCAGCAGCGCCAGCAGGCCACCGTCCAATACCTCAAAGCTCATCGAGGTGGCCCCCCAGCGCGATGAATTCCTGCCGGTCAATGGCGCGGAACCTCACCCGGTCACCCACCTGTACCAGCGCCAGCGAATCGCTGTCCCAGTCGATCATCCTGCTTGGCGTGCGGCCGATGATCTGCCAGCCGCCGGGGGTGGCGCTTGGATAGATGGCGGTCTGGGAACCGGCAATGCCGACACTGCCGGTCGGCACTTTCTGCCTGGGGGTCGACTTGCGGGGCAGGGCGATGCGGGGGTCGGTGATGCCAAGGTAGGCGAAGCCGGGGCTGAACCCGATGGCGTAGACCCGGTAGCTCTGGCCGCTGTGGATGTGTATAACCTCGTCGTGCTCCAGGCCGGAGAACCGGCAGACCTCGTCCAGATCCGGGCCCACATCCGGGTGGTAGAAGACCGGCAGTTCGATGGTGTTGACGCCGCTTTCCGTCTGCTCCGTCCTGGGCGCCCGGGCCAGGGTCTGGCGCAGCTGGGCCGCGATCCCGAAACGGTCGGTCAGATTCGGGTTGTAGCAGACCATGACCGAGGTGTAGGAAGGCACCAGGTCGGTGACCAGATGCGCCAGATCATGGCGGATGGACTCGGTGGCCCGCCGCACCAGGGCGGCGGTGTCATCGCTGATGCGATCGCCGAAATAGACGATGCAGGTGCTCTCGTTAACGGCGTCGATTCTCACCCATCTCTCCGGTACAGATTCTGCCTTATCCTACCCGTTGCTAATGCCGGCCGGGAGGGTCGTGGCTTATGACTTGAAAACCCATATAATCGGCTAATGACGCTTTTCGATCACCCCTCTATCGCCAGTTTCACGGACCTTCTGATGGACGCGGTCTGTGTGGTGGACCGTGAGGGTTATCTGCTGTTCGTCAGTGCCGCCGGCGAACGGATCTTCGGTTACAAGCCGGCCGAAATGATCGGCCGGCGTATCCTGGATTTTGTCTACCCGCAAGACCTGGAGAAAACCCTGGCGTCGGCCAACAAGGTCCTTTCCGGCAGCCCGCAACTGGATTTCGAGAACCGCTACCTGCGCAAGGACGGCACCATCGCCCACATCATGTGGTCGGCGCGCTACTCGGAGGCGGACGGAGTGCGGATCGGGGTTGCTCGGGACGTGACCGAGCGCCGCCACTCCGAGTCCATGCGGGCGGCACTTTACGCCATTTCCGAAGCGGCCACCGCCAGCCCGGACCTTGCCAGCCTGTTTGCCCGTATCCACCCGGTGGTGCAGGCCCTGCTGCCGGCGACCAGCTTTACCCTGGCGCTGTGCGAGCCTGCCACCGGCGAGCTCAGCCTGCCGTACTCGGCTCGCCCCGAGGGCGCTTTGGCTGGGCGCCGGCTGGCAGAGGCCGAGAGCATCTGCCGCCGGGTCGTTTCCTGCCGGCGTGCGGTGTGCTTCGGTCCGGCTGGCGCCGGGGCCACCACTTTCAGCAGTCTGGGAGTGCCGATGGAGACCGGCACCGGGGTCATCGGGGCGCTGGCGTTGCAGAGTGAGGTGGAGGGTGACGCCTACTCGCAGCAGGACCGGGAACTGGTCCAGTTCGTGGCGGTACAGCTGGCGGCCGCCACCGAGCGCATCGAGATGCAGGCACGGATGGAGCGCCTCGCCCAGTATGACCAGCTTACCGGGCTGCCCAACCGGGCGCTGTTCTCGGACCGCCTGCAAACGGCCCTGGCGAGGGCGCGCCGACAGCAGTCCCGCCTGGCTTTGCTGTTCCTGGACCTGAACGACTTCAAAACCATCAACGACACCTATGGCCACGCCGTCGGGGACCAGCTGCTGCAGGCCGTCGCCACACGCCTGAGCGGCAGCATCCGCGATATGGATACCGCCGGGCGCATGGGCGGTGACGAGTTCGTGGTCCTCCTGGAAACTGTCGAGCAGGCCGATGACGCCCGTCAGGTCGCGGAAAAACTCAAGGCCGTCCTGCATGAGCCCTACCATCTGGCGGGCCTCAGCCTGCGGCGGAGCCCCAGCATCGGCTGGGCGGTCTACCCCGAAGACGGCGACGACAGCGACAGCCTGATCCGCCACGCCGACCACGCCATGTACCGGGTCAAACGGGGCGCTCACTGAGGGTCCGGACACAGTCGTCGATCTGCCGTTCGCTGGCGCTGGCAAAACCCATCACCAGGCCCGTTCTTGCGTCGTGCCCGATGAAATGCGCGCTCAGGGGTGTGCTGCCAAATCCCCGGCTTCGCAGCCACTGGCTCAGCGCCAGGTCATCACACTCTCCCTCCAGCACCAGGTGCATGCCCGCACTTTCCGCCACCGGCGTGAACTGGCCGGCCAGCTCTGTACTCACCCGGTCCTGGAAGTGGTGCCATTTGTCCCGATAGAGCTGGCGCATGCGCCGCAGGTGGCGGCTGAACTGGCCGCTGACCATGAACTCGGCGATGGTGGCCTGGGCCAGCAGCGGGCTCTCGCCACCGCTTACCCGTTTTGCCTGCGCGAAGTGCTCCACCAGCCCCTCCGGAGCGATCAGGTAACCCACCCGCAGCGCCGGCAGCAGGGTCTTGCTGAAGCTGCCCACGTAAAGCACCGGGGCATTGTCGAACAGGCCCTGAATGGCAGCGAAGGGCTTGTTGTGGAAGTGGAACTCGCTGTCGTAATCGTCCTCGACGATCCAGGTCTGGTTGCACTGGGCCCATTGCAGCAGGGCCATGCGCTGGGCCACGTTCAGCACTCCCCCCATGGGGTACTGATGGGTGGGGGTGCAGAACAGCAGCCGTGCCGGTCCCAGCTCGGCGAGGCCATCCACGTCCAGCACCTGCTGTTTCAGCGGTACCGGCACAATGGGGTTGCCGTGGCGGGTGAGGGCATAGCGGGCGCCCCGGTAACCGGGGCTCTCGCTGAAAACCCGGTCGCCGGGTTGCAGCAGTACATCACCGATCAGCGCTAGCGCCTGTTGTGCGCCCTGGGCGATGATCACCTGCTCGGCCTGGCAGCGGACACCGCGGGCGCTGCGCACATAGTCGGCGATGGCCTGGCGCAGGGGCGCGTAGCCCTCGATGCTGTCATAGCCCCGAAGGCTTCGACGGCTCTCCTGATGATGCAGGATGCGGTTCCAGCTGCGGATAGGAAAGGCGTCCAGGTCCGGCAGGCCTGGCTGAAACGGCAGGTTGGCGTCGTCTCCGGCTCCGGCTCCTGCTACCGGCTTTCGCGGCAGGGGAGGCAGGGTCATGGGAGCGGTCGCCAATGGCCTTGGACGGGCCGGTGGGACCGGTCGCTGGAGCGCCCGCTCGATGTCCTCGTGGACGAACACCCCCTGGCCGCTGCGGCTGCGTACGAACCCCTCGGCTTTGAGCTGCTCGTAGACCGCGTTCACGGTATTGCGGCTGACCCCCAGATCCTGGGCCAGTTGCCGGCTGGAAGGCAGGCGCCGGCCCGGAGGGTAGCGTTGCTCGACGATGCGTTGCGAAAGCTGCTGGTAGAGCTGCTGCTGCAGAGAGGCGGAGCCTTCCAGGTGGATGTCGTCGGTCACGGCAACTGGTCCCAAGAAAATTCGCAATCTGGATCTTTCGATGGTATCAGATGTTTTCTCTAATGGGCTCCTGAATCGCACTGCCGAAGAGGAAGCTTACCGTGACCACCAGAAATTCCGTTGCCGCCGATCCAGCGCCGCTGTCCTGCTGTCCCCGCAGCCAGGTCAGGCGGGCGGCGAAACGTGCCAGCTACGAGCGTGCCCCGGCCTACGCGCTGATCGACCGTCTCAAGACCGCTCATGTGGCTTTCGTGGAGGATGGCGAGCCTCGCATCATTCCTATCACCGCCTGGCGGCTGGACGACGATCTCTACCTTCACACCCTGAACGGCGGTCGCCTGTCACGGCGCCTGGACGCCGGTGTCCAGCTTTGCCTGTCGTTTGCGGTGACCGAACAGTGGGTGATGACCAAGTCCGCCTTCAATCACAGCGCCAACTACCAGTCCCTGGTACTGTTCGGTACCGCCACGCGAGTCACCGAACAGGCCGAGTTCGATGCCGCCTTCCGGGCCATCATCAACCAGTTGGAGCCCGGGCGCTGGGAGCAGGTACGCCTGCCCAATGCCAAAGAGCGCCAGGCCACGGCGCTGTTTCGCATCCCGATCCGGGAGGGTGCGTTCAAGACCCGCACCGGTGGGCCGGTGGAGGAGCCGGAGGACATGGCACTACCGGTGTGGCACGGTACCCTTGATGCTCAGGTTTCGATGCCCGATTCTGTGGTATGACCGCGGGTTTATAACGCCGGGTCATGCAACGCCGGCCGGAACGAGCGGGGTCAACCGGAGGAGGGAATCATGGAGTTCATCTGGGTGTGGAGCAGTTGGGCCTTTGGGCTCGAGGGGCAGGAACTCACGGCCTGGCGCATGGCACTGCGGGCGCTGTTGATCTACATCGTGGGTATCGTGCTTGTGCGGCTCGGCGGCAAGCGTTTTGTCGGCAAATTCTCGGCCTTCGATATCATCATGGCCATCATGATCGGCTCCATCCTCAGCCGCTCGATCCTGACGGAGCAACACTTCATCCCCCACCTGGTGGCCGCCTTCGTGCTGACCGCCCTGCATTACCTGTTCGCCGGCATCGCCTTTCACCAGAGCTGGTTCGGCACCCTGGTGAAGGGCAAGACCCATGTGCTGGTAAAGGAGGGTGAGATCCAGTGGCAGACCATGCGAGAGGCTCACATCAGCGAGAATGATCTCATGTCTGCCCTGCGGGAGGCCGCCAGTGAGGAGGACCTGAGCCGGGTGAGCAAGATGTGCCTGGAGCGCAGCGGCAATATCAGTGTCATTCTGAAGCCGAACGACTGACCCGGCGCGGCGCCCACCAAGGCTTTGCGAGCCCTGGAGCGGGGCCGGTCTACAGGCGTTGTTCCAGGCCCATCTCCCAGAAATCGATCTCCAGCCGGGTGGCCTCGCTGAAGATCCGGCTCAGCTGCTGGAACCGGGCGGGGGTGACCTCCGCCAGGTGGGCATCGAGCCACTGGATTTCCGCCTGCATCGCCTGCTGGAAGTCATCGCTCTCGTACATGCCGATCCAGGCGTCGAATGGATTCTGCTCTCCCCGCAGGGTCTCGGATCTCGAGTTCAGCCAGTTGGCAATCTCGCCGTAGCCCACCATGCAGGGCGCCAGTGCCACGTGCAGGTCCAGCAGGTCGCCGCGGTTGCCGGTATCCAGCACGTAACGGGTGTAGGCCAGGGTAGCCCTGGCTTCCGGCAGGCGTGACAGTTCGTCCTCATTGATGCCCCATTCCCGGCAATAGCTCACATGCAGTCCCAGCTCCACGTCCACAATGGCCTGCAGGCCGGCCTTGGCCTGTTTCAGGTCCGCCAGGGTGGGGCTTTTGTAGGCCGCCAGCGCAAAGGCCCTGGCGAACTGGATCAGGAACAGGTAGTCCTGCTTGAGGTAATGGCGAAAGGCATCAGGTGCCAGTGAGGCATTCCCCAGTTGGCGTACGAAGTCATGGTTGATGTAGGCCTGCCACTCGTGGTGGCAACTTTTCTTCAGGTCCTCGAATCGGTAGCTCATTGCAAGTCCTTGTGTTCGGGCGCCCCGGCGGTGATGGAAAGCCGTTGGGGTTAGAGTTTAAGCTGAGTGTACAAAGTTTGCGTCACGATCGAAAAAACCATGCCCGATGACCCGCTGATTCGTAACCCCATGTCTGGACAACCTGATTACTCGCTGCTGGAATTGGCCTCGGTTCGCGAGGGCGACTCGGTGGGCACCACTCTGGCCAACAGCGTCGCCTACGCCCGGCATGCCGAAGCACTGGGTTTCAAGCGATTCTGGCTGGCCGAGCACCACAACATGGAAGGTATCAGCAGCTCGGCCACCTCGGTGCTGATCGGCCACATTGCCGGCAAGACCGAATCCATCCGGGTCGGTTCCGGCGGCGTGATGCTGCCCAATCATCCGCCCCTGGTGATCGCCGAGCAGTTCGGCACCCTGGAAAGTCTCTACCCGGGTCGCATCGACTTGGGCCTGGGTCGGGCACCCGGCACCGATCCGGTCACTTCCCGGGCGCTGCGGCGGGATGGTCTTGGGCCGGAGCAGTTCCCCGAGGATGTGGCGCGGCTGCAGGCCCTGCTGGGGCCATTGCAGCCCGGCCAGCAGGTGAAGGCGATTCCCGGTGCCGGCACCAACGTGCCGATCTGGCTGCTGGGCTCCAGTCTCTACAGCGCCCAGCTGGCGGCCATGTACGGGCTGCCCTACGCCTTTGCTGGCCATTTTGCGCCGCGCCTTTACCGTGAGGCCCTGCGGGTCTACCGCAGCCAGTTCCGGCCCTCACAGCAAATGTCGCGGCCCCACGGCATGCTGGCGCTGCCGGCGGTTCCGGCCGAGACCCTGGCGGAGGCAAGATGGCTCACCACCACCAGCTACCAGCGGATCCTGGCGCTGTTCCGCGGCCAGCCGTTGTGGATGAAGCCACCGGTGGAAACCATGGACGGCCTCTGGAATGCCGGTGAGGCCGCCGCCGTGAAGGATTTCCTGGCGCTGCAGGTGATGGGGTCCGCAGAGGATCTGAACCGCCAGCTGGAGCCGATCCTCGCCGGCGTGGAGGTGGAGGAGCTGATGTTCACCGTGGACATCCACGACCCCGAAAAGCGTCGCCGCGCGCTGGACATTCTGGCGGCGAGCCGCGATTCTCGGAACTGAACCGCCGGTTCTTGTAATGCCACGACTGTCCCTCGATCCAACAATGAGTCAGACCATGAGCAACAATCCCCTGAATGCCGTACTCGAGCTCGACGGCGAAGAACGCTACGACTATTTTCTCAGCCAGGTGGCCGAGGACCGGGAGGTCTGGATTCTGGTCAATGCGGACAACCGGTTCCTGAAGATCGTGGCTGAGGACGGCGAGATCGAGCACCTGCCGGTGTGGCCCAGTGCGGAGTTCGCCGCCGAATACGCTAAGGGCTCTGACGACCTGTCCCCCAGGGCGATTCCGCTGCCGGATTTTTTCCGCAAATGGGTGCCTGGGCTGGCCCGGGACGGACTCGATGTCGGGGTGTTTCCCGGCCTTGATGACACCCTGTGGATCACCGAGCCGGAGGAGCTCAAGCGCGATCTGCAGGAGGCCATGGACAGCTTCTGACCCGCTCCTGAGGGTGCCTTCAGCCGATCACCAGGCCAGCCAGATGGTGTGGCGGGCGCCCTTGCCGGGCCGCAAGGCCCGCACCACCACCGCCTCCACGGCAAAGCCGGCTCGTCGCAGGCGCTCGGTGAAGGCGGGTTCCGGGCCGGCCGACCAGTAGGCCAGCACGCCCTCGTGCCTGAGGGCCCGCTGGGCCGCGGCGATGCCGGCCGGCGTGTAGAGCCAGTTGTTCTCCTTGCGGGTAAGCCCTTCCGGGCCGTTGTCCACGTCCAGCAGGATGGCATCGTAGGCCCCGTCACCGCTTCGCAGCAGTTCCGCCACATCGCCGATATGAACCCGGGTCCGGGGGTCGTTGAGGGGATTGCCGGCGGCGGCCCCCAGGGGCCCCCGGTTCCACACTTCCACCTCCGGCACCAGTTCCGCGACGGTCACAGTAGCCGACTGCCCCAGTGACGCCAAGGCGGCAGCCAGGGTAAAGCCCATGCCCAGACCGCCGATCAGAACATGAGGCTCGGGCTGGTCCGCGATCCGCTCGCAGGCCAGCGTGGCCAGGGCGTCCTCGGAGCCATGAAGCCGGCTGTTCATCAGCTCACCGGTGGTGCCGGCGATCTTAATGGAGAACTCATCGTTGCGTTGCAGCAGGCGAAGCTGGGTCCCCTTGCCGGGGATGGTGGCCGTGCCTATCTCGGTAAAACGTGCCATGGCGGCTCTGGGGATGGTCAAAGAAGGCGATGATAGCCTGCCCGGAGGCTTGGGGCACCTCCGGACGCAGCCGGGTGAGCCTAGCCCTTGCCGTGGTAGCGCCGGTGCAGGTCGCGAACCGCCTCCGCCAGGGCCGGAAAGGGCCCTTCCACCGGCACGCCGGGTACAACCTCGTTGATGGCCAGAGCCTTCACCGGCGGCGCTGGAACCTGCATTTCCTCCAGCCAGCCCAGCAACTGGCTCGAGGAGCTGGCATAGACGATCCGGCCCAGGCCCACCCAGCCGTGCGCTGCGGCACACATGGGGCAGTGTTCGCCGGAGGTATAGACAGTGGCGGCAGCGCGCTCGTCCGGGGTCATGTTGGCGGCGGCCCAGCGTGCCAGCGCAAATTCCGGATGGCGGGTGTTGTCGCCGCTGGCGGTCTCGTTGTGGCCTTCCTGGCGGACATCCCCATGTTCGTCCACCAGTACCGAGCCGAAGGGGTCGTTGCCGCTGTCCAGGGCCATGGTGGCCAGCTCGATGCAGCGGTCCAGGTGCTTGATATCGGTCTCGTCGATCATCGGTGCCTCCTGAGCTGGTGGATAGCGTCGGCGTTAGTCGCCAGTGTAGCAGTTGCCGGTTCTGGTCCGACGCCGGCAGAACTTATTTGGCGGTCTGAGCGTATTCCGCACAACGACAAAGGGGACTTGAGCATTGCACACACTTTACTGGTTTACCCGCGATCTCCGGCTCCATGACAACGCAGCGCTGCTGGCGGCTGCCCGCTCGGACATGCTGCTGTGCGTGTTCGTGGTGGAGCCTGACTGGTTTTCTCCCGGGCCTTTCCAGTGCCGCATCATGGGGGATCACCGCTGGCGCTTTCTGTGGCAGAGCCTGATGGCGCTGGAGCGCAGTCTGCGGCCGCTGGGACAGCGGCTGCATATTGCCTTCGGCGACCCCGAAGAGGTTATTCCGGAGCTGGTGCACGACCACGGCATCGACCGGGTAGTACGCTCGCGCCTGCCGGGCACCCGTGAGGCCGGACAATGGCAGAGCCTGCAGGAGCGCTTGCCCAAGACCGTGTTCCAGCAGTTCGAGACCCTTGGCCTGTTCACCGAAGGCTCGCTGCCCATGCCCCTGGCCGAGTTGCCGGATACTTTCTCCCAGTTCCGCAAGCGGGTAGAGAAAGCCGGTGCCCGCAACGCCGAGGCGCTGCGCATCCGTACCCTGACGGCCTTGCCGCCGGCGCCGGGTTTTCCCGAGGACAATCGGGGCCTGTGCCCGGCCATACCCGAACCCCTGCAGCCGCTGCTGTCCATCGGCGGTGAAGCAGCCGGGCTGGAGAGGCTGCACAGGTTCCTGTTCGAGGATCACGGCATCGCGCGCTACAAGCAGACCCGAAACGCCCTGGATGACCCGGACGCCTACTCCCGGCTCTCCCCCTGGCTGGCGAACGGCAGCGTCTCGGCCCGGGAGGTGGCCGAAACCCTTGCCGATTACGAGCGCCGGCATGTGAAAAACGACTCCACCTACTGGCTCTGGTTCGAGCTGCTGTGGCGGGAGTATTTCCATTGGTATGCCTTCCGCCACGGCGCCCGCCTCTTCCGCCGCGATGGGGTCCAGCGGCGCAAACGCAATGTGTCCTTCTACCCCCATCGCTTCAAGGCCTGGTGTGCCGGCAGCACCGAGTATCCTCTGGTGAACGCCGCCATGAACCAGCTGCGGGAGACTGGCTACATCAGCAACCGCTGCCGCCAGATCGTTGCCAGTTGCCTGGTGAACGAGCTGGAGCTGGACTGGCGCTACGGCGCCGCCTGGTTCGAGGAGCAGCTGGTGGACTACGACGTGGCCAGCAACTATGGCAACTGGCAGTACCTGGCGGGGGTAGGCGCGGACCCCCGGGGCTTGCGGCATTTCAATCTCGACAAACAGGCCGAAGAGTTCGACCCTGACGGCGAGTTCGTCACCCGCTGGCGCGGCCGCTCCTCCCAGCCGGTCGGCCTGCACCTGGTGGACGCCGCCGACTGGCCGGTGTGAGCCAGGGTGAGCGCCGGGCCAGACCCTAGCCTTTCAGCAGCTTCCGGTATTTGTCCAGCACCGCCTGGTCCGAGGGTGGGTACTCCGGCGCCAGGCTCCTGAGCTGATCCGCTAGCAGCCGGGCGATGATGGCGCGGGCATCGGGTTTGTTGTCGCCGGGGATGATCAGCCAGGGTGCCTCGGGCAGATGAGTCGCGGCGATGGCGGCCTCGGTGTACTGTAATAGCTCATCCCGGCGCTCCCAGGCGCTGATATCCGCCGGATCGAATTTCCACTGCTTGTGGGGCTTGTCCAGGCGTTTGAGCAGCCGGCGCCGATGTTCCTTCTCCGACAGGTTGAGCCAGAACTTCAGCACGGTGGTGCCCTCCTGCACCAGATGGCGCTCGAAGAACCGGATCGAGGCATAGCGCGCCTCCCAGTCGTAAGCGTGGTCTTTCCACACCGGCCAGGCCCGTTCCGCAATCACTGCCTCGTGATGGCTTCGGCTGAAGGCCGCCACCTCTCCAAAGCCCGGCAGCAGCGGCACTGCCCGCCACAGGAAATCGTGGCGCTGTTCGGCGCCCTCGGGGCGGGAGAACGACCAGGCATGGAAACCGGCCGGGTCCATGTAGGCGGCCAGGGTCCGGATCAGGCTGTCCTTGCCGCTGGCGTCCAGCCCGTGAACGATGAACAGCAGGCTTTTGGCCCGGTTGGCCCAGAGCCGGCGATGGTGCTCACCGATGTCCTTCAGGCTGGTCTCCAGGTCCGGCAGTGCGAGGTCGTCGGCGACGGCGGTGGGGTAATCGGCGAGCACCGGGGTGTCGTGCCGGTAATGCCAGGTCTCGGCCGGGAAGCTGTTGGAAATCTCTGCCATTGGCTGGGTCCTCGCGTGGATGTGTTGCCTCCCCATCACTGTAGCCGCTGAAGCTGAAATTTCATTTGACGGCGTGACGGGTTTCGTGATGTTATCCATGATAACAATGTTATCGGCGTTAACTCACAACGAATCCAGGTAGCGACTGCATGCAAAGACCGGCCTATCATCACGGTGACCTGCCCCAGCAGGCCCATCAGCTGGCACTGGAGACCCTGAGGGCGGAGGGCGATGCCGCCCTTAGCCTCCGCGGCCTGGCCAAGCAGCTGGGGGTCAGTGCTCCGGCCCTGTACCGCCATTATGCCGACCGGGAGAGTCTGCTGGCGGAGCTGGCCATTGCCGGTTTCACCAGCCTGCGGGAGCGTCTGCTCGGTGTGGATCAGGCGGAGCCGCGGCGGGCCCTGATTGATATCGGCCTGGTCTATGTCGCCTTCGCCCAGGACGAACCCAATCTCTACCGCCTCATGTTCGGCGGCCGGGTGCTGCCCAAAGCGGGTCACCCGCGGCTGGAGGCGGCCGGCCGTGGCGCCTTCCAGGTGCTGGAGGACACCATCGCCCGCGGCCAGCGCTGCGGCTACCTCAAGCCCGTGCCCCTGGCCCTGATGACGGCGGCCGCCTGGTCGCTGGTGCACGGCCTTTCGCAACTGACCATCGATGGCCACCTTCCCGGTGGCCGCGCTGAACCCATGCTGGCCGAAGGGGTACTGACCCTGCTGATGGATGGCTCGGTATCCCGCTCTGAGAACACCCAGGAGAATCCGCTATGAGCAGCCCCAAACCCAGTACCATCCGTGTCGGCCGTCGCTATCGGGCCAATCGCCTCGATGGCCCCTATGACGCCATTGTGATCGGCTCCGGCATTGGCGGGCTGACCACCGCCGCCTGCCTTAGCAAACTGGGCCGCAAGGTGGTGGTGCTGGAACAGCACTACACCGCCGGCGGCTTTACCCACAGCTACGACCGCAACGGCTACGAATGGGATGTGGGTGTGCACTACATCGGCGACATGGGGGCGGACCACACCCTGGGCAAGCGCCTGTTCGACCACATCACTGACGGCCAGCTCAAATGGGCACCCCTGGACGATCACTACGACCGCATTTTCATCGGTGACCGCCACGTGGACCTGGTGGCCGGCCCCGAGGCCTTCAAGGCGGAGCTGAAAGCGGCCTTCCCCAGTGAGGAAGCGGCTATTGATACCTACCTGGTGTACTTGCGTCAGGTGGCCAAGGCCATGCCCGGCCTGGTGCTGGGCAAGGTCCTGCCGGACCTGGCGGCCGGCCCCCTGCGTAAGCTGGTGGGCCGGGTGGCCCCGGACTATCTCAACCGGCCCACCCGGGAGGTGCTCGAAGGGCTGACCGACAATCAGGAGCTGATCGCCGTGCTCACCGGCCAGTGGGGCGACAACGGTCTGCCGCCGGCCGAGTCCAGCTTTATCATTCACGCCCTGATTGCCCGCCACTACCTGTACGGCGGCTATTATCCGGTGGGCGGAGCGTCGGAAATCGCCAAGACCATCATTCCGGTGATCCAGCGCGCCGGCGGTGAGGTGCTCACCTACGCCGATGTGAAACAGATACTGGTGGAGAAAGGCCGCGCCGTGGGGGTGCTCATGGCGGATGGCGAGGAGGTGAGGGCGCCCGTGGTGTTCAGCAACGCCGGGGTGTTCAATACCTTTGACCGCCTGCTGCCGGAAGACGCGCCCCACAGGGACTACTATCGCCAGAAGCTAGAGACAGTGCAGCGCTCCATGGCCAGCAACTGTCTGTACATCGGGCTCGAGGATACCGCCGAGAACCTGCAGCTGCCGCGCACCAATTACTGGATCTATCCGGGCCCGGACTACGAGAAGCAGGTAAGCGACTTCATGGCGGCACCGGATGACACCGACATTCCGTTGACCTACATCTCCTTCCCCTCCGCCAAGGACCCCAGCTTTGCCAGCCGCTACCCCGGCCGGGCCACCATCGAGATCGTGGCGCCGGGCCCCTACGAGTGGTACGCGGACTGGGCCGACAGGACCTGGGGCAAGCGTGGTGAGGAATACGAGGCGAAAAAAGAAGCCTACGCCCAGCGCCTGCTGGCCAAACTCTACGACAAGTTCCCGCATCTGGAGGGCAAGGTGGATTATTATGAGCTTTCCACGCCGCTCTCCACCGATTACTTCTGCCGCTACAGCAAGGGCGAGATCTACGGCCTGGACCACACCCCGGAGCGTTTCGAGCAGGACTGGCTCAAGCCCAAGACCCGGATCCCCGGCCTCTACCTGACCGGTCAGGACGTCATGACCTGCGGCGTGGCCGGAGGCATGATCGGGGGGCTGCTGGCGGCTATCTCGGCAAGTGGCTTAAGGGGTCTGGCCCTGGCCCGGCGGATGTTCATGGGGTGAAATGGCTTTGAAGCCGATCCCGGAAGCTGGCAGAGTGCGTTGCAACCGAATTCAACACCACAAGAGGACAGGCCCGTGACGGACCTTGTAAGTTACGAACTGAACGAAGGCATTGCCACCATCACCATCACCAACGGCAAGGCCAATGCCTTGAGCCACCCGGTCTTCGAGGCCCTGAACCGGGCCCTGGATCAGGCCGAGCAGGACAAGGCGGTGGTCATCCTGACCGGCCAGACCGGAATCTTCTCAGGCGGTTACGACCTCAAGGAAATGCAGAAGGGCCCCCAGGAGGCTGCCAGCCTGGTCAAGGTGGGTTCCACCCTGGCCCGTCGCCTGGCCGGATTCCCGCTGCCGGTGATTGCGGCCTGCAGTGGCCACGCCATTGCCAAGGGCGCGTTCATCCTGCTCTCAGTGGATTACCGAATCGGGGTGGAAGGCGGCTTCAAGCTGGGCCTGAACGAGGTGGCCATCGGCATGACCATGCACCATGCCGGTATCGAGATTGCCCGTCATCGTCTGTCGCCGTCGCATTTCTATCGGTCAGTGGTGAATGCGGAAATCTTCGAGCCGGAGCAGGCGGTAACGGCCGGCTTCCTGGATGAGATCGTGGCGCCGGGCCAGCTGATGGCGCGGGCGACTGCGGTGGCCGAAGCCTTCAAGAAGCTGAACATGCGGGCGCATCAGCAGACCAAGCAGAAAACCAAGGCGGATTATCTGGCCCTGCTGGACCGCTGCATCGAGACCGATGCCAAGCACCTGGGCCTGCAGTAATCAGCAGACGCAAAAAAGGCAGCCGAGGCTGCCTTTTTTCATCATGTGGTCGGCTAGTTAGATAGCGACTACATTTTCCGCCTGGGGGCCTTTCTGGCCCTGAGTCACGGTGAACTCAACCTGCTGGCCTTCTGCCAGGGTCTTGAAGCCGCTGCCCTGAATGGCGCTGAAGTGAACGAAAACGTCCGGGCCGCTCTCACGAGTGATAAAGCCAAAGCCTTTTGCTTCGTTGAAGAACTTGACGGTGCCGGTAGTAGTAGACATGGATAAATTTCCTGATTCTGGTCATTAAGTTTGCCGCCGTTCCATCGGAATGATGGCCGATCGGCGTTGCGCGGAAAAAATATGAAGGATCAAAAACAGGACGTGAACTACCAAAAACTCGACAGGCGTCTTATTCGTGAACTGCTGAACAAATCTTTTCTACGCGGCCACAGTACCCCAGGTTGATGGGATCGCCAAGCTTTTATTGGTACGTAATAACCAGCAGCCCCGCTGCGGGTGCGCGATTCTGGGCGCTGATGCCTCAGGACCGGTCGGCAGGGGCCAGCCAGCGATCCAGCAGACGCCGGTATTCGCCCTTCTCGATCAGGATTTCAAGGCCCTGCTGGAACAGCCGGGCGGCTTTGCCACCCTCCGGATGGCTCTTGGAAAAGAAAATGTAGACAGGCACCTCCTGAATCAGACCGACCGCCTCGACCTTGCCTTTGAGGGAGGGACTGGAGGCATTCGCCACGATGGATCGGCCAATCTGTTCGGTTACCAGGGCGTAATCGGAGCGGCCCAGGGCGAGCATTTTCATGCTGGCCTCATCGGAGGGAGCGACAGTCTTTTTGACCCGGTCATTCTGATCAATGGCGTCGGTGTAGAAGAAGCCGCGGGTCACCGAAACCCGTTTGCCCTCCATGTCCTCCGCCGAGAGACCCTGTTCCCGGTTGCCGGTCCGGCCCCAGATCATCAGGCGCACGCTGGTCAGCGGTGTCTGATGCCAGTGGAAGTCGTCGCGGTTGGAGTCATCGATGGCACCGGTGAAACCGCCGCTCACCTGGCCGGTTTCGGTGAGCATCAGGGCCCGGGGAAAAGGGCCGACGACAAACCTCACGTCCCTGTCCACTTCGGCATAGGCGGCACTGGCCAGCTCGGGCACCAGACCCACCAGCTCACCGTCCACCTCGGCCGAGAAAGGGTAGTAATCATCCTCCGCCGCCAGGACGATGGATTCCGCCGCCAGGCTGGAGCTCAACAGACTGAGCAGGATCACGAAAAACGCAGAAACAGTGCCATGGGCCATACTTCGACCTCAAATTGCCGGGCGGGCCGGGAAACCGGAAAGAACCGGCAGACGCTGGCTAGGGCCGCCTCCGGATCGCATTTCACGAGCTTAGTCCAGCCCCGGCGGTTTTTCGAATGCCAGCGTCATCGCCGGTGGTTACGGCATGTCGTCCTCAGCGGCGTCTTCCGCAGGCTTGTCGTCGGCGGGCTTGGTTTTCTTGGCGGAGAAGTTGGTGGTGGCGAACACCTCGGACAGGATCGCCTGCTCAATGTAGCTGCGCTGGCCGGATTTGGCGGGCAGCCGCACGGTGAGATGGATCTCACTGGCAACCGGTGCCTGGATGATGACCCTCGGGTCCACCGACGGCACTTCCAGGCCGCGGGAGACGCCTACCTTGTTCATGTACTTGCGCACTGACTCCAGGTAGGGCGCGCAGTGGCGATTGGCGGCCTCCAGCAAGGCCTTCTGGGCCGCGTGCCAGTCGTCCTCGCGTTTGAAGGGCACAGTGAAGACGTGAAAATCCCAGTGGTCGGTAAAGCTTTCATTGATCACCGGCTCGGAAACGAACAGGGCGTTGGGAATCACGATCATGCGACCGGTACGCTGGTGGCTGGTCTTGCCCGGGCCTACCTCCAGAATGGTGGTGGCGAGCAGGCTCTGGTCGATGACATCGCCGCGGAAATCCTTGACCTGGATGCGGTCACCAATATTAAAGGAACCCGCGCCGCCCTTGAGGATGGCACCGCTGACGCACAGGATCAGCTCCTTGGTGGCCACCACGAAAGCCACCGCAATGGCCACGATGGACAGCGCCAGGGCCCGGATCTGGTCACCCCAGATCATAACCAGCCCGAGCACCGCGATCAGCAGGAAGGCGTTACGGGAGTTGACCAGCAACCGGCCTCGCAACTCCGATGAGGATACGTTCCGGCGAATAAAGCGGGCTGTCAGAGTGCGCAGGATAATAACCGCAAGGATCAGCAAGAAGGTACTGATCACCAGTCTCAGCATGGAGTCCGGCAGGGTAAAGTTCTGCGGTATCCAGGCCATACTCTCTAGCATTGTCCGTTCCTTACGATTGTCTGTGGAGACCGGCCAGTGTCGGTTGAAACCGGTTATTGAACAATAGCGAGTTTTGCGACCCCGGCGCCAGCGCACCAGCGCCGGGGCCAGATCGCCGACCCGCTCAAGCCTGTCCGGCCGTCGTAACCGTTCGATCCAGAATTGAGGTCAGGGGTTGCGCTGGCGGTTTCGCGGTCTTCGTGGTAAACGAAAGGGTCATCTATCTGCTTACGCTGACAGGAGAAAGCTTTTGTCCCAGTCCGAACAGTTTGCCAGTGACAACTATAGCGGCGTCTGCCCACAGGCCTGGGCGGCCATGGCGGAGGCCAACCGGGCGGACGAACCGGCCTACGGCGAGGACGCCTGGACCCAGCGGGCCTCGGACGGTCTGCGGGCGCTGTTCGACACCGACTGCGATGTCTACTTTGTGTTCAACGGCACGGCCGCCAATTCCCTGGCCCTGGCCTCCATGGGGCAGTCGTTTCACAGCGTGATCTGCCACGAGGTGGCCCACATCGAGACCGACGAGTGCGGCGGCCCGGAGTACGCCTCCAACGGCGCCAAGCTGCTGCTGGGGCAGGGCGCAGACGGCAAGCTGACCCCCGAGAGCATCGAGCAGCTGGTGACCCGGCGCACCGACATCCACTACCCAAAGCCCAAGGCCTTGAGCGTGACCCAGGCCACCGAGCTGGGCACTGTTTACACACCGGACGAGCTGCGGGCCATTCGCGCCGTCGCGGATCGCCACAAGCTCAGCATCCACATGGACGGCGCCCGTTTCGCCAACGCGGTGGCGGCGCTGGGTGTGCACCCGTCCGAGATCACCTGGAAAGTGGGGGTGGACGTGCTCTGCTTCTCCGGTACCAAGAACGGCCTGGCGCTGGGGGAGGCCGTGGTGTTCTTCAACCGGGCCCTGGCGGAGGATTTCGAATGGCGCTGCAAGCAGGCCGGTCAGCTCTGCTCCAAGATGCGCTTCATCTCTGCGCCCTGGTGCGGCCTGCTGGCCAATAACGTCTGGCTGGACAATGCCTGTCACGCCAATGCCTGCGCGGAGCGACTGGCTGACGGCCTGGCCGGTCTGCCCGGGGTGGAGTTGCGCTACCCCCGCCAGGTCAACGGCGTGTTCGTGGATATGCCGGAAGCTCTGCAGGCGGCCCTGAGGGCAAAGGGCTGGCGCTTCTACAACTTCATTGGCGGCTGCTGCCGGCTGATGTGCTCCTGGGCCACCAACACGGATCAGGTGGACCGATTTCTGGCAGACGTGCGGATGTTGGTCTCCAAGGGCGGGGCCGATGGATTCCGCTGACTGGGACGCTATCCTGGACACCATACCGGACGTCCGGGACGGCCTGACCCGTACCGAGCGAATCATCCTGTACGTCCTCCATGAGACCCAGAGGGAGCTTGGTGATCGGTCGGTACCCACCGTGATGCTTTACGGGCGGGTGGTGGAACACGTCAACCTCACCGAGGCTGAGTTGCACGAGTATCTGGATCGGCTGGGGGTGAGGGGCTGA
>NZ_JAWVZL010000059.1:0-18314 GCF_033722195.1 Marinobacter sp.
CACCACCGCCGGCTGCGAGGCTTTCCGCTACCAGCCACCGGAGCATGCGGCGGTGGTCCAGGCGCTGGTGGATGCCGGTGCCATTCCCATCGGCAAGACCAACCTGGATCAGTTCGCCACCGGCCTGGTGGGCACACGCTCACCGGAACCCTGGGGGCCCTGCCGCAACAGTTTCGATCCCGACTACATCTCCGGCGGCTCGTCCTCCGGCTCCGCGGTTGCCACCGCCCTGGGGCTGGTGAGCTTTGCCCTGGGCACGGATACCGCCGGCTCCGGCCGGGTGCCGGCCGCCTTCAACAACCTGGTCGGCCTCAAGCCCAGCCTGGGCCGAATCAGTGTCCGCGGCGTGGTGCCGGCCTGCCAGAGCCTGGACTGCGTCTCCATCTTCGCCCGCTCGGCGGCCCAGGCCGCCACCCTGCTGGCGGTGGCCTCGGCCCGTGACCCGCAGGACCCCTGGCAGCGCCCGCTGCCGGTCGGGCAACGGCCGTTACCGCAACACTTCCGGTTTGGCGTGCCACGCCCGGCGCAGCTGGAATTCGACGGCGATGGGGCCTGCCAGCGGCTGTTCGAGCAGTCGGTGGCGGCGCTTACCGAGCTGGGCGGAACCCCGGTGGAGGTGGACTTCCAGCCCTTCAGCGATGCCGCCAGGCTGCTCTACGAAGGGCCCTGGGTGGCGGAACGCTACCTGGCCACCAGCCCGCTGATCCAGCACCAGCCCGAGGCCCTGCTCGAGGTGACCCGCGCCATCATCGGCCAGGGCAGCCAGGCCAACGCCGCCGACGCCTTCGCCGCCCGCTACCGGCTGCAGCAGCTCAAACTGCAGGCGGACCGGGTGTGGCAGCAGGTGGATGTGATGGTCACCCCCACCACCCCGGGTATCTACACCCAGGCCCAGGTGGCCGAGGAACCGGTGGCCCGCAACAGCCGCCTGGGCACCTACACCAACTTCATGAACCTGCTGGACTACAGCGCCGTGGCAGTGCCTTCCGGGTTCCTGGACAGCGGCCTGCCGCTGGGCTGCACCCTGTTCGCGCCGGCCTTCCAGGACGAAGCCCTGCTGGCGCTGGCCAGCCGACTGCATCCGCAGGCGGTGAAGCAGGTAGGCGCACTCGAAGATGCCGTCGAGGCGCCGATGCCGGCATCCACAGCCGGCACCATCGATGTTCTGGTCTGCGGCGCGCACCTGTCCGGCCTGCCCCTCAACCACCAGTTGACCGAGCGGGGCGGCGTGCTGGTGGAAACCACCGAAACCGCCGCCTGCTACCGCATGTACCTGCTGGCGGGCGGGCCCCCGCTGCGGCCCGGGCTGATCCGCGAATCCGAGCAAGGCGTGGCCTTGCCGGTGGAAATCTGGCGCCTGCCCGCCGACCGCTTCGGCAGCTTTGTGGTGGGCATTCCCGCGCCCCTGGGTATCGGCAAGGTGGAACTGAAGGACGGTCGCTGGGTGCCGGGATTCATCTGCGAGCCGGTGGGGCTGGAGGGTGCCGAGGAGATTACCCATCTGGGCGGCTGGCGGGGGTTTCTGGAAAGCGAAAAAGGACCAGAAAAGAGTTAACTATCAGGGCTTCTCTGGCAAGGCGATAACAACATCCTGACTTCGTAAGATACGCACAATCAGGACTATATCGTCATGGAGTCTGTAGTACACGGCGTGACTCCCGTATACCGTGCGCCGGTAACCCGGCCGCACATGATCAATAGCAGGGTACAGGAGCGGCTCGGTTGCGATCTGCTCAAAGCGACGTTCCAGACCTTCAGTGCAGGCCTCAGCCTGCTCCAGTCCAAAGGTCAGAACACCATAGACATAGATTGATTCGAAATCTTCGTCCGCCTGTCTGCCGAGTCTATAACAACCCATCCGCTTTCAGCCTCTCCCTGGCTGCTTTTCGAATATCACCCGGTGTGCGCTTGCTGATACCGCTCTCTTCACCCTCGAGGAGGGCAGCGCGTAACTGCTCTATGCCGGCATGACGTTCCTGGTCTCGCCGAATCAGATCGCGGATGTATTCGCTGTCATTGGTGAAATCACCACTGGCAATACGGGACTTGACCCATTCGCTCTGCCGGTCTGAAAGAGTGATGGTCTTTCGCACTGTTGGCATCCCGTTACCCTCCTACACCGAAACGCATACTATTGGTGCAGCATAGCGGTAAATCCGTTAACGGGACAGCCGACGCAGGCATGAGCCAAATTGCGGACATGAACCAGATTCCGCTGTGATCAGGTTGATTGCGGATTGGCCATTCATCTGCGTCAGCTCCCACTCGACTGGATCTCCGTGATGAGCAACAGGTCACAGGAAGACGGGTGTCCTGTTGATTCATTCCAGTTCTCCTACTCGAGTTAGATGCCCAGTGCCTGGGCACCGGTTTACAGTTGCTATGTTATAACATAACATTCATCGCTCGAGAGTCACACGCGTTTTGCAATTAACAGATCGAAGGAGCTTTCTGGGATGTCCGGAGAAACCAATGCCCTTGCCCATCCGATAGCCGTGCACGGCAGCAAGGTTGCCTGCCTGACAGAAATCTTCAGGGACGAGGTCAATCTGGTGGTCTGGGAGCGCGCCCTGAGCGATGACTGTACCCGTTTCGCGGGCGGCTTTTCGCGACAGGCCGGTGCCTTTGAACGCTTCGTTGGCCTTGAGGCCGGAGAGGGTGTTGACCAGATTCTGCCGGGCTGGGCGCAGGCCCTGCCCGGGGCTAAGGCCTGGCTGGCGGACGTCCAGGAGCTGGTGGAGATGTTTCGGTGCCTGTTCGAGCCGGCCGCGGTGGGTGTTCGTCTGCATGTGCTGGCGGACACCATGTGCCCGCGCTTCCATACCGACCGGGTACCGGCGCGGCTGCTGGTGACCTATGTCGGGCGGGGCACGGAATGGCTGCCGGAGACCCTGGTGAAACGACCAGCCCAGGCAGGCCCCCTGCCGGACCAGCAAGTGGGGGATGCCGATATTCAGGCCATTCCCACCGGTGCGGTCTCACTGCTCAAAGGCGAGGCCTGGATTGGCAACGAGGGCCATGGCCTTGTACACCGCTCGCCGGCGCCGGGCACCCACCCCCGGGTGGTTCTGGGCCTGGACTGGCTGTCCTGATTGCCGGTCATCAAGGTCCCACCCGAGGCTCGCGATAGAGGGCCCGGCCTCGGCAATAGAACCGGGCCGGGACAGAGGGAGAACGCGGTACAGCGATGCCATGATCGCTGCACCACGGGCGTCAGAAGTTGACGCTGAGGCTGCTGTAGACGGTGCGGGGCTCACCGCGGAAGGCAATGCCCTCGCCGAAGCCGCCGGCGTAGTACTCCTCGTCAAAGACGTTTTTCACCCCGAACTGGGCCGAGACCAGGCTGCCGCCGAGCTGGCGTTCGTGACGCAGGCTCAGGTCGGTGGTGATGTAGTCTTCCATCTCCACGGTGTTGCGGGCGCCGGTGTAGCGCTCACCCTCGTAAAAGACACCACCGCCCAGGAACCAGCGCCCGCCGCCCACGGTGGGCAGCCGGTAGTTGGCCCACAGGCTGGCCTCGTGTTCGGCGACATTGGGCAGGCGGTTGCCCTCATTGCCGTCGTTGTCCTTGGTGATCTCGTTGTCCTGGAAGGTGTAGCCGGCCTGGACCCGCAGCCGTTCGCTGACCTGTCCGCGCACCTCGAGCTCGAAGCCCTGGGTGGCGGCCTCGCCGATTTGGCGACCGAAGCCGGTGACCGGGTCGGTGGTGATCAGGTTCTTCTGGGTGAGGTCGAAGAAGGAGGCTGTCAGGATGGTCCGGCCCTGGGCGAATTCCTGCTTCACGCCAAGCTCGTACTGGGTGGCCTCCAGGGGGTCATCGTTGTCCGGATCGAAGCTGAACGACTGCTGGAACGAGCTGCTGTAGGTCGCGTAGAGGGAGGTCTGCGGGGTCAGCTTGTACAGGGCCGCCAGGCGCGGGTCGACGCTGTCCGGGCTCTCCTTGAACTCGTAACCGGGTTCGGCGTAGAGGTAATCGAGCTGGGTGTAGCGGACGCCGGCCAGCAGCTTGAGCTGTTCGCGGAACCACACCTCCGCCTGGCTGTAGACACCCCACTGGTCTGTTTCATTGGCGGTGCGGGCGAATTTATTGATACCCGGGTCGTCGTCCGACGGGAAGGTCACATCGTTATCCGGATTGAGCACATTGATGGAGTCGAAGTTGCTGAAGTTACCGGAGCCGGGCCCGGTGTCCTCCAGCTCGTTCTCGAGGTAGTCGGCACCGGCCAGGAAGCGCCAGTCGGTATCACCCACGGTGAGTTCGTGGATGAGGTTGGCCTCGACCTGGCGGTCGGTGGTGCGCAGGTTGGTCAGCGAGTACCGGCGGGAGATGGTGTCGTCCGCGGCCACCTGCTGGGAACCCGGGCGGAGTGCCCGCGCCTCGATCTCGTTGCGATGGAAGGTGACGGCGGCGTCCATGCGGGTACGGTCGCTGAGTTCGTAGTCGGCCCGCAGCTCGACGTCGAGGTCCTCGGTGATCTTCTCGTTGTCCAGCGCGCCCAGGAAGTCATCACGGTCGATACGGCTGTCGGGTTCGCCGTTGCGCGCCGGCACCCCGTACAAGAAGCTTTCGTCGTTGCGCAGGTAGCGCAGGTCCAGGTCCACCCGCAGGCGATCATCGGCACCCAGGAAGGACAATGAGGGCGCGATGAACTGCTGCTCGTTCTCAACGGTGTCACTGACGCCGCTACCGCCGTCGGCGGAGGCGATCAGACGGTAGAGGACGGTTCCGTCCTCGTTGACCGGACCGGTAAGGTCGATGCTGCCACGGCCCTGGCTGCCGTCGAGGGAGGGTGCCATGACCTGGCTGACACCCAGCTTGACCTCGGCGGCGGCCTCACGCTGCGGCCGCTTGGTCTGGATATTGACGAAGCCACCCGGGGACAGATCGCCGTAGAGCACGGAGAAGGGGCCTTTCAGGACCTCCACACTCTCCACGTTGGCAAGGCCGAGCGGGCCGGTGGAGCGCCGCTGCACGCCGTTGATCCTGACCAGCGAGGCATCGAAACCCCGGATGGTCACTTCCTCCTGGACCGAGACGTTGGCGGCATTGGGGCCTGTGCCCACACCCGGCACGTTGCGCAGGACTTCGGCGACTGTGCGGGCGTTCTGGTCCTCGATCAGTTCCTCGGTCACCACTGAAACGGACGCCGGTACGTCCACCAGGAACTCGCCGGTTTTGGTGGCCGAGGAGATCAGGGGTGCGCGGTAGCCCTCGGTGGCGCTGGGCCGCCAGCCCTCCACCACGATGGCGTCCAGTTGAACGGGGTCGTTCTCCTGCGCCCTGGTCAGGGTAACCCGGTTGCGGTCCACGAAACTGTAGCTCAGGCCGGTGCCCCGCAGCAGGGTCCGCAGCCCCTGCTCGACGGAATACTGCCCCTGCAGGCCCGGGCTGGTCTTGCCCCGGGTCAGATCGGAGGCCACCGACAACTCAATACCGGCTGCCAGGGCGAAGCGGTTGAGCACGGCGTCCAGGGCGCCGCCCTGGATATTGAACTGCTGCGCACCGGCCTGCTCGGTGGTGCCGCCGGCCTGCGCCATGGCGATCATGGGCGTGGCGGTGCCCAGGGCAACGGCGACACCGACGGCGATGAGCGAGAGCCGGCCGGCGCGGTATGTTTGCGGTCGGGAACGGGTGGATAAAACAGAGTGCATAGACAGACCTCAATATCGACTGGGTTGGTTCTATCTACTCTTCCGAACCAGATGGCAAAACCCGTAATGATTCTGAGAAGTATTTTCAACAACGGGATTCTGCCCGACATCGGGGATCATTCGGAAACCATGTACCCCTCACTCTGCAACCGCCACATCCGGGCATAGGTGCCGCCGGCACTGAGCAGGGCCTCATGGCTGCCTTCCTCAACGACCTCGCCCTGCTCCAGCACCAGGATCCGGTCCATGCCCGCCAGGGTGGACAGGCGATGGGCCACGGCAATCACGGTGCGCTGGGTCATCAGGTGCTGCAGGGCTTTCTGGATGTCCCGCTCGCTGCGGCTGTCCAGGGCCGAGGTGGCCTCATCCAGCAGCAGGATGGGCGCCTGCTTGAGGATGGCGCGGGCAATGGCGATGCGCTGGCGCTCGCCGCCGGACAGCTTGACGCCCCGCTCCCCCACCACCGCGCCGTAGCCGCCGTCACGGGCCATGATGAAGTCATGGCACTGGGCGGCCCGGGCGGCGGCCATGACCTCGTCATCACTGGCATCGGGGCGGGCGTAACGGATGTTCTCAAGGATGGAGCGGTGGAACAGCTCGGCGGTCTGGGACACTTCCGCCAGCTGGTGCTTGAGGCCTTCCAGAGTCAGCTCGCGGATATCCTGCCCGTCCAGCAGGATGCGCCCGCCCTGGGGGTCGTACTGCCGGGTGATCAGCCGCAGCAGGGTGGTCTTGCCGGCACCGGAACGGCCCACGATGCCGACTTTCTCGCCGGGGCGGACCGAGAGCGAGAGGCCCTCGAACACAGGTTTGCCGTCGCCGTAGCGAAACGTCAGGTTGTCCAGGGCCAAAGCCCCTTCAGCCCGGGACGGGGCTCCCGCCTCGGCTTTGCTGGTGATGGCAATGGGGTGGACCAGGGCGTCGAGGGATTCCTGCAGATCCCCCACATACTCGAAGCAGCCGAGGATGTTGTCCCCCAGGTCATTGATGGTCAGGGCAAGCTGGATGCCGATGGTGAGCATCATCACCAAATCGCCGGGAGACAGCCGGCCGGCGATGACTTCCCCCAGGGCGTGCCAGATCATCACCGACATGAAACCCACACTCAGGATCAGCTGGGCCAGCCGCATGACGGTGAAATGCAGCCGGGCGTCGCGGCCGCGGCGGTATTCCTCCTCCACCAGCGTGCGGAGCTGGCCCACCTCCGAGGCCTCCGCCGCGAAGCTGCGGACCACATCGTGGGCACCCATGGCGTCGGCAATCCGGCCGGACACCCGGGAGCGCGCCGCCGCCAGGGCGCTGACAATCCGGCCCATCCATCTCGCCAGCGCCAGGGAGACCAGCACAAATACCACCGAGAAAACGACAAACGCCAGGCCGTACCCCGGCAGGGCAGTGGCAAAGAGCACCGCGAAGACCACCAGGGTGGTGGCCACCCGCGCAAACGGCAGCACGAAGCTCTCGAACAGATTGGCGGAGGCCTGGCCGGCCTTGCGGATCTGTTGGGTCAGCGAGCCCACCATGCTGTTCTCGAAAAAGGTCTTGGACTGTTTCAGGGTCCAGGCGAACAGCTCGCTGTCGATCTGCGCCCGCATGCGGGGCATGGTGAAGGCGTTCAGCGCCGTGTAGAGCCGCTGCACGAAAGGCCCGGCAAACCAGGCCAGCACCAGCAGCCAGAACAGGCTGTACAAGTCCTCACTTCGCGCCGCCAGCTCGGCCGGGCCGGCCCCGTCGAGCTGATTGACGAACTCACCCACCAGGTAGGGCACCAGGCTCTGCAGGGTGGTGGCCACCAGGGTGATGGCCAGCAGACCGGCGGCACGCTTGGGCACATAACGGCGGACCACCCACCAGGTGAAACGGAAGGGTCGGTCAGAGAAGGGTGGCGTCATAGTGGACCTCGATGGCTCGGCGCGGACTCCGCCAGCCGGCGAAGTTGCAACTTGTAGGGGCCAGCTTACTGCATGGCTTGGGTATCCAGGGCACGTTTGGCCTCCCGCAGCATTGCCAGCGCCCCCAGGGGGCCATGGTTGGTCCAGGCAATGCCCTGCACCCCGGCGGCGCGGCCCTCGGCTATGGCGGCGTTGCGCTGCCAGACCGGGTGTCTGAGATATTTCGTCAGGGGCTCGTCCAGGTTATACAGGATGAAAAACAGGAAGTCCGCCTGCGCACCGGGCACCCGCTCCAGCGAGAGGTCATGGATGGCCCCCGGGCTGTCCGGTGTCACCGAGGCCTCATTCACCGGCACCACTACCCTGAGCCCCGCCTCGCTCAGCAGGCGACCGGCGTTGGACGGCGGCCCGTACAGCCAGGTGGAGAACTGGCGCGGCCGAACGATGGCGATGTCAGTGCCGCCATGGGCCTGGCGGATCTCATCCTGGAGCTGTTGCAGCTCCCCGACCAGGGCCTCGGCACGCTCGTTGGCGCCCAGGGCACGGGCGATCTGCCTCAGGGGGGGACGGAAATCGCGCACGTCCGGCACCACCAGGGTCGGCGCAATCAGCGACAGCCGGCCATACAGGGTCGCTGCGTGCCAGGGATAGCCGATGATAAGGTCCGGCTTGAGCAAGGCAATGGCCTCCAGGCTGGGCTCGGAGGCCGTTCCGATGGGCCGTATACCCAGCGCCAGTGCCTGCTCCTGGATCGCCGGTGGCCAGAAACCGTCAGCGTCCGGATCGCCAATGCCATAGGCGGTGCTTGCCACCGGCGGGTGGCCCAGGGCGATCAGGGTGTCGGTGATCAACCCCGGCTCCAGGGAAACAATACGCTCGGGCATGGCCTCGAGCACCGTCCGACCATACTCATGGTCGATGGTAACGGGGTAACCGCCCTGCCCCTGGCCAAGACAAAGCGCAGGGCCCGCAAGAACGGCCAGCAGGACAGAAATGGTCAGCAGGCGCCTCATCGCCCTTCCTCCGCAATCCGCGCATCGAAGTGCTCCGCCCAGCGCTGCTGCCGGTCCGCTTCACTGCGCAGGGGGCAGGTGAAGCAGAAGCGCCGCTCGCTGCGGGTGTAGAACAGGCAGCAGGTATTGCGGATGCGGTGACGGAAGAGCCGGCCCCGATGCGGGAAGTCGTGGAAGCCGGCGCGGCCCCACAGGGGCGGCCCGCCGTGACCGAGCATCTCGCCGTAGCGGAACCCCACATCGTCACCGTAATGCTCACGGGCATACCACCAGGCACCGACGATGGCCAGATCCGCCACCACCCGCAACTGGGTGCGCAGGCCCCGCCGCGCGGGCCTGGCCAGCACCCGGGCCAGGGGCAGGTAGACGTCGTGCAGCTGTTGCAGCAGGCAGTCCCGCAACCCCTCCACAGAGGCCAGTACAGTCGCGTGCTCATGGCCGGCCTGGGGGTCATCCGGAAGGCAGGCAAAGTGGGCATCGCCAAGCACCGGCAAAGAGCAGGCCCCGTCTTCGTCGAAGCTGACCCAGACGGATTCGGGACCGGCCAAAGGCACCCGCTGGTGGATCGCGAAACTGCCGGTAAAGGCCCAGACGGTGTGCTCCACCACCTTCTCGAACAGCCAGGCGGCGCCGAAACGGGGGTCGTCACTGTCCCAGACCTCCGGCAACCGGGCCATCAGCCAGGCCAGCTTAGCATCCGACCGGGCCAGCGCCGCCAGCGACAGGTAACCCTCCGGTGGCCGGGGCGCCAGCTGGGGTAGGACCTCGTGCTCCTCACCCGCTGCGACGGCGGCCAGGGTGTTCGCCAGGGGTGTTTGCGCCATAGCCTCAGCCATCCTGGAACTCCTGGCGGCGGCCTGCCACAGCGGGTTCCGTTGTCGCACTGGCGGGGCCGGCGGCGCTTCTGGGTATCACCATGGGGCTGCCGGTCAGAGGGTCCGGAATGACCACGCTGTCGATGGCGAACACCTTTTGCACCAGCGCCGGTGTCACCACCTGGCCTGGCGCCCCTGCGGCCTCCACCTGGCCATCCCTTAGGGCAATGAGGTGGTCGGCGTAACGGCTGGCCTCGTTGAGATCGTGCAGCACCATGATGATGGTGGTGCCCCGCTCCCGGTTGAGGCGATGCAGAAGATCCAGCACCTCCAGGCGGTGGGCGATGTCCAGGAAGGTGGTGGGTTCGTCCAGCAGCAGGATATCGGTTTGCTGGGCCAGGGCCATGGCGATCCAGGCCCGCTGGCGCTGGCCGCCGGAGAGCTCGTCCACCGGCCGGTCCTGCAGGTCCAGGGTGCCGGTGAGGGTCAGGGCCTCGGTGACGGCGCGTTCGTCCTCGTCCCGCCAGTAGGCGAACAGGCCCTGGTGGGGAAACCGGCCGCGGCCCACCAGGTCCCGCACCGTCAGGCCTTCCGGTGTCACCGGCGACTGCGGCAACATGCCCAGACGACGGGCCAGCTGGCGGGTGGGCAACTGATGGACGGACTTGCCGTCCAGCAGCACCTGGCCGGATTCCGGCGCCAGCAGGCGGGCAGTGGCCTTGAGCAGGGTGGACTTGCCACAGGCGTTGGCACCGACGATCACCGTGACAGCGCCACCGGGAAAGGCCACGGACATATCCCGGATCACCGGCCGGCCGGCGTATCCCAGAGTCACGTGCTGCGCGCGCAGATCAGGCATGGTTGGACTCCTCAGGCCTTGCGGTTTTCACGATACAGGAGGTACAGGAACAGCGGCGCCCCGGTAGCGGCCGTAATCAGTCCCACCGGCAGGGTGACCGGCGCCATGGCGTGACGGGCGATCAGCTCCGACACCATCACCAGGCAGGCTCCGGTCAGGCCGGACAGCACCAGCACGCCGATGGTCAGGGGGCCGGCCAGCAGGCGGGCGATGTGGGGCGCCACCAGGGCCACAAAGGCGATGGGCCCGGCCACCGCCACCGCGGCACCGGCCAGGCAGGAGCCGATCAGCAGCAGCACCCCACGGTCCCGCTCCACCACCAGCCCCAGGGCCCGGGCCCTGTCATCGCCCAGCTGCAGCAACTGCAGACGGCGCAGCAGTATCAGGCTCAAGGGTGTCGCCAGCAGCAGGGTCATGCCCAACCAGCCCAGCAGCGGCCACTGCACCGAGGACAGCGAGCCGGCCAGCCAGACCAGGGCCGGGGTCACCGACTCCACCGGAAACTTGACGATCAGGTAACTGGTCAGCGCCGCCAGGATGGCGTTCACCCCGATGCCCACCAGCACCAGCCGGTTGCCTACCACACCCGCCTTCCAGGCCAGCAGGTAGATCGCAGCCGCGGTCATGAGGCTGCCCGTCATGGCCGCTGCCGGCACATAGGCCAGGCCGGTGCCGGTGGCAATCAGGCCAACCGCGGCCAGGCCGGCACCGGCGTTGATACCGATGATGTCCGGCGCCACCAAGGGATTGCGCACCAGGCCCTGGAACAGGCAGCCGGAGAGCCCGAGGGCAAAGCCCACCATTAACGCGGCCAGGGTTCTGGGCAGGCGGAGCTCCAGCAACACCAGAGTCTCGATAGCGGACAGTTGGCCGGCCAGGGCGGTCCAGACCGCCGCCGGTGACAACGGGTAAACGCCAAGGGTCAGGGACCAGACCGCCAGTGCGACCATGGCAGCCAGGACCGCCAGGCAGAACACAGCAGCGCGGGACAGGCCATGGCTCATAATTGCATCACCTTGTAGCGCCGCACCACCAGGATCAGCACCGGTGCTCCGATCAAGGCCGTGACAATGCCCGCCTGAAGCTCACCCGGCGCCACCACGACCCGGCCCAGGGTGTCGGCGGCCAGCAGCAGCGCGGGGCCCGCCAGCAGGCAGCCGGGAATGACCCAGCGGTAATCCGGCCCCATCAGCAACCGCACCAGGTGGGGAACCGCCAGGCCGACAAAGCCGATCGGCCCCACCGCCGCCACCGCGGCGCCGCACAGCAGCACCGTTGCCAGGGTGGCCAGCGCCCGGATCCGGCCGGTGTTCTGGCCCAGGGTGGTGGCCACCGCCTCTCCCAGGTTGAGAGCATTGAGCTGGTGACTGATGGCCAGCGCCAGCACCAGGCCCACCAACAGGAACGGCAGGGTAAAGGCGCTGTCCGCCAGGGACTGGCCGCCGATGGAGCCGGCCAGCCAGAACCGGACCTCGTCCAGGGTCTGCTGGTCGAAGATCAGGATGCCGCTGACCCAAGCCGACAGCAAGATGCCCACCACCGTGCCCGCCAGCGCCAGTTTCACCGGGGTGGCGCCACTGCCGGCCGACCCGATCAGGTAGGTCAGGGTCACGGCGCCCACCGCACCCGCGAAGGCGGCGATCACCAGCACCAGGGGGCTGCTCAGGCCGGCCACGAATGAGAGGGTCACCACTGCAAAGGCGGCACCGGCATTGAGCCCGAAGATGGTTGGCGACGCCAGTGGATTGCGGGTGACCGCCTGCATCAGCGCCCCGGCCACCGCCAGGGCGGCGCCCGCCAGAATAGCCAGGATCACCCGGGGCAGGCGCAGGGTTCGCACCACCAGGTGTTCGTCGGAGCCGTCGTAGGCCACCAGGCTCTCCAGCACCGTCGCCGTGGACAGCGGCAGGGACCCGATGCGCAGACTGGCGATGGCGGCCAGGATCATCAGCAGGCACAGCAAAGCCATCGTGATCGACTGGCGGCGAACGGGGGCTTTTACCCTGGTGTCGGGTCGGTTCTGCATCAAGGAGGATCAACGGCCGGTGATGATTTGGGTGGGTTCCATCTACTCTTCCGAATGAAACCGCAAAACCCGTAAGGATTTTCCGGAAATCCATGCCGCTTAAGGTGCGGGAAGATGGCATACCGGCCTGATCGGTGGCGCTCAGTGGGCCGGAATGACCTTGACCCAGTAATCGGTGTGGTACTTCAAGGCCACCGGCAGGCTGCCGGCGAGACTCTGCAGCGCCCGGTCGGTGTCCGCCAGGGTGAAGACCCCGCTGATGGTCATTTCGGCCACCGCGTCATCGCACAGGGTGAAGCCGGGCCGGTAACGGGCGATCTCCTCGACGAAGTCCGCTACCCGCATGCCCTCGGCCACCAGCTTGCCCTGGCGCCAACTCACCGCGGATGCCGGCATGGGTGATGGCGCATCCACCCTGAGCCCGTCCACCCGGGCCTGCTGACCGGGCACTATACGCTGCGAGCCACCGCCACTGCCGCTTTGCGCCCTGACCGCCCCCTCCAGCACGGCGACACGGGCGTGATCCGGGTACTGCCGGACACTGAATTCGGTCCCCAGGGCCTCCAGTTCACCGAACCGGGTCTGCACCACAAAGCGACGGCGGGGGGATTCCTGACCGGTGCTGACCAGGATTTCCCCTTCGTGGAGCCGGATACGCCGCTCACCGGAAGAAAAGCTGACATCCACCGCCGTGTCGGTGTTGAGGGTCAGGCGGGTGCCATCTTTTAGGGTGTAGGTCTGACTTTCACCGACGCCGGTCCGGTACTGCGCCAGCAAACCCGCGCCAACACGGGCGTGCGGCGCCGCCAGCCAGGCCCCGGCACCGACCACGGCCAGCAGGGAGAGGTTGAGAAACTGCCGTCGTGACACCACTGCCTTGCGAGCGGACTCCAGAATCTCGGTGCCGGCGGGAATCGAGGCGAACTTGCCGGATACCCGGCACATCCGCTGCCAGGCCTGTTCGTGCCGGGGATCGGCGGCACGCCACTGCTGGCAGGCAAGGCGGTCCTGGTCGCTGACATCATCCGCCAGCAGACGCGCCATCCAGCGCGCCGCCGCTTCAATATGATCGGGCTCCGCTGGCCCCCCGTCGGCCAGGAAGGGTTGATGGCTGCCCATGGTCAAGGCACCTCCAGTGCCAGGCAGCAGGCGGCCAGCCCGCGGGCCACGTACTTCTCCACCGAGGACACCGACACCGACAGCTCGCTGGCAATGGCGGCATAACTGAGACCATCCAGCTGGCGCAGGAGCAGGGCCCTGCGCACTTTGTGGGGCAGGCCATCCAGCAGGGCGGCGATCTCGGACAGGGTCTCTATGATGGCGTGGTGGGTTTCCGGGCTCGGGGCGGCCGCCTCCGGCAGACGGCTGAGGCTTTCCAGATAGGCCTCTTCGATCTTCTGGCGGCGGTAGCTGTCGATCATCAGCCCTTTGGCGATGCGGGTCAGGTAGCGGCGGGACTCTCCGGCCGGCGGCTGGTTGCCGGTCTTGAGGAGGCGCAGAAAGGTATCCTGGGCCAGGTCCGCCGCTTTCTCCGAGCAGCCCAGCCGGGAATACAGCCAGTGCCGCAACCAGGACTGGTTTTCCTGGTACAGGCTGTCGAGGCTGTGGGAGAAAGTGGCTGACGGCATGGGCTTCGAGCACGTGATTTTTTACGATCCTTAAATGATAACGATTATTATCTGCAGGATCAAATATTACGCATTCTCATGCACTGCCGCCGGCTGGCGTTCGGCCGGCGCGGCGACCTTGCTGCCGATTCTGCTTCCTCTACTCCACCGTCACACTCTTGGCCAGGTTGCGTGGCTGGTCCACGTCCGTGCCCTTCAGTACCGCCACGTGATAGCTCAGCAGCTGCAGCGGCAGGGTGTAGACGATGGGCGCGGTGATCGGATGCACCTCAGGAATCTGCATCACGTGAATACCCGGCTCGGACTTCAGGGCCGATTCGCCATCGGCGAATACGAACAGCTCCCCGCCCCTGGCCCGGACTTCCTCCAGGTTGGACTTGAGCTTCTCCAGCATGTCGTTGTTGGGGGCCACGGTGACCACCGGCATCTCGCTGTCCACCAGGGCCAGGGGGCCGTGCTTTAACTCGCCGGCAGGGTAGGCCTCGGCGTGGATGTAGGAGATTTCCTTGAGCTTGAGCGCACCCTCCAGCGCCACCGGGTACAGTGAGCCCCGGCCCAGGAACAGGCTGTGGTTCTTGTCGATGAAGGCGCCGCTGAGTTCGGCAATGGCCGGGTCCAGCGCCAGGGCGGCCTGGACCTGGCTCGGCAGGGCCTTGAGGGCCTTGACCAGTTCCGCCTCTTTTTCAGCCGCCAGGCCGTTATGGCGGGCCAGGGCGATGGTGAACATCAGCAGCGCGGTGAGCTGGGTGGTGAAAGCCTTGGTGGAGGCGACACCGATCTCGGGGCCGGCCTGGGTCATGATCACCAGGTCGGATTCTCGCACCAGGGAGCTGCCCGGCACGTTGCAGATGGCCAGGGCGGCGCGGAAGCCGGCCTTCTTGGCCTGGCGCAGGGCGGCCAGGGTGTCGGCGGTCTCACCGGACTGGGAGATGCACAGGAACAGGGTGTCCGGCTGGATCACGTGCTTGCGGTAACGGAACTCGGAGGCCACCTCCACCGAGCAGGGCACACCGGCCAGTTCCTCGATCCAGTAGCGCGCCACCATACCGGCGTGGTAGCTGGTGCCGCAGGCGATGATCTGGACGTGGCGGACGTTCTCCAGCAGTTTGCCGGCCTCGGTGCCCAGGGCCTGTTCCAGCACCCGGGAATCGGTCAGGCGGCCTTCCATGGTGGCCTTGATCACCGCCGGCTGCTCATAGATTTCCTTGAGCATGAAATGCCGGTACTCGCCCTTTTCGGCGGCGTCGGCGGAGTGCTCGAAACGGGTCACCGGGCGCTCCACCGGCTGATCATCACGGTCCCAGATGGTGACGCTGTCCTTGCGGATATCGGCGATGTCGCCCTCTTCCAGGAACATGAAACGGTCAGTGACCGGCAGCAGGGCGAGCTGGTCGGAGGCGGCGAAGTTCTCACCGATGCCGACGCCGATCACCAGCGGGCTGCCTTCCCGGCACACGATCAGGTGATCGGGCTCATCGGCGTGTACGACCGCCAGGGCATAGGCGCCCCGGAGATGGCGGGTGGCCTGCTTGACCGCCTCGGTGAGATTGCCGGTCTGGCGGTAAACCCGTTCGATCAGGTGCGCCACCACCTCGGTGTCGGTCTGGGAGGTAAAGTCGTAACCCTCGGCCCGAAGCTCGTCCCGCAGCTCCTGGTAGTTCTCGATGATGCCGTTGTGGACCAGGGCCAGGCGGTCGCCGGACATGTGGGGGTGGGCGTTCAGGCGGGAGGGTTCACCGTGGGTGGCCCAGCGGGTATGGGCGATGCCCACCACGCCCTTGGGGGGCGCCTGCTCCACCATCTCCGCCAGCGCCGCCACCTTGCCCAGCTCCCGGGCCCGCTGGATGTCGGCATCCGGCGACAGTACCGCCAAGCCGGCGGAGTCGTAACCCCGGTACTCCAGCCTGCGAAGGCCTTCCAACAGAATGCCCTGGACGTCCCTTTCCGATACCGCGCCTACGATTCCGCACATGTGCCTGCTTTCCTGTCTTTCGTCTGAATCAGTGTTGGAGTTGCCGGTTACTTCTTCTGGGGCCGCGGCCAGTCGGCAATGTTGCGCTGCCGGCCACGGGCCACCGCCAGTTCGTCTGCGGCAATGTCCCGGGTGATGGTGGAGCCGGCGCCGATCGTCGCGCCCCGGGCGACCGTCACCGGCGCCACCAGAGCGGTGTTGGAGCCGACAAAGACCCCGTCCTCCAGCACCGTCTGGAACTTGTTGACCCCATCATAATTGCAGGTGATGGTTCCTGCACCCACATTGACGTCCCGGCCCAGGGTGGCATCCCCCACGTAGCTGAGATGGTTGATCTTGCTGCCGGCACCCACCTGGGCCTTCTTGGTTTCCACGAAGTTGCCCACCTTGGTGTTTTCCGCCAGGACGGTGCCGGGGCGCAGGCGGGCGAACGGGCCCACCTGGGCGCCCTCGCCTACCTCGGCGCCGTCGATCACCGAGTGGGCGTGGATCACCGCGCCATCGGCGATACGGGCGTTGCGGATGACACAGCCCGGGCCAATGGCGACGCCGGCGCCCAGGCTCACCTGACCTTCCAGTACCACGTTGACGTCGATCAGCACGTCCGGGCCGACGGTGACCTCACCGCGGACGTCAAGCCTGGCCGGATCCATCAGGGTAGCGCCTTCGGTCATCAGGCGATGGGCTTCCCGGCCCTGGTGCCAGCGCTCGAGTTCGGCCAGCTGGACACGGTTGTTGACGCCCTGCACCTCGAAGGCGTTGTCCGGGTGTGCCACCGCCACCCGCAGACCGTCCGCCACTGCCATGGCAATGATGTCGGTCAGGTAGTACTCGCCCTGGGCATTGCTGTTGGACAGTTTCGGCAGCCAGTGCTTGAGATGGCGCGCCGCCACCGACAGGATGCCGGTGTTCACTTCCCGGATGGCCCTCTGCTCGGGGCTGGCGTCTTTCTGCTCGACAATGGCCTGCACCTCGCCGGCGCTGTTGCGGACAATGCGGCCGTAACCTTCAGGGTTGTCCAGGTTCACGGTGAGCAGCGACAGGGTGTCGTCCCCGGCCTCGGCCAGGCGCCGGAGAGTGGCGGACCCGGTCAGCGGGACGTCGCCGTAGAGCACCAGCACCCGGGCGTCATCCGGTACCTGGGGCAGGGCCTGGGCGACGGCGTGGCCGGTGCCCAACTGCTCGGCCTGCAGGGCCCAGTGAAGATCGGCGGCGGGGGTGGCCTCGCGGACCTGATCAGCACCGTGGCCAATCACGCCGTGAATACCGGCCGCATCCAGCGTACGGGCGGTATCGATGACATGGTGCAGCATGGGTTTGCCGGCCACGCCGTGCAGCACCTTGGGCAGGCGTGACTTCATCCGTGAGCCCTGGCCGGCAGCCAGGATGATGACGTGAAGGGGCTGTGTCATGGGTAAATCATCTCTGATGTAGGGGCCGCAATAAAAAAGCCGCAACCTTTGGAGTAATGGCCCCGATGGGCCACCACTCGGTCAGGGTGCGGCTTTGGCGTACAGCTGGCGTCCTGGACGTTAGCGCATCTTCCGGCGCAGGTCCTGGATGGTGCGAAGCTGAGCGGCGGCTTCGGCCAGCTCGGCCGCGGCCCGGGAGTATTCGAACTCGCCGGTGCGGTTGGCCAGAGCTTTCTCTGCTTCCCGCTGGGCTTCCACCGCAGCGGCTTCATCCAGGTCCTTGGCGCGGGTGGCGGTGTCGGCCAGCAAGGTCACGATGGAGGGCTGAACCTCCAGATAGCCGCCGGAGACGTAGAGGATTTCCTCCTCGCCACCCTGCTTGATCACCCGGACCGGGCCCGGCTTCAGTGCGGTAAGCAGCGGGGCATGGCCGGGTGCAATACCCAGCTCACCCTCACTCCCGGTCGCGATCAGCATCTCAACCAGTCCGGAGTAGATCTTTTCTTCGGCACTCACCACGTCACAATGCACGGTCATACCCATCTCATTTGCCTCTTTGATCGGTCCGGAAACGAAGTCCCATTACTTCTTCTTGGACTTCATTTCCTTGGCCTTCTCAACAGCCTCTTCAATGGTACCTACCATGTAGAAGGCCTGCTCGGGCATATCGTCGTAATCGCCGTTCAGGATGCCCTTGAAGCTGCTGATGGTTTCCTTCAGGGACACGTACTTACCCGGTGAGCCGGTGAAGACCTCGGCTACGTGGAAAGGCTGTGACAGGAAACGCTCGATCTTACGGGCCCGGGCGACGGTCAGCTTGTCTTCTTCCGACAGCTCGTCCATACCCAGGATCGCGATGATGTCCTTCAGCTCCTTGTAGCGCTGCAGGTTGGTCTGCACGCCACGGGCCACTTCGTAGTGTTCGTGACCGATCACCAGCGGATCCAGCTGACGGGAGGTGGAGTCCAGCGGGTCGATCGCCGGGTAGATACCCTTGGAGGCGATGTCACGGCTCAGTACCACGGTGGCGTCCAGGTGCGAGAAG
>NZ_JAWVZL010000060.1:0-18210 GCF_033722195.1 Marinobacter sp.
AAAAGCCACCAGTGCCGCCAGCGCCTGCTCTGACTCCAGAATCCGGTTGTGGCCGAGTTTCCGGGTCTCCAGGAACCTGGCTTCCGGCCAGTGCACGGCCAGGCTCTGACCTTCCTGGACCGGGACCTGGCGATCATGACGGTCACTGATGATCAGGCCCGGGACACCGATCTGACCCACCCGCCGGGTCAGGTCCAGACGCTGCCAGACATCCTTGCCAAAGCGTTCTTCCAGCAGTCGCGCGTGGACGTCCAGCACCGGCTGGGACAGCCCCAGGCCAGCACCGAAGGACCTCACCACCGATGCCAGGCTGGCCGGCGGCGCGATCAGGCCCAGGCGATCCACCGCCAGACCCTCCGCCACCGCCAGTACGGCGGCCACCGAGCCCACAGAGTGCGCCACCAGGCCATGGACCCGGCCGAAGATCCCGGCAACCTCACGCACCACCCGGGCGATCTCGAAAACATCGGTGCGGCTGCCCTGGGCCCGGCCGTGGCCGGGGGCATCAAACACCACCACCCGGTAACCCGCCCTTACCAGCGGCTCCACCATGGCACCGAACTGGATACCGGCGCCGGACCAGCCGTGGACAAAGAGCACGGCAGGACCAGCCCCCCAACTGAACACCGGCAGGTCGTAGGCGCCGAAGCGAAGCTGGGTAAACGTGTCCGGCCGCTCCAGCAGGTACTCGTAACGGGCTCCGGCGCCGCCACGGGTAGGCGTAAACCACAACCGGTTGGCCAGCCGTCCGGCTTTCTCCGGCGCCACGCGGCCAAACAGGTTGATGCCCTTGCCCAGGGCCCGGAACCGCCAGGGCGCTTTACCGGGAGCGGGCAAGCTGTCCTGCCAGGTGATGGACTGATTGGACTGGATATGTGCGGTCATGACGTCTTCCTCCTGAAAAGGCCAGTCTGGCCAGGGTTCGAAGTCACTTTACGTCTTGCCACGAAACCGCATCAGTGTCATATTTGACTCATTAATGGCCATTTATGCCATTCCTCGTTCTACATCCGTTCGGGAGTCAGCTCATGGACGTTGCCATTCTTGCCCTGCCTCACTGCGCCGCGTCCTCAGTGCACGGCCTGCTGGATATCCTCACCACCGCCAATTACTGCCACAAGCTGGCCGGCAACCGGGATGCGCCGCCGCTGTTCAAACTCAATGTGGTGACCCCCGACGACCATCCGGTCAAGGCCTACAACGGCTCCGCCATCGTGCCTACGGCGGCCCGGCATGGCCTGGCGCCGGATCTGATCGTGGCGGCATCCGCCATCGAGGCAGCCGGGTCCCCGAAGTTTCTCGACCAGCAGCTGGAGTCCCAGGCCGCAGTGCATCCCTGGCTCCAGGCCCGTGCCGCAGCCGGCAGTATTCTGGCGACTGCCTGTACCGGCAGCTTCCTGCTGGCGGAGGCGGGCCTGCTGGATGGCAAGACCGTGACCACCCACTGGCGCTCCGCCGAGCATTTCCGCCACCGCTACCCCGGCATTCACCTGGAACCGGACAGGATGCTGATCGACAACGGCAACGTGATTTCCGCCGGCGGCGCCACCGCGTTCATCGATCTCTCCTTCCACCTGATCGAGCGTTTCGGCGGCTCCGCCCTGGCCTCCGCCTGCGCCAAGCTGCACGTGTTCGACCACATCCGGCAGGACCAGGCGCCCTACCGGATGTTTGCCGGCCACCGCAGCCACAGCGACGACCGCATCAAGCAGGCCCAGGACTGGATCGAGCAGCATTACGCGGAGCATTTCGCCATTGACGAGGTGGCTGACCGCATCGGCCTGGGTGCGCGAACCTTCAAGCGGCGTTTCCGGGAGGCCACCGGCGAAACCCCCATCGGCTATCTGCAGCAGGTACGGATTGAGGCCGCCAAGCATCTGCTGGAAACCACCCGCCAACCCCTGAGCCAGGTGATCTGGGCGTCCGGTTACGAGGATGTCAGTTCCTTCAGACGCCTGTTCAAGCGGACCGTCGGCTGCACCATGGAGCAATACCGCAAGCGCTTCAGTTATGTGGTGCCGCAGGAGATGCCCCGGGTATCGGTGCCTGTCCCTGCCGCGCGGGCTGCAACCTGACCTGGAGGCCCCGGCAGGCTGGCGTCATGGTCTATGCTGTGATGAGAACTTTCGGACAAGGCCTGCCTTATGAACCAGACTCTCACGCTCCCGGTACTCCCCGAGCTCCAGGTTGACCAGTCGGCACTGACAGACGGTGCCTGGCAAAGCGACACCATGGACGGCCTGGTCCTGCTGCTGCCCAAAGACCAGCCCAATGCCGTCGACGCCTCGCCCTGGGCCGAGACCCTCAGACAGCGTCTGGACACCAGCCCGGAGGGCACCAATCCGGTGGTCTTCAGCTCGCCGACTGGCGTGCGTACCGCCATTGGCCGGATCAGCGGCGACACAAGCTGCTTTGCCAGACTGACCCTGGCCCGCAAACTGGTCACCCCGCTGCTGGCGGAGCGCCCCGGCAAGCTGCGGGTAATCTCGCTGCTGGCGGACCCCGGCAGCGCCGGTGCCATGGCGGAGGCCATCCTGGCCGCCCTGCACGCGGCGCTGTTCCGGTTACCGATGATAAGTGCCAAGCCGCCGGAGCCGGGCACCCTGGAAGCGGTCAGCTTTGCCGGCGATTTCGGCAAGCCCGACCTGCGTCACGCCACTGCCACCGCCGAGGGCAACAACCTGGCCCGCTGGCTGACCCAACTGCCCGGCAATTACCTGACGCCCGCGATCTATCGAGATTACGGGGAGCGGCTGGCAAAACGTGAAGGCTGGGGTGTCGAATTCATCGACCGCAAACGGCTGGAGCAACTGGAGGCCGGGGCCTTTCTGTCGGTGGTGGAGGCCAGCCCCAATCAGGACGCCGGCATCCTGCACCTGAAGTACCGCCCCAAGGGCGCTACCGGCCGGGCGCTGGCGCTGGTGGGCAAAGGCATCTGCTTTGATACCGGCGGAAGCAATCTCAAGACCGGCGGCAGCATGCTGGGCATGCACGGCGACATGCAGGGCAGCGCCGTGGCCCTGGGCACCCTGCTGGCGCTATCCCGGATGAAATTTGACCGGCCGGTGGACTGCTGGCTCGCGCTGGCGGAAAACCACATCGGCCCCAATGCGGTGAAGTGCAACGACGTCATCACCGCGCTCAACGGCACCACCATCGAGCTGATCAACACCGACGCCGAGGGTCGTATGGTGCTGGCAGACACCCTGGCCCTGGCCAGCCGCAACCAGCCCACCGCCATTCTCGATTACGCCACCCTGACCGGCGCCGTGGTGGCGGCGCTGGGCAACCGCATGGCCGGCGCCATGACCAACCGCCGCCAGTGGGTGGAGCCCATCATCCAGGCCGGCGAGCGCAGTGGCGAGCGGGTCTGGCCCATGCCCTACGAGGACGACTACGACGAGGATTTGAAATCGGAGGTGGCGGACACCCTGCAGTGCCGCACCACCGGCGCCGGCGACCACCTCTACGCCGCCCGCTTCCTGGGTCGGTTCGTGGACAAGGACATCGGCTGGGTTCACGTGGACATGGCCTCCAGCGGCACCCACAAAGGCGGCCTGGCCCAGATTCCCACGGATCTTCAGGGCTTCGGCGTGCGGTTTGGCGTGGAATGGATCCGTGGCGAGGCGAGTCGGACCTGACACCAAGGTAACTGCAAGGAGCAATCATGACCCGTTCCGTTGTCACCACCGAATGGATCGATATCACAAGCACCGGGGGTGAAACCTTCAAGGGCTATCTGGCGCGCCCTCCGGCCGGAACCGGTCCGGGCATCCTGCTGATCCAGGAAATTTTCGGGGTCAACCATCACATCCGCACAGTGGCCGAGCAGTATGCCCTGGACGGTTATCTGGTGTTGGCGCCGGATGTGTTCTGGCGTCAGGAACCGGGGGTGGAGCTGGGCTACGACGGCGAGGATCTGAATAAAGCCCTGAAACTGGTCAGTGAAGCGGACTTCCCGAACATCATCGGCGATCTGGCCCGGGCGGCTGACAGCCTCCGGCAGCGACCCGAATGCGAGGGCAGCCTTGCCTCACTGGGTTACTGCATGGGTGGCATCCTGTCTTACCTGACTGCCGCGGAGGGCGCTGTCGACCGCGCCGTCTGCTTCTACCCGGGCAATATCGCCAGGCACCTGGACAAAGCCGACCGGGTCCGGGTACCAATCCAGTTTCACTTTGCCGGCCAGGATGCGCACATTACCGATGAGCACGTCGCCCGTACCCGCCAGGCCTTTGCCAGACATCCGGATGCCAGCGTCCATGTCTACAAGGGGGCCGATCACGGCTTTAACTGCTGGGCCAGGGGCAGCTACCAGCGTCAGGCCGCGGCCCTGTCCCATGGCCGGGTGCTGGAATTCCTGGAGCGGCAGCCACAACCGGATACCTCCGACAGTACCGGCTGAGGTCAGCCCCGGCGCCACTTCTCCGGCGGTGGCTGGTAGCCCGCGAGGCGCTCAAGCAGCGCCCGGGGCTGATCCTCCACCACCAGCATGTCGATGTATTCCTGCTTCAGAAAGTCCTGCGCCTGCATGGCGCCGACCATGGCCAGCAGCGGGTCGTAGAAGCCCTTGACGTTGTACAGGGCGCAGGGTTTCTGGTGGAAACCCAGCTGGGCCCAGGTCCAGGCCTCAAAGATTTCTTCCAGGGTGCCGATACCGCCGGGCAGGGCGACAAAGCCGTCGGCAAGATCCGCCATCCGCGCCTTGCGCTCGTGCATGTTGGCCACCACGTGCAGCTCTGTCAGCTGCTGGTGGGCCAGCTCCCGGTCCTGCAGGTGCTGGGGAATCACGCCGTAGGCACGACCGCCGGCGGCCAGCACCGCATCCGCTACGGTGCCCATCAGGCCGACATGGCCACCACCGAACACCAGATCCACGCCCTGCTGGGCCATGACGGTGCCAAGACGCCGGGCTTCCTCGGCGAAAACCGGGTCACTGCCGGTTCTTGAACCGCAAAAAACTGCCAATTTCATATACTCTCCTTGATACTACGAGCCGTCCGCCCGCTGACGATTATCCCGGTCTGGCGGGCGAACACCAGTCCGACCGGTCCCAGCCGGGCGCTCAGGACGGATGCGTTCACTCATGACGGAGTCGCCATGACCGATTACTTTATCCAGGCGTTCATCTACCTGCTGGCAGCGGTGATCGCGGTACCGCTGGCCAAACGACTGGGTCTGGGTTCGGTGCTGGGCTACCTGGTGGCAGGCGTTTTCATCGGGCCGGTGACCGGTCTGGTGGGTCAGGAGGCCACTACCATCCAGCATTTCGCCGAGTTCGGCGTGGTGATGATGCTGTTCCTGGTGGGCATGGAGCTGGACCCCAAGGCCCTGTGGGCGATGCGGGTGCGGCTGGTGGGGCTGGGTGGCCTGCAGGTCCTGCTGACCGCCTCCGCCGGCACCGGCCTGGCCTGGTGGCTGGGGCTGCCTTGGCAGAGCGCCCTGGCGGTGGGCCTGATCTTTGCGCTGTCCTCCACGGCCATTGTGTTGCAGACCCTGAACGAGAAAGGCCTGGTGAAATCCGAGGGTGGCCGCAGTGCCTTCTCGGTACTCCTGTTCCAGGACATCGCGGTCATTCCTATGCTGGCGCTGATCCCGCTGCTCACCCTGCCGGCGTTGAGCGGCAGCATGGTGGCCGATGCCACCGCCGCCCATGGCACCAGCCTGGTCACCAGCCTGCCCGGGTGGGCCCACGCCCTGGTGGTCGTGGGCGCCATAGCCCTGGTCGTGGGCGGGGGGTTCTACCTGAGCCGGCCGCTGTTCCGCTACGTGGTGGCTTCCGGCCTGCGGGAAGTCTTCACCGCGGCCGCCCTGATGCTGGTGATCGGTATCGCCGCCCTGATGAGCCTGGTCAACCTATCGCCCGCCCTCGGTGCCTTCCTGGCGGGGGTGGTGCTGGCCAACAGCGAGTTCCGCCATGAGCTGGAAGCCAACATCGAGCCGTTCAAGGGCCTGCTGCTGGGGCTCTTCTTCATCACCGTTGGCGCCGGCATCAACTTCCAGGTGCTGGTGGCGGACTGGGGCACCGTGGTATCCCTCGCACTGGTGGTGATCCTGGTCAAGGCCCTGATCCTGCTGGGTCTGGCGCTGCTGTTCCGGATCCGCGGCGCCAACGGCTGGCTGTTCACCCTCAGCCTGGCCCAGGCGGGCGAATTCGGCTTCGTGCTTCTTACCTACAGCCTGCAGAACGGGGTGATCGCGCCGGACATCGCCCAGCTGCTGTCGTTGGTGGTGGCTTTGTCCATGTTCCTGACACCGGCCCTGTTCATCGTGTTCGACCGGGTGGTGCTGCCGCGTTACCGGGAGGCCAAGAACGCCGAACAGCAAGCCGATACCATCGATGACCAGGGCCCGGTGATCGTCGCCGGCGTCGGCCGCTTCGGTCAGATCGTCTGCCGCCTGCTGCGGGCCAACGGCATTCCCCTGGTGGTGCTGGACCTGGAGATCGAGCAGATCGAGAACGTACGCCAGATCCAGATCAAGAGCTATTTCGGTGATGCCAGCCGGCCGGACCTGCTGGAAACCGCCGGCATCGACAATGCGCGTCTGCTGGTGGTGGCCATCGACGACCGCGACCGGGCAGTGCGGATGGTGGAACACGTCAAGAAGCATCATCCCTCGGTCTGGGTGCTGGCCCGGGCCTTCGACCGTGGCCACGGCTACCGCCTGCGGGATGCCGGCGCGGACGATGTGATCAGCGAGACCTATCACTCGGCGCTTGAGCTCGGGGGCCATGCCCTCACCGCCATGGGCGTACATCCATTACGCGCCAAGCAGATGACCTGGGCCTTCATCGAGAGCGAAACCGCCCACGACGACGAACTCTACGAAGCCTGGAAAGACATCGACGAGGGCATCGCCTTCAGCCCCCGCTACAGTGAACTGTTCATGAAGCTGGAGGAGACCCTGAGCACCGCCATGCAGAAGGACTGGGAGCTGCCGGACGAGGAGGTGGTGCCGATCTGGTCGCCGCCGGAAATCACCGAGGCGGGACTTGCCCCGGATGAGGAGGGTTCGGCCCCCAGGGGCTGACACCGAAATCCTGGCAAGCTGTCGACTTCCTGCTCTGGATCAATGCCGCCGGCGGCCGCCCCGCTAGAATGGAGCCTCAAATTCCGTTTTTGGCGGCGGAGCGACAGGACATGAAACTTCAGTTTCTCGGCGGCGTGGAAACCGTTACCGGATCACGCTATCTGGTGTCCACCGAGCAGCAGCGGCTGCTGGTGGATTGTGGTATGTATCAGGGCGTCAAGAGCCTGCGGCGGCGCAATTGGGGGCCTTTTCCTATCAAGCCCGAGCTGATCGACGCCGTGGTACTCACCCACGCCCACATTGATCACAGCGGCTATTTGCCGGCCCTGGTGAAGAACGGCTTCCGGGGCCGCATCTACTGTACCCGGGCGACCCGTGAACTCTGCCAGGTGCTGCTGCCGGACGCCGGCCACCTGCAGGAAGAGGACGCCCGCTACGCCAACCGCAAGAACATCAGCCGTCACCACCCCGCGCTGCCGTTGTTCACCGAACAGGAGGCTCGGCAGGCGCTGAAGCAGTTCGAGCCGCGCCACTATCACGAGCCCTTCGAGCCGGTTCCGGGCCTGACGGTCACCTTCACCCCGGCGGGCCATATCCTCGGCTCGGCCTGTGTTCACATCAAGGACAAAGCGACCGCCAAAACGCTGGTATTCAGTGGCGATGTCGGCCGGTCGGAGGATGTCATCATGCGCGCCCCCGAGCCCCTGGGCAGCGCCGATGTGCTGGTGTGTGAATCCACCTACGGTGACCGCCTGCACCGGGACGTCGACCCGGAGTCCAACCTGGCCGATATCATCAACCGCACCAGCAAACGCGGCGGCATCGTGTTGATGCCCGCTTTCGCCGTGGGCCGGGCCCAGATGCTGCTGTACCTGATCCACAAGCTGATCGGGGAAGGACGTATACCCAAACTGCCGGTGTACCTGAACAGCCCCATGGCGATTCAGGCAACCGAGATTTTCTGCCGGCATCACAAGGAACATCGCCTGACCGAGGCCCAGTGCCGACTGATCGATGACCAGACCCATTATGTTCGCACGGTGGAGGAGTCCATCGAACTCAACAGCAAGCGCTACCCCTGCATCATCGTGTCGGCCAGCGGCATGGCCAGTGGTGGCCGTGTCCTGCACCACCTCAAGACCCTTCTCCCCAACCCCCGAAACAGCATTGTTTTCGCCGGATTTCAGGCCCAGGGCACCCGCGGCGATGCGCTGGTCAATGGCGCCGAATCGGTGAAAATCCACGGCGAGTACTGGCCGGTGAAGGCCGAGATCTGCAACCTGGATTCACTGTCCGCCCACGGCGACTACAAAGAAATTGGTGATTGGCTGGCCCGCGGCTCCCTCCAGCCGCAGCAGGTGTTCATCACCCACGGTGAGATCCTGGCCAGCGACCTGATGCGCAAGTATCTGCGCGACCGCTTTGGCTGGAACGTCCGGGTGCCGGAACTGCTGGAGGAAATCGAAGTGTAAAGGGCTCCCGAAGGAGCCCGTGGCGATCAGGACAGCGCGGAGCGATGGAGCTGGACAGGGCGGCCCGATATCCGCTCGGCGCCGGCTTTGGGCGCGGCTTCCACCCCGGTCGCTGGCTGACCGGGCAGCTCGTACAGGTGGTAGGCCTCGGGTCCGAAGGCATCCAGTGCAGTGCCCAGATACTGGTAGTCGTCCGGTACCGGCTGGCCCGAGTAAACCACCCGGACCTTGCGCTCGACGCTGGCTGCAGACACGTTCAGCGGCTGCTCCACCCAGAGGTAAACAGCCTTCTCCGGCAGGATGTACTCACAGCGCACCACGCGGTAGCCTTCCTTGAGGTTGAGAACGGTCGGCTCTTTGCCGGTCTCGATGCGAAACTTGTGAATGGTTTTCATGGCGTCTTCCCTCGTTGGTTGCAGCTGACACACGGGCATGATCCCCCAGACCACTCATCGAACATATAAGATTTAGTCAGATCAATTGCTCGTTTTTTCCGATGTATTGGCGGGAGTCATGAACCCCGGCGCGGCCTCGCAAATGGCCCTGACACCGTCGTGGCTGATACTGCGACTGCGGGTCACGGCGTAAAGCTGCTCGGTGACCGCCTCCAGGGCGCCAATATGGACGACCTGATACTGGCGGCAGACCTCGTCCGCGATGATGGTGGGGGCGGTGAACACCCCCAGACCCTGGCGGCCGAACACCTTGATCAGGGCACTGTCGTCCACCTGCGCCAGCAGGTTCATCCTCACCCCGGCGAGAGTCATCCATTTCATCAGTTCGTCGAAATAGGGTGAATCCGTGGAGTTTGCCAGCAGGGACTCGCCATCCAGTGACGCCGGGAATCCCGGCTGCAGGCGCTCGGCCAGGCCCGGTGCCGCAAACAGGCTGATGGTGGAACCACCCAGGGGATGGAAGGTGAACTCGTCGTGAGCCTCCACGCCGGGAATTCGGTCGGTCAGCACCACATCCAGCTCCTGCTTCTTGAGATTGAACAGCAGCGCCTCGGTGCGCCCGGTGCGACAGTCCAGGCTTACCTGGCGGTCCAGCTCCAGGGCCGGCTGCAGCAAATGAAAGGCAATCAGCTTGTGGATGGAGGCCGACACCCCTGCCGCCAGGGCCAGGGGCCTGGCGGTGGGTTCGCTCTTCAACTGCTCTGTCAGCTCGTCGGTAAGCGCAAAGATCTCCCTGGCGTAGCCGGCCACCATCTGGCCCAGCTCCGTGGGCACAAGTCCGCGCCCCTGACGGCGGAACAGCCGGCCACCGACTGCCTGTTCCAGGCTTGCGAGCTGGCCGCTCAGGGTCTGGGGCGCCAGGTCCAGCACCTCGCTGGCGCGAGCGATGGAGCCTTCCCTGGTGATCACCCAGAAGTAATGCAGGTGCCGCAGATTGAGGGTGTCTTTCATAGCCAATCGTCCTGTTCCGAGAGACCCTGCGGTCCCGATTCGACCCGCTACCATTCACCGGCGCGGTGACACTGCGATGTGCCCGGGCCCGGCGGCCAGCAACGTCATTCGTCCGTTGATGGTTTCATGCCGCAAAGTCCGTTGGCTCTACTCTGCCCGGGATGAATCATCAACAGAAATAGTTTATAACGAATTAACTGTTCTTATTTCTGGAACTTTTGCCCCATGCGACTGAACTATCACCATCTTTTCTACTTCTGGACCGTGGCCCGTCTGGGCCATCTCACCAGGGCAGCAGAACAGTTGCATGTTTCCCAGTCGGCCCTGTCCGGTCAGATCCGGAAGCTGGAAGACAGCCTCGGCCATCCGCTCTTCATCCGTGAGGGCCGACGGCTGAAACTGTCTGAGGCAGGCCGGAAGGCCTATTCCTACGCCGAGGAAATCTTCCGCCATGGCGAGGAGCTGTCCGCCCTCTTCGCGTCCGGCACCGTCGCCTCACGGGAGCGTATCCAGATCGGTGCCGTGGCCACCCTGTCGCGGAACTTCCAGGAAGGTTTCCTGCGCCCGTTACTGGGCCGGGAGGACGTGGAACTGAGTCTGCAGAGTGGCCACCTGGACGATCTGCTGAGACGGCTTTCCGCCCATCGGCTGGACCTGGTGCTGTCCAACCAGGCGGTCACCGGCAACAACGACCACCCCTGGCGCTCCCGGAGACTGGCACGCCAGCCGGTGAGTATGGTGGGGCCGCCGGGCCTGGCGGATTTCCGCTTCCCGGGCTCGCTGCAAGGGCGCGCCATCATTGTGCCCGGGGCCCAGAGCGTCATGCGCCAGGCCTTCGACCAGCTCTGCGACTACCACAAGGTGACACCACGCATTCAGGCGGAGGTGGACGACATGGCGCTGATGCGACTGCTCAGCCGCGATACCGGTGTGGTTTCGATCCTGCCGCCAGTGGTGGTGCGCGATGAGCTGCGCCAGGGCACCCTGGTGGATTACGGTGCCCTGCCGGGAGTCTACGAGGAATTCTACGCCATCAGTGTGCGCCGCCAGTTCGAGCCCGCCCTGATCACCGAGCTGCTGGCACAGCCCACCGAGGAGTTGATGATGGCCTCGGTGCCGAGTCAGGAAACCTGGTAGGGGAAGCCGTCAGGACGGATCACCCGCCACCTTGTCCTGGGTGCGCAGCTCGAAATCACTGGCGTCATGACGTTCGTGCAGCTGCTCCGAAGGCTCGCCCCAGGTGCGGTTGACCATGCGGCCCCGCTGCACCGCCGGACGCTCGGCAATCTCGTCCGTCCAGCGGTTCAGGTTGGTGTAGGTGTGGGCCTGAAGGAATTCGGCGGCATCGTAGACCTTGTTCTTCACCAGGGCGCCATACCACGGCCAGATCGCCATGTCGGCGATGGTGTATTCCCGGCCGGCGATGTAGCGGTTGTTGGCCAGGCGCCGGTCCAGCACATCGAGCTGGCGCTTCACCTCCATGGTGTAGCGATTGATGGGGTACTCGTATTTCTCCGGCGCGTAGGCATAAAAATGGCCGAAACCGCCTCCCAGCAGGGGCGCGCTGCCCATCTGCCAGAACAGCCAGGACAGGGTTTCGGTGCGGCCGTGGATATCGCTCGGCAGAAAGGCTCCGAACTTCTCCGCCAGGTAAAGCAGGATGGATCCGGACTCGAACACGCGGATGGCCGGCGTGACGCCCTGGTCCAGCAGTGCGGGAATCTTGGAGTTCGGGTTGACCTCCACAAACCCGCTGCCGAACTGGTCGCCCTCGGTGATGCGGATCGGGTAGGCGTCGTACTCCGCCCCGGCAACGCCTTTCTCCAGCAGCTCCTCCAGCATGATGGTGACCTTGACCCCATTGGGCGTGGCCAGGGAATACAGCTGCAGCGGATGCTTGCCCACCGGCAGGGCCCGGTCATGGGTGGCACCCGCCACCGGCCGGTTGATGTTGGCAAAGGTACCGCCACTGGCCTTGTCCCAGGTCCAGACCTTGGGAGGAGTGTAGGTCTCGTCAGTCATTCGGGGTGTCCTCTTGTGGATTCCGGTTATGGATTCAGCTCATTGATTCCGGTGATAGCGCCGGCTGGCCCGGTGCCTGTGCGCCAGACTGTGATATGGGCCCGATTTGCACCAAAACACAACACTTGGGCTACAAAGTGAGCGCTTTTTTCGCGCTGGTAACTCCGTATAATTCGCCCTTGAGCTATATTTCGATCAGTGCCGGTTGCCGCCAACGACTCCTGATGAGCCTATAATGACTCGCCGTACCCGAATCGTCTTCGCTGTTATTCTGGCGCCCCTGCTGGCGCTCGCTGCCCCGGCCCTGGCGGACGGCATCAAGCGCATTGTGCATCCGGACGGCACGGTGGAGTTCACCAACGTGGGAGGCGGCCAGAAACGCGCCTCCAGCAGGAACGAAGTGGTGTTCCGCTACACCGACGACAACGGGGTGGTGGCCTACAGCGGCATCCAGCCCAACGGCGCCGAATTCGATGTCATCCGCTTTCACTGCTATGCCTGTGATCCCGCTTCCAAGGTGGACTGGCGCACCACTCCCCTGTTCCTGAAACCCTACCGGGACGAGATCCGGGTAGCGGCGGAGGAATTCGACGTGGACCCTGCCCTGGTGCGGGCTGTCATTCACGCCGAATCGGCATTCAATGCCCAGGCCCTGTCGCCGAAAGGTGCCCAGGGCCTGATGCAGCTGATGCCGGCCACCGCGGAGGAACTGGGGGTTCAGAACGCCATGGCCGCCCACGAAAATATTCGCGGTGGCGTCAATTACCTGGCCAGGATGCTCAAACGCTTCAACGGCGACATCACCCTGGCCACTGCCGCCTACAATGCGGGCCCCGGCGCGGTCGGGCGCCACGGAGGCGTGCCCCCCTACGCCGAAACCAAAGCCTACGTGGAGCGGGTCAGCATTCTCCACCAGCGCTACGCCGCCCGCTAGACTCAGATCAGGCCCTGACGCCTGGCCTTGACCAGGGCTTCGTGCTTGCTGCCCGCCTGCAGCTTCTCGTAGATCTTCTTGATATGGCTGTGGACCGTGTGGGGGCTTATGTGAAGCCGCACCGCGATCTCCTTGTAGGTCAGGCCCTCCTGGACTCCCAGCAGTACATCCTTCTCCTTGCGGCTCAGAACATCCTCGCCGACCGGCCCGACCTGGAACTCCTTCACCAGCGCCCGGGCGATTCGGGGCGTCATGGGCGCGCCGCCGTCGCGGAGGGTGTGCAGGGCCTCCACCAGCTCCGCCGGCCGGGTGCCCTTGAGGACATACCCGGTGGCTCCGGCCCTGAGGGCGCCGAAGACATGGCCACGGTCCTCGTTGATGGTGTGTGCCATGATGTCCACGTCCGGCCGCCGGGCCTTGACGGCGGCGATCACCTCCATACCGGAGATACCCGGCAGGTTCAGGTCGCACAGCAGCATATCCAGCGCCAAGCCCTCCAGCTCCGCCAGGAAGGGCTCGCCGGCGCCATGGGCCGCCACCACCTGGAAATCCGGCTCGCCGCCCAGCAACAGCCGAAGGTTCTCCCGCAAGGGTGTGCTGTCTTCCACGATGGCGATGCGGATCATGCGGCGGCTCCCTGTCCGTCGTCCCCGGAATACCCGGCTTGCGGTGCCCCGGCGGCAGCCGGCAGATGCGCCACCTCCGTACCGATGGCGGCCAGCGGTAACGTCAGGCGTACACAGGTGCCACGGCCGGGCGCTGACTGGATCTGGAGCCTGCCGCCCAGGCGCTGAGCGCGGGCCGCCAGGTTTGCGCTGCCCCGCCCGGTGCCGTCGGCACGACACGAGGGATTGTTGACCGCGGGCAGACCAACCCCGTCGTCGCTGATCACTAGCGCCAGCTCACAAATCCCGACCGTCAGCGTGACTTCCAGCCCACTGGCGCCGGCGTGTTTGAGCACGTTGGTCAGGCATTCCTTGTAGAACCGCGACAGGTTCAATGACAGCACACTGTCCGGTTCCGGTGCCTCCGGCACCAGCTCGAAACCCATGTCGAAGGTCAGGCCGCCGGCATCCGCCAGGGTTCTGCCGAGCACCCGTAACTGCGCGGCCAGGGTGACCCAGTCCAGTTCGTCGTCGAAGGCCTGCATGATGGCCCTGACTTCCACCAGGGTTTCCCGGGACAGGCCGGCAAGGGTTTCCAGCCGCTCCCGGGTAGCCGGCTCGGTGCTCTGGCTGAGGGTCAGATCCGCCACCAGACCCATGGTGGTCACCAGGCTCCCGACACCGTCGTGCAGGTCCCGCAACAGGCTGGCTTTCTCTTCTTCCCGCAGTGCCGCCTCCCTGACCCGGGCATCTTCGGCGCGACGCAGGGCCAGGGCCTGGCGTGTCAAGGCCAACATGGCCTCCGCCAGGCGCAGGTCGGCGGTACTGAACAGACGCTTGCCCTTGCCGGCGTGGCTGAGCTCCAGACAACCCGTGCCGGCGACCGTCGGGCAGTGCATTACCAGGCCTTCCCGGTCAAGGCCACCGGGTCTGCAACTCTGCGCCAGCAGCTGGCTCGCCAGGGGCTGGAATACCCGCGCCAGCAGACCCTGCCAGCGGCGCTCGAGATCCTCTGCCGAGCGCGCCGACAAAAGGGTGTCGATCAGTTCCGGAAGGTGCCGCTCCAGCGGCTGGCCGGCGGCGGGATTGAGCTGACGCCAGAGATACTGGCGCAGAGGAAAGTACAGCCAGCCGGCCACCAGCAGCGCCACCCCGAGGGAGAGACCGGCGCTGGCCGTTACCGCCAGCAGGAAAGCGTCCAGCACCAACACCACGATACCGCTCAGGGCCCAGATCATGGCCTCCAGCCACCACTGCCCGAGATTGAACAGCCGGTAGCGCACCACGCCAAAGGCCAGCGCCACGTACATAACCAGCACCAGGGCGTAGACCCCGGATGTTGACAGGTAAACCTCACGTGCCAGCGCCACCTGCAGGAGGTTGGCCATCACCGCGGTGATCATGGTCAACAGCACCACGGTGATCAGCCACAACAGGGCGGCCCGGTCGGCGGGCGCCTCCAGGGTCCGTCGCCACTGCAGGAAGCCGAAAAGCGGGAACAGCACCAGCATGGAAATCATCAGCGGCAACTGGAACAGCAGCACCGGCGCCGGGGACAGCTCCAGCACGGATACCGTCGCAATCACCAATGCCGCGGCATAGAGCAGCCGCGGCAATGGCAACCGGCCCAGCCGTACCGGATAGTTCCAGATCAGCGCCACCAGGGCGAAACAGGTCAGCGTGACGCCAAGCAGATTGATGTGGGTGAGCGCCTCCAGCAACAGCGGCTGGAGGGTGAGTTCGCGGTGATTGATGGGGGTCGCCGCGACCGCCGCCAGAAACATGCCCACGCCGTTCAGGGCAAAATGCCGGCAGGCCGGCGACTCCCGCCGGTAGGTCCAGACCCCGGTTCCTACCAGCAGCGCAGCGAGACCGCTCAGCATGCCCACCCAGTAGCCAAAGGCAATCGATGCCAGGGGCCGGTTGGCGGGTTCGAGCGTGACCCACTGGTCACCGGTCAGCTTCAGGGCCACAGGGCCGGCCACCAGGGTGTCGTGGATGAGGGCCTCGGCCCGGAAGAATGTCCGAAACGACGCGGCGTCCGCCAGGGCATAGGCGCCCTCGGGCGCTACCAGCTCCGGCGTCAGCACCAGGGTCTCCCCGTTCGCCAGCCGGACCTGCTCAACCAGAGCGCCCGGGGCCACCTTGCCGTCCGCCGGGCTACCCGGGGCCACCTCCGCCACCATTGGCGCATCGCCGCCATTGCCGGACGCCAGTGTCAGGCCCAACCAGGGGACTGATACCAGGGCTTGGGTCAGAAGCGCAATCAGACACAGGCCAAGGATACCGGCCAGCAGGAGCATTCTCCCGGGGGGATGGGGGCGGCGACGCCGCTGATCAGCTCGAAGATCCACTTCCTGTGACTCCAAACAAACAGACGCCGGCCTGTGGGGATGGGCGGTGAGCCTCTGCGCCGACAGGTGGTGACGCAAAGCGGTATTCCCAGTGCCCGCTGCCCGACACTATTAAAGCTCAAATACCCCGAAAAATCACTGCTACGGGGTAGCAACCGGGGATACCCCCACCCCGGCAGTCCCCCTAACCTGTGGCGGCCCTGCAATCCGACACGCCGCGACACTGGCAGGGCGCAAACATTCCAGCACAGGGACGAGGTAACGAAGATGAAAAGAGTATTTGCCATGACCCTAGCGGTCCTGGCCACGCCGGTACTGGCCATGCCCATCGATTTTGGCTCCAAGGTGGTGGTGCGGGGCAGCCATGTGGCCAGCCAGCCGGGCTCGGTCATTCCGGGAGCCTGTGGCGCAAGCTGCAGCAATCCGGATCTGGTCCACTCCAGCGAGAGCAGCCAGGACTACGATGGTCAGAACCGGATCTACGACTACACCTATATCTACCAGTCCGGCAGTCACGGCGTCGCAAACCGGCCGGCCCCCGATGGCGCCTTGCCGCCGCTTACGCCCCTGCCCGGCCACTCCCGGGTCAGCAACTATGGTTACACGGATGCCGGCCAGACCCGGATGGGCGGAGCCGCCTGGGCAACCTCCGATGGCCCCGGCTACCTGACCGAGTCCCGCACCATCAATGAAATGACCAACCGGGCCACGGTCGGCGCCGGTACCTCGGGACTTCAGAACGGCGACACCGTCCGTCTGGCCCTGAACTTCCGCCTTGACGGGGTGGTGCGCAACGGCGCCGAAGCCTGGCCCGCCAACAGTTATGCAGCTTCCAACATGTGGGCAAGTTTCAAGGTGGCCACTGCCGAAACCCTGCCCGGGCCCAATGGCCAGAGTGGCTATGCCCTGGGCGAGGAACTGGCCTATTTCGGCGCCAGCATGGAAGCCGAGGCCGGCGATGTCTATCTGCCCTATTGGGGCCACTCCTACTCAGCCACCATGAACCAGGATTATTGGGGCCGCAGCAATACCGGCCAGACCCTCGACGGCAGTGATGGCGAATCCTTCCAGGGCTCCGCGTTTTCATGGTACGAGCAGCAGTACAATTTTGACACCGGCCTGCTGTCGCTGGAGTTCGACGCCATCGTGGGCCAGGAACTGCTGATCCTGGGCTACCTGGAGACCTGGGCCATGGCCGCAGGCACTGCCTTCACCGCCACGGACTTCTCCCATACCTTCGGCAACGTCCTCACCTCGACCATCGACGGCATCGACCTGGACTGGCTGATTCCAGCTGCCAGCGAAACCCCCGTCAGCGTGCCCGAGCCACAATCCGCCATGCTGATGGCCCTGGGCCTGGCAGGGCTGGTGCTGCGTCGCCGCTGCAGCCAACGCGCCACGACTAATCACCCGCAAGGAGCCTGACATGACACTCGATCGCAAATACCTTATCTGTGGCCTGGTCTACGCACTCGCCGGCATGGGGCTGGGAATCTTCATGGCCAAGACCGCCAACATCGGCCAGCACGTGACCCACGCCCACATCATGCTGGTGGGCTTCGCGGTGTCGCTGATCTACGCCATCATCTACAAGCTCTGGCTGGTCAACGCCAACCGCCGCCTGGCCGTGCTCCAGTTCTTCACCCACCAGGTAGGCTCGCTGGTCATGTTCGTCGGTCTGTTCCTGCTTTACGGCGGCTATATGCCGGAAGCGCAGATCGGCCCGGTCCTTGGTCTGGCCTCCTTTGCCGTCCTGACCGGAGTGGTTCTGATTCTGGCCATGGTCGTGACCGCCGGCAAAGTGCCCAACCCGGCCTGACCCGACGACCCAGCCCCCTACAGGAACACACAAGATGCTGAAACACCCCTTACGTCGTTTATCGCTTTGCCTGGCGCTGGCTGTGGCTCCGGTGGCCTGGGCCGACTGTGTCGATGGCATCACGGTCGACGAGGCCCGAGACCACTGGAACCAGGCCCTGGCCCACGAGGAAGGCGGCCGCGCCGGAGCCGCCGTGATTGCCTACCGGCAGGCCCAGGGCTACATCTGTGGCGGTGTCAATCCGGTGGAACTGGAAGCCGCCCGCCGCGCCGCACCGCTGGCAAAGCAGCTGGCCGCAGCATTGGAGCAGCAGGACCGGCTGATCGCCGGCATGCGGGAGAGCGCGGACAACTGGGGCGCCTTCGAATGGTATGAGGCGGGCGCGCACTTTGCCGAGGCCGACCGCGTCCTGTTCGTCGCCCTGACCAAGCAGCCGGAAGACCTGGCGCTGTTCGACCGGGCCCGGCAGCATTTCGGGAACCGTTCGCTGCCCTCGTTCAGTGCCAACAACCGAACCCGGCTTCAGGCGGTCGCAGGCTACAGCCTGGATCGCTCTTTGCTGGAGC
>NZ_JAWVZL010000061.1:0-18198 GCF_033722195.1 Marinobacter sp.
CGTGACCGACTCCACCGCCCAGAACTCGCCGGACCCGGCCGACAATGGCCCCAGCCCGATCCTGGCGGGTCCTTTGCTGCGCCATGTGACAGCCAGCCGACTGGCGCTTTGGCTGGTCCTGCGCAAGCCCTGCCGCCTGCGACTGACCCTGGAGCAGGATGGCGAGCGGATCCTGGACCGGGAACTGGAGGAACCGGAGGCCACGCTGGTCCGGGTGGGTGAACAGGCCTGGATTGCCCTGCTGAACGTGCAGCCGGCGTCCGCCCTGGCCCACGATGACTTCATCCACTACGACCTGGGCCTGGCCCTGCCGGAGGAAGGTGGCAAACCCGACTGGCAGTGGCTGGCAACGACCGCTCCCCACCTCTGCTACACCGGCCACAGCAGCCCCGCGTTTGTGCTCAAGGCCCGCATCGACCGTCTCTACCATGGCTCCTGCCGCCGCCCCCACAGCGGCTGCGACGACGGCCTGGCACAGGTGGACCAGGTGGTGGCCGGACAGACCGAACGGGCCGGGCGCCCCGCCCTGCTGATCATGACCGGCGACCAGATCTACGCCGATGACGTCGCCGGCCCCATGCTTCACGCCATCCACTGCTTGATCGACGCACTCGGGCTCTATCCCGAGACCCTGGCGGGCACCGAGCCTGGCGACAGTCACGAGCTTTTCCGCCACCCCTGCGGCTATTACCACCGCGACCAGCTGCTGCCGGAAACCGACATCAATGAGGATCTGGCCGACCGCTTTTTTGGCGGCGTCCGCAAGCCGGTGTTCACCACCGCCAGCGCCGGCAATCACCTGGTAACTCTGGCCGAGGTGCTGGCCATGTACCTGCTGGTGTGGTCCCCGGAGCCCTGGCGCCATGTCCGCGACGCGCCCGTTCTGGCCACACCGGAGGATCGGCAGCGCTACGAGACCGAAGCCGGGCAGATCGAGCGCTTCCGGGTCGGTCTGCCGGCGGCGGCGCGAGTGCTCGCCCAGATACCCACCTATATGATCTTCGACGATCACGACATTACCGACGACTGGAACCTGTCTGCACTCTGGGAGGCGACTGCTTACGAGCACCCCTTCTCCCGCCGAATCATCGGCAATGCGCTTATCGGCTACCTGCTGTGCCAGGCCTGGGGCAACCAGCCCGCCGCGGTAGCCGGTCTGATTGCGCAGTGCCGGCGCTGCCTGGACCAGGCCGATACCAGCACCCCGGTGCCCGCCACCGCCCAGGACCGGCTGATCACCGAGCTGCTGGCCTTCGACCAGTGGCGCTTCACCCTGGCCACCACCCCAAAAGTGGTGGTGCTGGATACCCGTACCCAGCGCTGGCGGAGCGAATTCCGCCGGTCCCGGCCGTCGGGCCTGCTGGACTGGGAGGGCCTCACCGAGTTCCAGCACGAGCTGATGGATCAGGACGCGGTGATCGTGGTGTCGCCGGCGCCCATGTTCGGAGTCAAGCTGATCGAGGTGATCCAGCGCGTGTTCACCTGGTTCGGCAAACCCCTGCTGGTGGATGCCGAGAACTGGATGGCCCACCGGGGCGCCGCCAGCGTAATGCTGAACATCTTCGGCCACGCCCGCACCCCGCAGCATTTCGTGATCCTGTCCGGCGACGTGCATTATTCCTTTGCCTACGATGTGCGGGTCCGCCGGGGCAAGCGCCAGCCCAGGATCTGGCAGATCACCAGCAGCGGTATCAAGAACGAATTCCCGCGCCGGCTGCTGGACTGGCTGGACCGCCTCAACCGCTGGCTCTACGCCAGCTGGTCCCCCCTGAACTGGTTCACCAAGCGCCGGCGAATGCGCATCAAGCCCCGCCTGCCCTCAGGCCGCAGCCGCGGAGAACGGCTCTGGAACCACTCCGGGATGGGTGAGGTGACGCTGGACGAGCAGGGCCGTCCGCTGCGCATCCGTCAGCTCAACAGCGACGGCACCACCACCGATTTCAATTGACGATGCGAACGGCAACACCTATTAATTAATGAAACCCCGTTCATGGGCGAATGGACGCCGGGGCACTTTATGAAGCCAGCACCGAAAACCGCCAATGAGCGGGAGCGCATTGAAGCACTCAGAGCCACCCACCTGTTGGACTCGGAAACGGATTTTGCTTTCGAAAACCTGGTACAGTTGGCCCGACAGGTGTTCTCGGTACCCATGGTGGCCCTCAGCTTGCTGGACGATCAGCGTCAGTGGTTCAAGGCGGCCGTGGGCCTGAGCACCTGCGAAACCGACCGCGACGTCTCTTTCTGTGGCCATGCGGTTCATCACAACAGCACCTTCGTGGTGCCCGACGCCAGTAACGATGAGCGTTTCCACGACAACCCGCTGGTGACCGGCTCACCCTACATCCGTTTCTACGCCGGCGTGCCGGTGCGCTTTAGTTGGCAGAACAAACCCTACGAGCTGGGCACCTTCTGTGTCATCGACTCCAAGCCCCGTGCCTTCACCCACGACCAACGTGAGTTGCTGGGCAAATTCGGGCGCCAGGCCGAAGCCCTGATCAACATGCACGTCAGCAATCTGCAACTGGAGCGCACCATCGGGGTGCTGGAGGAGCAGCGCCAGCGTCTGGCCAGCTCGGAGAGCCAGTCCCAGCAACTTCACGTGCTGGCCAATAGCGACGACCTGACCGGTCTGCTAAACCGCCGCTGGTTGATGAAGACCCTGAGGGAATACGAGCTGGACAAGCGTTACAGCGGCGAGCGAGTGACGTTCATGCTGATCGATATCGACCGCTTCAAGACCATCAACGACGTCTACGGTCATCTGGCCGGTGATCAGGTCCTGCAGGATTTCGCCCGAATTCTCAGCACGCTGCTGCGGCGGACCCATGACCATGTCTGCCGCCTCGGCGGCGATGAATTTGCGGTGCTGGTGGATCAGGAATCCGGCGGCGACAGCGTGACCATCGCCCAGGCTCTGCTAGAGCAGGTCGCCCACCACAACCTCAACTGCGCGGCCCACCAGCATCCTTTCACCATCTCCATCGGTATCGCCACCCTGCCCCTCAACAACTTCTCCGCCCTGGCCATCATGCGCGAGGCGGACCACGCCATGTACCAGGCCAAGTACGCCGGCGGCGCAGGCTACCGGGTCAGCCCCGGCACGACCGCCTGACAGCGTTGATTTACGGTGGCGGCAGGTTCAGTCGAAGCGCCGGGCCCGGGAGTAGCGCTCGCGCCAGTAGCCACTGCGAAGGGATGACAGGGTGACACCGGTGGATGAGGCGCTGTGGATAAACTGCTGCCCGCCCATGTAGATTCCGGCATGGCTGTCCTTGCCGCCGATCCGGAAAAACACCAGATCACCGGGGCGGACGGCTTCCGGGCGAACCTCACTGCCGCGGGCCAGCATGGCGTCGGTGGTGCGGGGCAGGCGCTGCCCCAGCGCTTCGCGATAGGCGGTCAGGATGAAGCCGGAACAGTCGAAGCCGCCGGCGTCGGTACCACCGTAGCGATAGGGGGTACCCTCGTAGCGAGCGAACACCTGCCAGAGTCGTTCCGCCACCAGGGTGCTGTCGGCGTCCATGGGGGCCGGCTCCACGGCAACGGGCCAGGCCTGCCGTTCAAAGTCGGGGCTACCGGCGCAGCCGGCCAGGGCTGCCAGCACAAGCAGCAGCGCGCCAGCGCGGATCGGGAACAGCCAGGTCGGGGTCAGAAAGGATTGAACGGAAGACATGATTCAGCGCTCACAGCGACAGGGCCATGACCAGACTCTAGCGAGCCGGCGGTCGTTTGTCAGGTAACGGATTGTGAATGCAGGCCTTGGGGGATGGCGCCCTATACCGCCCTCATGCCACTTTGAGCATTTTCTGCACGCTCTTGCCGGCTTCGGCATAGAGCTGCAGCAGGCGCGGGTCGATACGGTCAAGGCGCTGCTTCATTGCCACCGCCCGCTCCAGCTTCAGCACCACCTCAAGAACGCGGCCAATGGGGCCGCTGCGTTGCCTGACGGCCGCCTTGATGGTCTCGTCCAGGTCGAGCGTTTCCAGGAAAGTCTCCTGATCCACCCGCAGCAGTACATCCACCCCTGACAACAGGCCCACCAGAAACGCCTGGGTGGCATCCACCTCCCGCTCCCGGGCCCGCTGAGCCAGCTCCTGACAGGCCTGGGCCCGGGTCAGGATCAACTGGCCGGTGCCGGCCGAGGCGGAACTGACCGAGCTGAACAGCATGACCCAGCGCCGCAGATTGACGATGCCCAGCCTGACCACCACTTCCCGCAGGGAGGTGATGGGCTTGCCGGCCCGGTACAGGGGACTGTTGACCACCTTGAGCAGGCTCACCGCCAACCCGGGGTCGCCGGAGATCAGATCCGTCAGCGCCTGGATATCCGGGTCATCGCGAAACAGCAGGCCGATCAGGCGGGCCAGCTGGATGGCGGATGGATTGAGCCGGCGGCCGTAGATAATGGCAGGGCGCGCGTAGAAATAGCCCTGGAACAGGTCGAAACCCAGGTCACGGTAGGCGGCCCGGGTCTCTTCGTCTTCCACCCGCTCGGCCAGCCACTGCACATCATAGCCGGCCAGCCGGCGCCGATGCTCTTCAACGCGGTCAGGTGTCGTGGTCAGTACATCCACCTTGATGATGGAGGCGAACTCCAGGATCGGGTCCCAGGCCCGGGTGAATTCGAAGTCGTCGAGGGCGAAGCGGAAGCCCCGGCGGTGCCAGCCGCGGATGGCGTCCACCAGAGTGGTGGTGGGAACCATGCGCTCCACCAGCTCGATCACCACTTCTTCCGGCTCAATGGGCAGGAAGGACTGGGACAGCAGGAAATCCTCGGAGACATTGATGAAGGCGGGGGAGTGGTACTGCTCGGTCTGTTCAGTGATACCGGTACACAGGTTGAAAAGCAGCTCGCTGGTGGCGCGGTTCTCTCCCACATCGACGGCGCTCTGGTTCAGGTCATTACGGAACAGCAGCTCAACCGCCTGGATGCTGTCTTCCCTGTCAAAGATCGGTTGCGCGGCCAGTAGCGCCGACCTGTCGCTCATAATTTCCTGCCCTCGATGGCACCGATGTGCATGAGCCTCAGATATATACCACCATATGGGACGGATGAAGAGTCCGGATTAACCCTGAGCTGGCCTTTCAAGCACCGAGGCCAGATCCCGGGGCGAAATATCCAGATCATCGAACGACGGGCAACCCTCGGCGACCAGGTTGTCGGATTTCATCAGAATCACCTGGTCACGGGTGAGCGGTGGCTCCGGCAACCGACCCAGCACCGCTGCCATGGCGTGCCACACCAAAAAAGGCACCGGCACCAGCAGACGGCGGCGACGGCGGTAGGCAAGATCCATTTTCACGCAGTCCCGAAAAGCATAGGACTGGCCTCCAAGCTCATAAACCGGATGCTCGCCCCGGTCGCGCTCGATCACCCGGACCACCGCTCGGGCGACATCCGCCACATGGGCCGGCTGCAGACGGGTGCGGCCACGGCCGAAGAGCGGCACCACGGGAGCGCGGGTGAGCTGCTCCAGATTGGCGACAAAACCGCCGGTCTGATCGAAAAGCACGCTTGGCCGCAGAACCGTCGCGCCCAGAAAATACTGCCAGGACATACGCTCGCCGGCGCCGCGGGCACGAACATAGGCCGAAGCGGAACGCTCATTGGCGCCGATGCCCGAGATCAGCACAAGCCTGCCGGCCCGGGCACGGCTAGCCTCCTGAGCCACCTGAGCCGCCCCCTGCACGTGAATCTGGTCAAAGGTGGCGCTGCCCCGCTCATGGTAGAGGGACACCGCATTCACCACCGCGAAGGCGCCACTGACCGCTTCCCGGACCTGCTTTTTATCAGTGATATCGCAGCGGAAGGCCTCCACCCCCTCCGGCAGGGATGCCTGGTCGGCATGGCGGCTCGCTACCCGAACCGGATAACGGGCATCGAGCAACGCCGCGACGATCTGGCGCCCAAGGTAGCCGGTGCCGCCGAGAACCGTCACCGGCTGTGACTCTGTCGCCATCCATCAGCTCCTGCCGGGTCAGCGGCTCTGCGCATTACTGGCAATGAATTCCGTTCCGACAGCAGGTGCCGGCGTGTCCATCACCGGCGTCCTCTCCATCAGTAACGGATATCGTGGCGGTCGAAAATCTCCTGGATCTCCCGCTCTTCCTCGGCCGGAATCATGACCTTGATGGTCTGGTTCTCTTCGTCCACGAACACCTTGTCCTGGGGAATGCCAGTGGCCACCAGGTCCTCCTGGGTATTACGGGCCTGGTCGGGATTCTCGTAATGACCGTTCAGTGTCTTGTTCATGGGACTGGTCTCCTTTTGCGTTCCTTACACTTCCAGCGTAGAACGCCTGCCCGGATCCGTACAAATTTCGAGCAGCGGGTGGCGCCCCACCCTATGCGTACTTGTGCTGCTATGGCGCCGCCACAAGCCTGCTAGCATCATTCCGGAGCGGCCCTCCGCGCGGCCACAGTGGCCACCGGACCCGACTCCCAGTGATTGCCCCATCGGCAGGAGCACCCCATGAGTAAAGAGCAGAGACGCGTCAAGGAAACCAAGAAGAAACCGGCCCTCACCCAGAAGGAAAAGAAGGCCGCCAAGCGTGAGAAGCAGCAGTCCAAGGGCAACGACGGCTTCTGATGCCGCCGCTGCATCGGCACAAGCGCAGGACTCCGGCCTGAGCGACTGACGCCGGGGCCGGAGTCATTTATCGGCAAGGTACTTTCGGGCCGCCGCCATCACTTTGGGTGCCAGTATCACGGTGGCCAGCATGGTGGGTATGGCCATCAGGGCGTAGCCGATGGTGATCAGGAAGATCACCGCCTGCAGAGAGATCACCGCGCCGATGACAATCAGGGCGACGTAGATATAGCGGTACCAGTTCTGGCGCTCGGCGCCGATCAGGAACCCCAGGCACTTGGCACCGTAATACCAGAAGGTGAACATGGTGCTCATGCTGAACACCGTTACCAGCAGCATGATGATCCAGGGGCCTGCCGCTCCCAGCGACGCCTCGAAGGCCCTGGCCGTCAGCGCGGCGCCGGCCACATCGGTGCCGGCTTCCCAGGCCCCGGTGGTGATCAGCACCAGGGCGGTCAGGGTACAGACAATCAGGGTATCGATGACAGGCCCCATCATGGCCACCAGGCCCTCCCGCACCGGCTCCGCCGTTCGCGCCGCGCCGTGAGCCATGACTTCGGTACCGATGCCGGCTTCGTTGGAGAAAGCGCCCTGCCGGATGCCGGTGATCACCACCCCCATGAGGCCGCCGGCCGCCACCGCCGACAAGTCGGCCTCGAAGGCATGGGTCAGGATGGACGCCAGCGCCGCCGGCACCTGCTCCAGATTGACCGCCAGAATGGCCAGCACGCAGACCAGGTAGGCCACCACCATGCTGGGTACCAGCCGGGCTGCTGAGTAGCCGACACGGTGGATGCCGCCGAAGATCACCACCGCCACAAGCGCGGCAATGAAGATACCGAACCAGAGATTGAAAGTGCCCACCTGGGCCTCGGTTATGACGTCGAACGGCAGCAGCACCGCATCCCGCATCGTTTCAGTGAGCTGGTTGATCTGGAAAACCGGCAGCGTGCCGACCAGCCCTGCCAGGCAGAAGAACACCGCCAGCGGCAGCCAGCGCTTGCCCAGGCCTTCCCGGATCACGTACATGGGACCGCCCTGCAGGTCGCCGCGGCTGTCACGGCCCCGGTACATGATGGCCAGGGTGCAGGTGAAGAACTTGGTGGCCACCCCCACCAGCGCCGTCACCCACATCCATATTACGGCACTGGGTCCGGCGTAGCTGATGGCGAAGGCCACGCCGGCAATGTTGCCGAGACCCAGTGTGCCCGAGAGCGCCGCCGACAGGGCCTGGAAATGGTTGATATCGCCGGGGTCGTCGTCCCGGTCGTGTTTGCCCCGCAGGATCTCAATGGCGTGGCCGAAATACCGGTATGGCAGGGCCCGGGAGTAGATCACGAAGAACAGACCGCCGCCCACCAGCACGATGATCAGCGGCGTACCCCAGAGGAAGTTGGAAAACGCCTGCAACCAGGATTCCAGCCTTGCCATCGCTCCCACCTCCCCGCGTAACGCCGCCAATTTCAGGTCCTTTCAGCTTCGGCAAGGTGTTAACCCCTTGTCAAATCAGCCCCGGTTCTGAGACAGATGGGGTCCACCTTGCTACAGTGAAGAGACGCGAGTCCTTTTTTTGACCGCTGGGACCGAAACCCGACATGGAGTGACTCCACGATGGAATCGGCCGTATGGTCATTCAGCATATTGCTTATCCTCATCACCGCGGCGGGTGCATTCGCCTGGGTCCGCAAACGCAAGACCACCGGCGATTACCTGGTGGCGAGCCGCGAGGTCAAGCCCTGGCTCTCCGCTCTCTCCGCCGTTGCCACCAACAACAGCGGCTTCATGTTCATCGGCATGATCGCCTTCTCCTACCGGGTCGGCATCGAGTCCATCTGGATGGCGGTGGGCTGGATCCTGGGTGATCTCACGGCCTGGCTGTTTGTCCACCCCCGGGTGCGTGAGCACTCCGGCCGCATGAAGGCGAAAACCCTCTCCGGTGTCATCGGCATGAGCGACGGCAACGAGAACCGGGTGCTGATCGTGCTGGCGGGCCTGATCACCTTCGTGTTTCTCGGCATCTATTCCGCCGGCCAGTTCAAGGCCGGCAGCCTGGCGCTGCATGCCCTGTTCGGCTGGGACATGTGGGTCGGCATCCTGATCGCGATGGTGGTGGTGATCCTCTACTCCTTTGCCGGTGGCATCCGCGCCACCATCTGGACCGATGCCGCCCAGAGCCTGGTGATGATCGGCTCCATGGCGATGATCCTGATCATGTCCTGGCGCACCATTGGCGGGCCCTCCGCCCTCTTTGACAACCTGCGGCAGCAGGACCCGGCACTGATGTCGCTGTTTCCAGCCAACCTGGAATTCGGGGTGCTTTTCTACCTGCTGGGCATGATGTCCGGCGGCTTCGGCTCCATGGGCCAGCCCCAGATCATGGTGCGTTTCATGGCCATCGAGTCGGTGGAGGCCATCAAGCGGGCCCGGGTCTGGTACTTCACCTGGTTCGTGCCGTTTTTCGCAGCCTCGGTAGGGGTCGGGCTCTACAGCCGGGCCATCCTGCCGGACCTGCCCAACCTGGAGGTCGCCGAGGGGGTCACCGAGCCCACCGAGCTGGCCCTGCCGCTGATGACCATGGAAATGCTGCCGGAGGTATTCGTGGGTATTTCCCTGGCGGGGCTGTTCGCCGCCACCATGTCCACGGCTGACTCCCAGGTGATCGTCTGCTCCGGCTCGGTCACCCAGGACATCCGGCCGAAATGGAAGGACTCCTACATCGCCTCCAAGGTGGCCACCGTGTCGGTGGCCCTGCTGGCACTGGCGGTGGCCCTGTTCGCGCCGGAAGGGGTGTTCGGGCTGGTGCTGATCGCCTGGTCGGCGCTGGCCGCCAGCCTGGGCTCGGTGATGCTGCTGCGGATCTTCCGCCAGCCATTCTCCACCACCACCGCGGTTGTGATGATGCTGACCGGATTTGGTACCGTGGTGGCATGGCACCTGTCGGCCTTCAATGACGATGTATTCAAGCTGCTGCCGGGTCTGGCGGCCGCTTTCCTGGTGTACCTGGTGAGCCGGCTGTTTGCCAAATTCACATCAAGGGGGACACACTCATGACCATTCTCACCAGACAGCCCCTTCGGCTGCTTATCCTGCTGATCTGCTTTGCCCTGCCGGCTGCGGCGGTGGCCTTCCCGCCGGACACCAGCATCAAGCTGGATCCGGGCCAGAACGGCCCCTTCACACCGCCCGCAGCGGGACCCGACTGGTACCACTTCAGCCTGGACTCCTACCAGGCCGTCACGCTGTACAGCAACCGGCCGGCAGCGGCGATCGAGGGCATCGAGCCCGCCGGTACCCTGATGAACAGCGATGGCGAGGTGCTGGCTGAGGCGGAGGACAATGCGCCGAACGAGCAGTTTCGCATCGAGGAGAACCTGCCGGCAGGAACCTATTACCTCAAGGTCAACGCGCCCATGCTGATACCGCGGGACGACGAGAGCTCAAGCTACGAGCTGTTCCTGGAGTAAACGGCCCCGGCCCCGCGAATGTTTTGGGAGCCACCCGGGTGTCATTGCGACGCCGGCTCCGTAGCGGGTAACGGGTACTTGCCCTGCTCTGCCAGGTAATGCATCCACAGGATGCGCGCCGCCACCGAGCGCCAGGGCGCCCAGGCCTGCGCCAGTTCCAGCTGCGCGTTGCGATCCGGCCTCACTGGAAGGGATTTGGCACTGCTTAGCGCAATGGCCAGGGCCAGGTCGCCCTGGGGCCACACATCCGGCCGTTTCAAGGCCATCAGGTAGTAGACATCCACACTCCAGGGGCCGATTCCGGGCAGGGCCAGCAGCCGTTGCCGGCCCCGCTCGTCCGGCGCACGCTGTAGCGCTTCCAGATCCAGGATACCGTCCAGGACTGCGCGCGCCAGGGCGTCGCAGTAGTGGGCCTTCTGCCGCGTCAGCCCCAGCGCCCGCAAACCTGCCACGCCCTGATCCCGGACCCGCTCCGGTGTCACGCCGCCCATGTCGGCACCGACACGCCGGAACAGGGTAAGCGCCGAGGCCTGGGAGACCTGCTGCTCCAGAATGATGTGAAACAGGGCGGCGAAACCGGGCTCCCGGCCCCACATGGGTGGTATGCCATGCCGCGCCACAATGCCACCCAGATCCGGGTCCTGCTCCGCCAGCACCAGCGTGGCCTGACGCAAGCACTCCGGCGTCATCATCGCCGGCTGCAAAGGTTCCATACTCGTTCCTCGAAAGCTCCTCTTGAACACCCGGAAGGGACAGCCATCGGCGAATAGGTGCAGCGCGCACTTTTCCGCCCCGGGAATCGGTTCTAACATAACCGGCTCTGTTCAATAACGGGTGCCGGCCTTGTTATCTCTCAATTTCCAGCTGCTGTCAGCCTTCATTCCCACGTTCTTCGTAGTATCCGTCACGCCGGGCATGTGCATGACCCTGGCGTTGTCCCTGGGCATCACCATCGGCGTGAAGCGGGCCATGTGGATGATGGCGGGGGAACTGCTGGGGGTTGGCCTGGTGGCGACGGCGGCAGCCGTGGGTGTTGCCACCTTCATGCTGCAGTATCCCACCGCTTTCGCCCTGTTCAAGTACGCCGGTGGCGCCTACCTGGCCTGGCTGGGGGTGCAGCTATGGTTCTCCCGGGGCAAGCTGGCGATGCCGGACGACAGCGCCACACCACCGGACTCCTCCCGCCTGCAGCTGGCGCTGCAGGGCTTCGTCACCGCCATTGCCAATCCCAAGGGCTGGGCCTTTTTTATTGCCCTGCTGCCGCCCTTCATCGACAGTAATCTGCCGATGGGGCCGCAGCTGGCGGTACTGATTCTGATTATCCTGGCACTGGAATTCCTGTGCCTGCAGCTCTACGCCCACGGCGGCAAACAATTGCGCCAGGCCCTGCGCAGTGGCGCCGGGGTGCGGGTGATGAACCGTATCGCCGGCAGCCTCATGATCCTGGTGGGTGCCTGGCTGGCGTTCGGCTGATGGGCATTACCCTGACAACCTGGCTGGCGGTGGTGAGCATCTGCGCCCTGGGCGCCATGTCGCCCGGCCCCTCCCTGGCCGTAGTGCTGAAGCAGACCCTGGCAGGCGGCCGCCGCAACGGTATCCTGACGGCCCTGCTGCATGGGCTGGGGGTGGGGCTTTACGCGTTTCTCAGCATTCTCGGGCTTGCCGCACTGATCACCGCCTCGCCGCTGGCTTTCAACACCCTGCAATGGGGTGGCGCACTCTATCTGGGCTGGCTTGGTATCAAGGGCATCACCGCACGGCATCGGCCCGCCGACGGCAGTGCCACACCCTCCACGTTCGCCAGTGCCGCTCGGGACGGTTTTCTGGTGGTTTTCCTCAATCCCAAGGTGGCGGTGTTCTTCATCGCGCTATTCAGCCAGGTGGTGGGCACCGACACCAGCCTGCTGGCCAAGCTGGGCTATGCAGCTACCGCCATGGTGATCGATGGCGGCTGGTACCTGCTGGTGGCGCTGGTGTTCTCCCATCCCGCCTGGCTGGCAAAGCTGAACCGCTACAGCGTCTGGCTCGACCGCCTGTTCGGCGCTGTCCTGCTGTTGCTGTCGGCAAGACTGGTGGCTGGAGTGGCTTTCGCCTGATATCCACCCCGCGGGCGTTGGCGATGGTTTGTCAGCACCGGCGGTATTGGTTATGGTCAAGGCAATGAGCCAACATCATCCCTGCAGCTGCGGACAATCCAATGCCGGACGCGAGTAGCCCGCGCCAGAGCGCTGACTCCCTTCTGCCCCGGTTATGGCAGTTTGGTCGCCGCGTGCTCCGGCACTTCCTGCAGAACCACGGCATCCTGCTGGCGGGCGGTGTCGGCTATAACGTGCTGCTGTCGGCGATTCCCCTGCTGGCGCTGCTCGGCGTCCTGCTGACCCACCTGGTGCCCGAATCGCAGCTACTGGAGGTGATGCGGATCCAGGCCCGGCACTTCGCCCCCGGCCATGCCGATCTCCTGCTGGATGCGGTGCGCGCCTTCCTCGACTCCCGGGACGTCATCGGCATCGTAGGCATTCCGGTGCTGCTGTTCTTCAGCTCCTTCGCCTTTCGCATGCTGGAAGACTCCATTGCCATCATCTTCCATCAGCCCGACAATCCGGCCCGCAGTTTCTGGGTGTCCGCCGCCCTGCCCTATGCCTTCATCCTGGTGCTCGCCTTCGGACTGCTGGGGTTGACGCTGATCTTTGGCCTGGCCGATGCCTTCTACGAGCGGCCGGGGTTTGTCATCTATCCGCTGAGTTTTGTCAGCGTGTTCATCCTGTTCAGCGTCATCTACAAGGTACTGCCCATCGTGCGTATCGCGCCGCGCCGGGCGGTGATCGGGGGGCTGGTGGCGGCCATCCTCTGGGAAGGCACCCGGGTGGTGCTGATGTACTACATGATCAACGTGTCGTTTGTGAACGTGATCTACGGCTCTCTGGCCACCATCATCGTGGTGCTCATCAGCCTGGAAGTGGGTGCCATCATCATCCTGCTTGGGGCCCAGGTGATCGCGGAGCTGGAACACAGCGCCAGGGCCGGACTGCCCTGGCACCAGGCCCCGGGGGGACACCCCCGGCTGTAGGCCCGGACCTCAGGGCAAGGGGGCAACGTATTGCATCTGCTGCCGGATCCACGCCACCCGCTGCCACACATAGGGCGACGGATTGCCGGCATCGAGACGCTTGGGGCTGGGCAGAACGGCTGCCAGTCTGGCCGCCTGGGTTGGCCCAACGGCGCCGGCGCCGATCCCGAAGTGAGCCCGGCTGGCGGCCTCGACGCCGTAGATCCCGGGTCCGAACTCGGCCACGTTCAGGTAGACCTCCATGATGCGCCGCTTGGGCCAGAGCAACTCCACTGCCACCGCCAGGCCAGCCTCCAGGGCCTTGCGGGCGAGGCTGCGGCCTTCCCACAGAAACAGGTTCTTCACGGTCTGCTGGGTGATGGTGCTGGCACCGCGCAGGCCCTCGCCCCGGCGGTACTCCCGCAAAGCGGTGGCAATCGCCTCGGTATCGAGCCCCCAGTGGCTGGCGAAGCGCTGGTCCTCGCTGGCCATTACCGCCCTGGGCAACCAGGGTGACATCTGCGCCAGCGGTACCCACTGGTGGCGGAGGCTCTGACTACCCGGCTGCCACTGATGCGCCAGCATGAAGGCAGTGGTGGGTGGGTTGGCGAACCGGAACACAAGCAGAACGGCCACCACCAGTAACACCACTGCCGCCAGACCCCGGGCCACCCAGCCCAGGCAGCGTCGAACCCATTTGCGCTGAGACACGTTCTGCTCCTGAATCCCGCTTTTCGCGGCCAGATGATAGTCTCTGACGAGGCGCCCTGCACGTCAGTCGTGCTTACCGCCTGTTCATGTGCCGGCGGTATCCGGCAGGGTTTTGCATCCGGCTCCCCCGCAGGCTCTAATGATCACCGCCACCAACCAAATTGCCGAGGATACGCCTTGAGAACCATCCTGCTACTGCTGCTGTTGCTGGTCCCACTGGGCGGCTGTGACGAAACGCCCACGGGGCGCTCACAATTGGCGCTGGTACCGGATTCGGTGATGCAGGATCTGGGGCAGCAAGCATTCGCCGAGATCAAGCAGCGCCAGCCGGTGGTCACTTTGCCGGAACCCAATCGCCTGGTCCGGTGTGTGGCACAGGCCGTGATTGCTGCTGCCGCCAGCCACTACCCGCAGGTTCCCATGCCGGAGTCCTGGGAAGTGGCGGTGTTCGAAGATCCCTCCCCCAACGCTTTCGCTCTACCGGGAGGCAAGATCGGCCTTCACACCGGTATGCTGACCATCGCCGACACGCCTTCCCAACTGGCCGCCATCGTCGGCCACGAGGTTGCCCACGTGCTGGCAGAGCACGGCAACGAACGCCTGACCCAGGAATTGGGCATTGAAGCGGCACTCTATGTGGTGGGGCTGTTCAGCGAGGGTGAGCTTGGCCAGGAGCAACTGATGCAGGCGCAGGGCCTTGGCGCCGAACTGGGCATTGCGCTGCCGTTCAGTCGCGCCCACGAAGAGGAGGCCGACGTCATGGGGCTGATGCTGATGGCGGTGGCGGGCTTTGATCCCCGCCAGGCAGTGACACTCTGGCAGACCATGGCCGCCCGGGGTGGCGAACAGCCGATGGAGTTCCTTTCCACCCATCCGGCCCACGAGAGCCGCATTGAACGGCTTCAGGAACATATGGACCAGGCCCTGGCGCTGGCTCAGGGCCGTCCCGATCCCTGCCGGCGCTAGATCGCAAGCAGGTGGATCTGCCCTCGGGACATCAACCCTCGCCGATGTCCTTCAGGACTTCTTCACTGCTGAAGTAGGTGCGCTCGGGGATGTTCTCAAGGGTATCGATAATGCGGGGGTCGGCGCCGTGGGCGCGGGCCTGTTCCACCAGCTCGTCACGACTGGCGGGAAACTCCAGGCCAGCGACGGCCTCACTGGTTACCTTGTCCACGCGCTGGTGGGGTTTGGTCATCGCCATGACGTCCTCCGTTCACTCTAAGCCGTAGGAAGTTTACCTCTTATTCCAGTCTACCTGCCCGAAGCGATGGAAACCAACCGCCCCCATAGGCGCTTGCACTGGCCGACCAGCCGGCGTCTACCCGCTCCGGATCACTTGAGCCCCCAGATCCTCGCTACCGCCCGGTCACTGCCCAGGCCTGCCACCACCGTGCAGACCAGGCTGATGGCGAAGAAGAACAGAATCGGGATAAGCGCGCCGAGCACCTGCGCCACCAGGGCGAAAAACAGGGAGATTCCGGACAGCACCAGAAACAGAAAGCCCACAGCCAGCAGAATTTTGCGGTGGGAAGGCCGATAATGCTCCGGCTGCTCACCGCGCTCGAAAAACGACAGGATTGGCCAGAACAGGCGGGTCAGAACAGCTTTCATGGCATTGATGCTCCACAATAGGAGAGTGAGAGATGCCGGGCCGGATCGCGCCGGACACTTTCGGATAGTAACGACTATTGCCCCCGGCCTGTAGACTGGGCCGACCATAAGCCAGCCATGATCCATGGCCAGAAGCCAACAGGAGCCAGTGTGTGAAGACGCTCAAGATCGACATCGTTTCCGACATCGCCTGCCCGTGGTGTGCCATCGGCTATGCCCGGCTCGAGAAAGCCATGGCCGAACTCCGTGACAGCCTGGACTTTGACATCGAATGGCACGCCTTCGAACTCAATCCGGACCCTAAGGCCGCCGGCGAACCGATCCTGCCCGCACTGAGCCGCAAGTACGGTCGCAGCGAATCGGAAATGGCCGCCGCCCAGGCCCAGATGACCGAGATTGCCCACGACCTCGGCCTGGATTTCAGCCGCATGCAGGAGCGCCACACCTGTCATACCTTCGATGCCCACCGACTGGTGAAGTGGGCCGGCGAGCAGAGTCGCCAGACGGAGCTCAAACAGGCCCTGTTCGATGCCTATTTTGGCAAGGCAGCCGATGTATCCGACCCGGAGGTGCTGGTGAACTGCGTCGAGGCCGCCGGTCTGGATACCGAACAAGCCCGGGAGATCCTGGCGTCCGGCGACTATGCCGATGCAGTGCGGCGGGACGAGGCCCACTATCAGCAGGCCGGCGTGTCGGCGGTGCCGGCGTTTGTGATCAACGGCCAGTATCTGATTTCCGGCGCCCAGGAGCCGGAGACCCTGGTTCAGGCATTTCGGGAGATCGCCAGTCAGTAGGCCCCTGGGCCGGGCGTTGGCGGGCTGAGCATGAGCCAGATTCCGCGCAACTGCTTTGCAAGCTCTCTACTGCGAATTCGCAGCTATATATGAGTTTTAACGTATTTATACTGCGTAAATGTGTGGTTACAGTAGCGCCAACAGTCACCCAAGCCATGGAGGAACGAACCATGACCAGATTGCTTCACAACACCGCAACCGTACCCTCCAGCATCCTGAACAACGGCAAGGATGTACGCGCAGAATACACCCGGGTGGCGGCACGACAGGCATACGCGCGGCTCAGTCATCTCGCCGGGCGGCTTGGCGCCAATCTGCGCAAGCGCAGCCAGTGGCACCAGGGCGCGGCGTCCGGCGGTCACGCCTGATAGCCGGCGCCAACCCGCCATCAGCTTTCCGAAAAGGGGTCCTCCGGGGCCCCTTTTTTGTTCCCCCGGCTCTCCGGTTGCAGCCCCGAAGCTCTTGAACCAAGCTGAGTGTAGAACTTCAGCGACACTGCGGAGGGACAGGATTCATGTACGATTTCCTCGAGCAAAGCAACCGCCTGATGAAACAGGCCGCCGACATCGGCCAGATCCGCGAGGAGGTGGCCGAGCTGCTGTCGGCCCCCATGCGGGTGATCAGTTTCCGCATTCCCCTCAAGATGGACGATGGCCGCTCCCGGGTCTTCGACGCCTTCCGGGTCTGTCATAACGACGCCCTTGGTCCCACCCGGGACGGCACCCGCATCTCACCGGACCTGGACCTGGACGAGTGCAAGGCCCTGGCGCTGGTGATGTCGGTCAAGCATGCCGCCGGGCGCATTCCCGCCGGCGGTGGCAAGGGCGGTATTGCCGCCGATCCGGACGAGCTCAGCGACCGGGAGTACGAACGGCTATGCCGGGCCTACATCCGCCACCTGCGGCCCTCCGGTCCGGACTGCGATGTGCCCGGCGCCGACGTGGGTACGGGCATGCAGAGCATGGCCTGGATGCTGGACGAGTACGAGCAGATCACCGGCCGCCACACACCTACCGCCATTAACGACAAGCCGCCCATCATAGGCGGCTCTTTCGGGGGTTATGAAGCCACCGGCCGGGGAGTGTTCGAGGTGTTTGAGGCAACCGCGAAGGATATCGATTTCGACATGAAAGGTGCCCGGGTCGCTATCCAGGGTTTCGGCCAGGTCGGCTCGGTGGCGGCCCGGGCCTTCCAGTCGGCCGGTTGCAAGGTGGTGGGGGTGACCGAGAAGAACAGCGGTGTCTTTGCCGGGGACGGCCTGGATATCGACGCCCTGATCGATCACTACCAGGAGCACGGCAGCCTGAAGGATTTCCCCGGCAGTGAGCCCCTCGGCAACGACGAAGTGTTCAGTTGCGACTGCGACGTACTGGTGCCGGCGGCCCTGCAGGGTGTCGTCACCAAAGACAATGCCAGGGACGTCAGGGCGCGCATCCTGGTGGAGGCCGCCAATGCCCCCACCACCCTGGAGGCGGATGAGATCCTGACCGAAAATGGCGTCACCATCGTGCCCGACGTGCTGGCCAATGCCGGCAGTGTTCACCTGTGCCAGATGGAGCGCACCCAGGGGCTGTCGGATCATTACTGGGACCGAGAGGCCATCAGTGCGGAGCGGTGCAAGCGCCTGGTGAGCAGCTACGAGGCTGCCGCAAAAATGGCCGAGCAGCACAAGCTGGCCTCGGTCAGGCTGGGCGCCTGGATTCACGCCCTGAAGCGGATGGAGGAGGCCATCCTCACCCGGGGCTGGGTTTAGGCCGGCTCGGTTTCTGGATCAGGGTCAACGACTAGACCTGTCCCAGCCGCGCTGCCATGGCTCTCTGGCGCACCTGCCAGGAAGACCAGGAATAGAGCGCCAGGGCGGCCCAGATCAGCACAAAGCTGGCCAGCTGGGTCTTGCTGAGAGGCTCGTTGAACACCAGCAACGCCAGGGCAAACTGCATGGTGGGGTTGATGTACATCAGAAACCCGACGGTGGAC
>NZ_JAWVZL010000062.1:0-18189 GCF_033722195.1 Marinobacter sp.
ACGCAGAACCAGACGAAAATAGCGAAGGCAATCGATTGCCCTATTAACGTAAGGTTGATATTCACGGCAATATACCTCTTGCTATTCGTTGCATCCTGGTGTCCGTCAAACCGGGCGCCCGTTCAGCGCCCGCCCTTGCGGCCGGGATTAACCAGCAACAACGAAGATCAGGTACATCGCGATACCAACACCGATCATGGGCACGGCGTCCAGCAGACCGGCCATGATGAAGGCTTTGGTCTGCAGCTGGTTGCCAAGCTCGGGCTGACGTGCGGTGGACTCAAGCAGCTTGCCGCCCAGAAGACCGAAGCCGATGCCGGCACCCAGGGCGCCCAGACCGATGATCAGTGCTGCTGCAATAAATACCATTTCCATTGAAGACTCCTAGTTTTATCAGACAGTTAAGGGTTAATGTGTTGGATTGATCAGTGATCTTCGTGTGCTGCACTGAGGTAAACCACAGCCAGCGTTGTAAAGATGAAGGCCTGCAGGGTTACCACCAGAATGTGGAAGATGGCCCAGGGCACGTGCAGTGTCCACATGACCCACAGGGGCAGCAGCGCGATCAGGATGAATACCACCTCACCGGCGTACATGTTACCAAACAGACGCAGTGCCAGGCTGACCGGCTTGATGATCAGCGCCAGCAGTTCCAGTACCAGGTTGAAAGGTACCAGCGACCAATGGTTAAAGGGTGTAAACGAGAGCTCTTTGGTAAACCCGCCGACGCCCTTGACCTTGAAGCTGTAAAACAGGATCAGCAGGAACACGCCCAGCGAGATGCCGAAGGTGCCGTTGGGATCGGTGGTGGGCACGATCTTGAAGTACTCCAGGCCCATGGCGTGGGCGAGGGAGGGGATGTAGTCCACCGGAATCAGCTTCAGTGAGTTCATCAGGAAGATCCAGACGAACATGGTCAGTGCCAGCGGCGCGATGATGGGGTTCCGGCCGTGGAACACATCCCGCACGATGCCCTGGACGAACTCGACGCTCATCTCCACCAGGTTCTGGAGCCCGGAGGGGGTATCGGTGGTGGCTTTCTTGGCCACGCTGCGGAACAGACCCAGGAACAGTATACCCATCGCCAGGGACCAGCCCATGGTGTCCACGTGGATGGCCATGAAACCCATGTCCATGGCTTCCTGGCCGGTATGGGCCATGGTCCAGGTGGCCTGCTCCAGCACGGTACCGTCGGCCCGCTCGTAGCCTTCCGGCAGCTTGCCGTAGGTCAGGTTGGTGAGGTGGTGCTTGATGTACTCTACTGGGGTATCAGCTGCCATACTGTTCTCGTCCAGTCATCGCCGTGCTTTGGGCTGAATCCGCCAGCGTATCACGCTACCGGCCACAACCATCACGGCAAAAGTGAAAAACAGAGCCGGCACATGTACTGGCTCCATTAAGATGAATACGGCCGCAAAAAAAACGGCGGTCAGGGCCAGCTTGATGGTTTCGGCCCTGAACATGTTGCCCACCACCAGGTGCGCATTTCTGGCACCCTCGAACCGGTACATCCGGTGGGCGAAATAGACGTTTGGGATAATGTAGATGAGACCGCCGATGAACGCGGAATAACCTGCCAAACGACTCTCTGTGATCCATGCCAGGCTGATCAGTGTCACCAGCCCGAGCTCGATTGCCAGCCACTTCACCAGCGGCAACCGTGTTAAGCGCTTTTCGGTCGTGGACATGGAACCGGCCTGAAAGAATGAACCCGAAATCTGCTTCCTGCCAGCAACCCTGTCCGGAGTTAATGCAAGCGCGCGAAATTATATGTGTTAACCGGTAGCTGTTCAACAGAACCGGCGGCAAACGCCGATGAAAAATTAACCAGTTTTCCCGGCGAAAACCGTTTTATCACACAAGTTGTGTCTGAATCACGGGAGATCACGACATGTGGTGTTTTGGTGCACGACCACTACTTTGGCAGCATCGACTAAGTCACTACTTGATATGACCCAGGATGCCGTCCAGTTCGTCCAGTGAGTTGTACTCGATCACCAGCTTGCCCCTGCCACGCTGACCGTGATCGATGGACACCCGGGCCCCGAGGCGGTCCGCCAGGTCGTCCTGCAGGGCGCGGATGTTGGGGTCCAGCGCCGGCTTGCCCTGGGCCTTGTGGCCGGGGGTTTCCTGCTGGATGCGCCGCACCAGGGATTCGGTCTGCCGTACCGACAGGGACTTGGCCACCACCTGGCGGGCCACCTGCATCTGCTGCTCCGGCGGCAGGGTCAGCATGGCGCGGCCATGGCCCATTTCCAGGTCGCCGTGCTCCAGCATGACACGGACATCCTCGGTGAGGCTGGTCAGGCGCAGCAGGTTGGTGATGGTGGTGCGGGACTTGCCCACGGCCTCGGCCACCTGGGCCTGGGTGAGGCCGAACTCATCCTGCAGGCGGTGCAGGGCGAAGGCTTCCTCGATGGGATTGAGGTTCTCGCGCTGGATGTTCTCGATCAGCGCCATGGCGATGGCAGCTTCGTCGGACACGTCCCGGATGATGGCGGGGATGCGGTCCAGCTCCGCTATCTGGGTGGCGCGCCAGCGCCGCTCGCCGGCGATCAGCTCATAGCGGCCTTCATGGATGGGGCGCACCACCACCGGCTGCATCACGCCCTGCTGGCGAATGGAATCCGCCAGCTCCTGCAGCGCGGCCGGGTCCATGTCGCGACGGGGCTGGTAGCGGCCACGCTGGATTAGGTCCACCGGCACTTCCCGCAATTCGCCGTCGTGTTCGCTCAGGTCCCGGTCCAGGTTGACCTTGGAGCCCGCCAGCAGGGCGCCCAGACCGCGTTCACCCAATCCTCGTTTTTTTGCCGCCATGGTGTCCGTCATTTGTTCCGGTAGAAGTCAGTCACTGATGCAAAGGTGCCGCTATCTTACACGGCCACCGCGGGTGATGTCTTTGCCGAGCCGTGGCGGCGGACCATTTCCCCGGCCAGGGCAAGGTAGGCCACCGCGCCCTTGGAGGTACGGTCATACATCAGCGCCGGCAGGCCGTAGCTGGGGGCCTCCGCCAGCCGGACATTGCGGGGTATCACCGCCTTGTAGACCTTGTCGCCGAAGTACTCGCTGAGCTGGCCGGACACATCCAGGGTGAGGCTGTTGCGGGGGTCGTACATGGTGCGCAGGATGCCTTCCACCTGAAGCTCGGGGTTGACGGTTTCCTGGATCTGCTCGACGGTGTTCATCAGCGCCGCCAGGCCCTCGAGGGCGTAGTATTCGCACTGCATGGGAATCAGCACCGTGTCGGCGGCGGAGAGGGCATTGACCGTGAGCAGGTTCAGCGACGGCGGGCAGTCGATCAGGATATAGTCGTACTGGTCCCGCACACCGTTGATGGCCAGCCGCAGCCGGTGCTCGCGGCCGATCTCGTTCATCAGCTCCACCTCGGCGGCGGTAAGGTCACCGTTGGCGGGCAGGATATTGAAGCCGGAGGCCTCCGCCGGGATGATCACCTCGGCGGCGCTGGCGCGCTTGGTGAGCAGGTCATAGCCCGACAGCTGCACACCGTTCTTGTCGACACCGCTGCCCATGGTGGCGTTGCCCTGCGGATCCATGTCCACCAGCAGCACCCGACGCTTGGTGGCGGCCAGGGAGGCAGCCAGGTTGACACAGGTCGTGGTTTTGCCGACGCCGCCTTTCTGGTTGGTGACTGCGATGACGCGCGCCATGGCTAACCTCCTGTCTGTGGGTCACGATCGATCAAAAGCAGGTGGCGTTCGCCGGCACAGCCGGGCACCTGCAGGGCATGGTGGGCACGCACTCGCCAGCCGGCGGGCAAGGCTGCCACTTCATCATCCGGAAACTGGCCTTTCATGGCAAGGAACTGGCCGTCGTCCGCCAGCAGGTGGCCGCACCAGTCCACCAGGTTGGCCAGGGCGGTGAAGGCCCGGCTGCTGATCTGGCGGTACTTTACATCCGGTGTGCAGGTTTCGGCCCGGCCGTGGATCACCGTTACGTTGCCCAGCTTCAGTTCCAGCACGCACTGGGTCAGGAAGCGGGTTTTCTTGCTGTTGCTGTCCAGCAGGGTAAATCGGCGCTCCGGCAGCGCGATGGCCAAGGGAATGCCCGGCAGGCCACCGCCGGCGCCCACATCCAGCAGCGCTTCAGCATCCACCCAGGGCAGCACGCTGAGACTGTCCAGCAGCTGCCGGGACACCATCTCGCCGGGCTCCCGCACCGCCGTCAGATTGTAGGCCCGATTCCATTTCGCCAGCAGACCCAGAAAGGCCAGCAGGCGGTCCTGCTGCTGGCCATCCAGGGCCAGGCCCAGGCTGTCCAGACCGGCCCGGAGCTGGCCGGACCATCGCGGATCCATCATGCCGGCTCAGGCCGACTGCTTGCGCAGCAGGTCGCGCTTTTTCAGGTGCACCAGCAGCTGGGAGACCGCCGCCGGCGTCACACCCTGGATGCGGGAAGCCTGGGCGATGGTCTCCGGTCGCACCGCCTTGAGCTTCTGCCGGATCTCGTTGGACAGGCCGCCGACGGCGTCGAAGTCCATGTCGGCGGGCAGGGCAGTGTTCTCGTTGCGGCGCAGGCGCTCGATCTCATCGGCCTGGCGCGAGATGTAGCCCTCGTACTTGATTTCGATCTCCACCTGGTCTGCCACCGCCGGGTCCTCGGCCTGCTCACCGCCGATCTCGGCAATGTGCTGGTAGACGATTTCGGGCCGGCGCAGCAGTTCCGCCAGCGACTGCTCCCGGGTCAGCGGCCGCTGCAGGTAGTTATCGGCGATAGCGCCCTCGGCAGTGCCCGGGTGCACGAAACGGGTGGTGAGGCGCTGGCGCTCGGTGGCGATGGCCTCGCGCTTGGTGTTGAAACGGTGCCAGCGCTCCTCGTCCACCAGGCCCAGACGGTGGCCGGTCTCGGTCAGGCGCAGGTCGGCGTTGTCCTCCCGCAGGATCAGCCGGTATTCGGCCCGGCTGGTGAACATGCGGTAGGGCTCGGAGGTGCCCATGGTGATCAGGTCGTCCACCAGTACGCCCAGGTAGGCCTCATCCCGGCGCGGATACCAGGCGTCCCGTTCCTGGGCCTGGAGCGCGGCATTGATGCCCGCCAGCAGCCCCTGGGCGCCGGCCTCCTCATAGCCGGTGGTGCCGTTGATCTGGCCGGCGAAGTAGAGCCCGCCGATGAACTTGGTCTCCAGGGTATGACGCAGGTCCTGCGGATTGAGGTAGTCGTACTCGATGGCGTAGCCCGGCCGGGTGATGTGGGCATTCTCGAAACCGGGAATGGAGCGCACCGCCGCCAACTGGATGTCGAACGGCAGGCTGGTGGAGATGCCGTTGGGGTAGAGCTCGTTGGTGGTCAGGCCCTCGGGCTCGACAAAGATCTGGTGGGAGTCCTTGTCGGCGAAGCGGTTGACCTTGTCCTCAATGGACGGGCAGTAGCGCGGGCCGATGCCCTCGATGTTGCCGGCAAACATGGGCGAACGGTCGAAGCCGCTGCGGATGATGTCGTGGGTCTGCTCGGTGGTGCGGGTGACATAGCAGCACACCTGCCGCGGGTGTTCCGCCCGGGAACCCAGGAAGGACATCACCGGGGTGGGGTCGTCGCCCCACTGTTCCTGCATCACCGAGAAATCCACGCTGCGGGCGTCGATGCGCGGCGGCGTACCGGTTTTCAGCCGGCCCACGTTGAACGGCAGCTCCCGCAGGCGCTGCGCCAGGGCGTTGGCCGGCGCGTCCCCGGCGCGGCCGCCGGAGTGGTGCTGCATGCCGATGTGGATAACACCGCCCAGGAAGGTGCCGGTGGTCAGCACCACGGTGCGGGCCATGAAGCGGATGCCGGTCTGGGTCACCACACCGGTAACCCGGTCGCCCTCGACGATCAGGTCGTCAGCGGCCTGCTGGAACAGGGTCAGGTTGGGCTGGTTCTCCAGCAGTTCGCGGATGGCCGCCTTGTACAGCACCCGGTCGGCCTGGGCGCGGGTGGCCCGTACCGCCGGCCCCTTGCGGGAGTTGAGGGTGCGGAACTGGATCCCGGCACGGTCGGTGGCGCGGGCCATGGCACCGCCCAGGGCATCGATTTCCTTGACCAGGTGGCTCTTGCCGATACCCCCGATGGCGGGGTTGCAGGACATCTGCCCCAGGGTCTCGATATTGTGGGTCAGCAAAAGCGTGGCCGAACCCATACGGGCGGCCGCCAACGCGGCTTCCGTACCGGCATGGCCACCACCAATGACAATCACATCGAATCGGCTCGGAAAATCCACACGGCACCTCAAGGAAATGACAGTAAAAAACGGGCGGCAGAGTATAACGCGTCAGGCCCGCAATTGCAGTCCGGATGTGCAAATTTTAACCACTTTGGCCGGCTCCGGGGAGGTCCGGTTGAGCTGGAGCCGGGGGTGACCGGGCCGATTCTAAAACTTCCTCAACAAATCAGGGGCTTGGCGAATTCATTTGAGAACTCTGATCAACAAAGTTATCCACATTTCGATAGTACTGGAATGCCCCGATTTAGCGCACTAAGTCTTTGTTTCCTATATAACTGATGAAACTTACCCAGGGCTTATGCTGAGGTTGTTCAGATAGTTATCCACAGCTGTGGCGGCGCTCTCAGGCCTTCGCGCCGCGCAATTCACGCACCGCCTGCTCCAGGGCCCGGGCGGAAACCTGCTCCGGCGCTACCGGTTCGCCCGCCCGCAACTCGATCCTGGACCAGAACCGTCGCGGCCAGTGCCGCATGGCCGGACCACCGGCGTGGCTGAAGAAACTGCCCCACAGGCCCCGCAGGGCCAGCGGTACCACGGTGACCGGCCGGCGCCGGACAATGGTCTCGACGCCGCTGCGGAACTCGCGGATGTCGCCGTCCGGGGTGAGCCGGCCCTCCGGGAAAATGCACACCACATGATCCTGGGCCAGCTCCTCATCGATGCGCTCGAAGGCCTGATGGTAGATGTCCGGGTCCTGCTTGCGGGGGGCGATGGGAATGGTACGGGCCAGACGGAAGAAGGCCCCCAGCACCGGGGTGGCGAAAATCCGGTGGTCCATGACAAAGCGCACCGGCCGGCGGATGGCACCCGCCAGCACCAGGGCGTCCACGTAGGACACGTGGTTGCACACCAGCAGCACCGGGCCCTGCTCGGGGATGCGGTCGAGGCCGCGGTGACGGACCCGGTAGATCGTATGGGACAGCAGCCAGATCACGAACCGGAGGGCGAAATCCGGCATCTGCTGGTAGACAAAACCGGCCACCACCAGGTTCATCAGTGCCAGCACCAGGAAGAATTCGGCAATGGTCAGTCCCAACAGCCCCAGCAGCAGGATGCCCGCCAGGGCGCTGACCACCATGAACAGGGCGTTGATCACGTTGAGGGCGGCGATGATGCGGGCGCGCCGGTCCGGCGGCGTTTCCTGCTGGATGTAGGCGTAGAGCGGCACGATGAACAGGCCGCCGGAGATGCCGATACCCAGAAGATCCAGCAGCACCCGCCGGTAGGCCGGGTCGGTGAACAGGGTCTGCCAGTTGCTGGCCACCGGATCGGCGGGTATGTGGAAGTACAGGTCGATGGCCAGCAGGCTCAGGCCCAGCGAGCCGATGGGCACGATGCCCAGCTCCACCCGGTGGCCGGACAGCCGTTCACAGAGCATGGAACCCACCGCGATGCCCACGGTAAACACCGCCAGCAGCAGGGTCACCACGGTTTCGTCACCCATCAGGTCGAGTTTGGCGAAATTGGGGAACTGGGTCAGGTAGGCCGCGCCCAGGAACCAGAACCAGGAGATGGCCAGAATGGCCAGGAAGACATTGTAGCGCTCCCGGGCCAGCACCATCAGGCGCCAGGTTTCCCGGAACGGCTGCAGCCGCACGGTCATGCCGGCGGCGCCAGCGGGGGTTGGCGGCACCGCCCGGGCGCTCAGGTAGCCCAGCACTGCCACCAGCACCACCCCCACCGCGGCCACCTTGGCGGCCGCCTCCAGCCCCAGGATCAGGCCGGCGGCGATGGTACCCAGCAGGATGGAGACGAAGGTACCCATGCCCACCAGGGCGTTACCGCCCACCAGTTCATCGTCGCTCAGGACCTGGGGCAGGATGGCGTATTTCACCGGTCCGAAGAAGGTGGACTGGGTGCCCATCAGGAACAGCAGCACCAGCAGCAGCTCGTACCAGCCCAACCAGAGTCCGACGGCCGCGGCCGCCATGATCAGGATCTCCACCAGCTTTACCCAGCGGATGACGGCGGATTTCTCGTACTTGTCCGCCACCTGGCCGGCGATGCCGGAAAACAGGAAGAACGGCAGGATGAACAGGAAGGCGGCGATGTTCACCACCAGGGTACTGGACAGCCCCAGCAGACCACCGGTGGTGTAGGTCACCAGCAGCAACAGGGCATTCTTGAACAGATTGTCGTTGAAGGCGCCGGCGAACTGGGTCAGGAAAAACGGCAGGAAACGGCGTTCCGCGAACAGCCGGAACTGACTGTGATCGGCCAAGATACAACTCCCTTTGGTATCACTGCAGGTTGCACTGCGGCTGCCGCCGCCCCGGCCAACGATGCGACAAAGCGCGGCGGCAGGCAACCGCTTTCGGCGCCCGGCTCCGGAAAGGGGCGCCGGCCCCACCCGATGCGCCGGCCTGGTGCAGAAAAATCGGTCACTCAGGCGGGTGACCGGAAACTGACGTCACAAAACCCCTTTAAACGACGGTTTTCAATCGTTTTGGCACGAAGCTGGCTTGATACCGGCTCAAAGGCTTTCTGAAACTGTCAACCAACCGTTACTCAGCGTGCCAGGGACGGAGTGAGTAGTACCGTAGAGCACTGTCATGACCAACGTCGTCAAGTTTTCCCCCTGGAGTCGCCGGCCCGGTAACCACTTCCTGGCCGATTTCCAGTTGCGCTCCGCCTTTCAGCCCATCTTCAGCCCCAGCCACAAGCGTCTGGTGGGCTATGAGGCGCTGGTCCGGGTCAGCCGGGACGGCAAACCGGTGGCGCCGCCGGCCCTGTTCGAACGGGCGCGCCTGAGTGGGCGTACCGAAGAACTGGACCGCCAGCTGCTGGCCCAGCACCTGGAATGCTTCGGCGGCCAGCCCAGGCCCGCCTGGCTGTTCCTCAACATCACCCCGGACACCTGCGTGCACCCGGATCCGGCCCTGGACCGGCTTGGCCAGGCCTGCGACGCCGCCGGCCTGGAGCCGGGTCAGGTGGTGCTCGAAGTGGTGGAGACCGCCACCGGTGACCGCACCGCGCTGCTGAGATTTGTCGCCGAGGCCAAGCACCGGGGTTTCCAGATCGCCATCGACGACTTCGGCATGGGGGATTCCAACTTCGAGCGCATGTGGCAGCTGGAGCCGCTGATCGTCAAGATCGACCGCAGCCTGCTGGTGAACGCCGAACACCACCGCCGCGCCCGGCTGCTGCTGGAAAGCCTGGTGAAGATGATCCGGGAAAGCGGCAGCCTGGTGCTGCTGGAGGGCATCGAGAACGAGGCCCAGGCCAGGATCGCCCTGGCCACCGAGGCCGACCTACTGCAGGGCTTCCTGTTCGGCCGGCCCGAGGCCGTGGACCGGATCCAGGCCGGCAGCCTGGAACAGGGCTTTGGCCGCCAGGTGGACCAGGCCCGCCGGCAGTCGCTGGAGGATGTGGCGGACCACGCCGGCTACCTGCGCCTGCTGCGGTACGAGACCCTGGCAAGCTGCCACGCCATCATGCGCCGGCAGGCCTTCGACGAGGCCTGCCGCAGCCTGCTGGCGGTAAACGGGGTCAAGCGCTGCTTCCTGCTCAACGAAGCCGGCGTGCAGCAGGGCGAACTGGCCTGCGAATACCCGGGCCGCCTGCTGGCCGGCTTCAATCCGCTGTATCTGTCCAGCGGCGCCTGCTGGGTACACCGGGAGTACTTCCGCAGCGCCCTGGAGCGGCCCCATGACATCAATGTGTCACGACCCTATGTGGCGCTGCCGGATGCGGTCCGTACCGTCACCCTGTCCTCGGGCCTGCGCCTGGACAACCGCCCCATGGTGTTCTGTGTCGACCTGCATCCGGACGCGGTGTTCGACGGCCAGCTCAGCTTCCCGGACACCCTCTGAGACAGGGGCCGGCCGGCTAATCCTCGCGCCGGCTCTGCAGACTGGTGGCGGGCTCACCGCCGGCCGGCAGGGCCCGGGCCTGGCGCTCCAGGGCCACTTCCACCGCGTTGGTGGACTTGGCAAAGCGGGCGATCAGGTTGTAGAGCACCGGGATGATGAACAGGGTCAGGGTGGTGGCGAAGATCAGCCCGCCCAGCACCACCACACCGATGGCGGCGCGACTCTCGGCGCCGGCACCGGTGGCGATCACCAGTGGAACGGCGCCGAAAATCGTCGAAATGGTGGTCATCAGCACGGGCCGGAAGCGCAGGATGGCGCCCTCCAGGATGGCGTCGTGGACGCTGAGGCCCTTGTCCCGCAACTGGTTGGCGAACTCCACGATCAGGATGCCGTTCTTGGCCATCAGGCCCAGCAGCATGATGATGCCGATCTGACTGTAGATATTCAGGCTGATGCCGGTAAGCAGCAGCGCGATCAGCGCCCCGGTCACCGCCAGCGGCACCGACAGCATGATGATCAGCGGATGGATCCAGCTCTCGAACTGGGCCGCCAGCACCAGGAACACGATCACGAAGGCCAGCGCGAAAGTGACGTAGATGGCCGACGACGATTCCTCGAACTCCCGGCTCAGGCCCTTGTAGCTGACCCGGGCCTCCGCCGGCAGGTAATCCACTGCCAGGCCGTTGAGGTAGTCCAGCGCCGAGCCCAGATCGTAGCCTGGCGCCAGTGAGCCGCTGATCACCACCGCCGGCAGCCGGTCGATCCGGCGCAGGTCGGGGTTGGCGCCGATCTCCTCCACATCCACCAACGCCTGCAGGGGTACCAGGTCGCCCCCGGCCCGGGGCCGCAGGAAGATCTGGCCCAGGTCGTCCGGGGTGGCCCGGTCGGCGTCGTTGGCCTGCACGATGACGTCGTACTCCCGGCCCCGGTCCAGGAACGTGGTGACCTGGCGGGAGGCCAGCATGGTCTGCAGGGTCAGACCCACGTCCTCCACGGTGACGTCCAGGTCGGCCGCCCGCTGGCGGTCGATGGTGACCCGCAGTTCCGGCCGGGTGAGCTCGAAATCCGTCTCAAGGTTCAGCAGATTGGGGTTGTTGCGGGCCTGCTCGAGGATGTCCTGGCTCCACTGCTGGACGGTCTTGTAGTCCGGGCCGCCAATGACGAACTCGATGGGCTGGTTGAAGCCCCGCTGGCCCAGACCCGGCGGGTTCACCGCCACCGCCCGCACCCCTGGCACTTCCCCCAGCTTGGGAAAGAGTTCGGCGGCGATGGCCTGCTGTTTGATGTTCCGCTCCTCCCATGGCACCAGCCCCATGATCAGGAAGGCGCGGTCGGCCTCCTCACGAAAACCGACGATGGACAGCAGACGGTCGGAGGCGCCGTTGTCAAGGTAGGGCAGCAGCCGCTCCTCGATCTTGCGCACATGATGATCGGTGTATTCGGCGGTGGACCCCCGGGGCGCACTGGCCGGCATGATGATGATGCCGCGGTCCTCGGTGGGGGCCAGCTCCTGGGGCAGTTTGGGGAAGATCACCACCGCCATGACCAGACCCGCCACCCCCAGGCCCAGCAGCAGACCGGGCTGGCGCAGGGAGAATCTCAGCAACTTTTCATAGCCCCGGTTGAGACCGGTCAGCACCCGCTCACTGGCGGCCCAGAGGCGGTGACCCTCGGCACTTTCCGGGCTGGGTTTCAGCCACTTGGAGCAGAGCATGGGGGCCAGGGTCAGCGCCACCAGGCTGGACACCACCACCGCGGTCGCCAGGGTAAAGCCGAACTCGCCGAACAGCCGGCCAACGTTGCCCCCCATGAAGGAGATGGGCACGAACACGGCGATCAGGGTCAGGGTGGTGGCGATGACGGCGAAGGCCACCTGGCGGGCACCCCGGAAGGCCGCCAGCAGTGGCGGCTCGCCGTCGTCGATGCGGCGCTGGATGTTCTCCAGCATCACGATGGCGTCGTCCACCACCAGGCCGATGGCCAGGATGATGGCCAGCAGGGTCAGTACGTTGATGGAAAACCCCAGGGTGCCCAGGCCGATGAAGGCGCCGATCACCGCCACCGGAATGGTCACCGCCGGAATCAGTGTGGCCCGCCAGGAGCGCAGGAACAGGAAGATCACCAGGATCACCAGCGACACCGAGATCGCCAGGGTCACCATCACCTCCCGGATCGACGCCCGGATGAAGATGGACTCATCGTAGCTTTCGGCGATGGTGACCTCCGGCGGCAGGGTTTCGCGGATCTTGGCCAGCTCGGCCCGCACCGCCTCGGACACCGCCACGGTGTTGGACTTGGACTGGCGGATGATGCCCATGCCGATGGCGGTCTTGCCATTGGCCCGCAGCCGGCTGGTGTCGGATTCCACCCCCATCTGGACATTGGCCACTTCGCCCAGGCGCAGCAACTGGTTGCCGTCGCGGCGGATCACCAGGTTGCGGAATTCCTCCACGGTGGACAGCCGGCCCACCGCCCGCACGGTGAAATCGCGGGAACTGGACTCGATGGAGCCGGCCGGCAGCTCGATGTTGTTGGCCCGCAGGGCCCGCTCCACTTCCGCCACGGTGATGTTGCGGGCCGCCAGACGCTGCTGGTCCAGCCAGACCCGGATGGCGTAGCGGCGCTCACCGCCGATGCGGACATCGGCGACCCCGTCCAGTACCGACAGTCTGTCCGCCAGCACCCGCTCGGCGAAATCACTGAGCTCGGCGCTGTCCCAGACCTCGGAGCGCAGGGTCACCCACATCATCGGGCGGGCGTCGGAATCGGCTTTCTGGATGGTGGGCGGGTCAGCCTCCGCCGGCAGCTCACCGAGCACCCGGGACACGGCGTCCCGCACATCGTTCGCGGCGATGTCCACATCCCGGGAGGTGTTGAATTCGATGGAGGTGCGGGATTCCCCCTGCTCGGTGCTGGACTCGATGGAGCGGATGCCCTCCACCCCGCTGATGGCGCCCTCGATGACCTGGGTGATCTGGGTGTCCACCACTTCGGCGGCAGCGCCGGTGTAGTCGGTGGAAATGGAGACCTCGGGCGGGTCGATATCGGGGTATTCCCGCACCGGCAGCCCCAGCAGGGCGGCGATGCCGAACACCACGATGAGCAGGCTGACGACGGTGGCAAAGACCGGGCGCTTGATGGAAATGTCGGAGAGAATCATGCCGGCCCCTACTGCCAGGGCCGGGTCAGGGACTGGTCGCTGCTGAGCAGGGCGCCATCGTCCTGTACCACGGTGATGCGGTCGCCGCTGCTGAGGCGGTCCTGGCCGGTGACGATCACCGAGTCGCTGGCGTCCAGACCGGTCACCACCTCCACCATGCCCGGCTCACGGGCACCCAGGGTAACCTCGATGCGGCGGGCCTGGTCCTGGTCGGCGACAAAGACAAAGGCCTTCGCCCCCTGCACCAGCACCGCCTGTTCCGGCACCACCAGAGCCTGGCGCTCCTGCAGGGTCAGGCTCACCGACATGAATTGCCCGGGCCGCAGGCGGTTGTCCGGGTTGGCGATCACCGCCCGCACCGGCAACGACCGGGACAGCTCGTCCAGACGGGTGCCGAGTTCCGCCAGGCTGCCTTCGAATACCCGGTCCGGGAAGGCCGCGGTGCGGGCATTGAGCCGCTGACCCAGGCTGATCTGGCCCAGGTAGCGCTCCGGCACCGAGAAGGCCAGCTCCATGGGGTCGGTGGCGTCCAGGGTGGCGATGGTGTCGCCGATGTTGACGTAGGCGCCGATGCTGAGATCCACCAGGCCGACACTGCCGGCGAAGGGCGCTTCGATGCGGTGGTCGTCCAGGCGGGTACGGGCGGCATCACGCTGGGCTTCGGCCACGTCCAGGGTGGTCTGGAGGGCATCCACCTGGGCCTGGGAAATGCTGTTGTTGCTGCGCAGGGTGCTGGCGCGCTCGAACTGTCGTCGGGCATCGGCGTACTGGGCTTCCGCCACCCGCAGTTCCACCCGCGCCTGGCGGTCGTCCATCTGGACCAGCAACTGGCCCCGCTCGACCCGGTCGCCGGGGGCAAAATTGATCGCCACCACCCGGCCGTTGACCTCGCTGGTGAGGGCCACGGCTTCACGGGACTGCAGCGTGCCTACGGCCGCCACCCGGTCCTGCACTTCGGCCCGGGCCGGAGCCACCACGTTGACCGGACTGGCCCGCTTCTGCCGGCCCTGGGCCACCTCGTCACCCCCGCCGAACTGGTAATAGGCCACCGCGCCCACCACGGCGACCAGGGTTATCATGACAGCAACCAGCCACTGCTTGACCATAGTGTGTCCTACGCTATATGGCTTGACCGGGGCCGGTGACCGGCCTGTCGGCAAGGTGGCGGTCAGTCGCCGCCGGAATCGGTTTTCTGGATCATCAGAACAATCTCACCCACGCCAAAGCCGAACTTGGACATGGCGGTTTCGTTGATCAGGGTGTCCGGCGTGATCAGATACATCCAGTCGTCCATGCGCACGTCGATGGTGTCGTCGCGGTAGGGCACCCGCAGCACGTAATTCATGTTGATGGCGTTGCCCTGCCAGGTCATCAGGCCCGGCTCCACCACATCACCGGCGTTGGCGCGGTAGCCCTCGCCTTCCGGTGTCAGTGTCCAGACGCGGGTCTGGACCTCGCCATCGTCAAAGCGGAATACCTCGTCCAGGGTGCCCACACCCTCGTGGTTCCAGCTGGCGGTGATGTCGGCGTCAAACGTCCGGATCACCTCACCGGACCAGTCTTTGACCACGCCCCGGGCAACGAGTTCACCCCGGAAAAACTCCGACGGAATCAGTTTCGGGGTGTTGCCCTGGTAGTCCTGCAGCGAAGGGCCGGCGCAACCGGTCAGCAGCGTCAGAAGCAACGCCATACCGATAATACGTGCCAGCGGGGAGGTCGGAAGGATCGTCTGCGGTCTTTGCATGATTTTTACACTCTCTCCTGGCTGGGGGGGTCCATTTGTTCCCCGGAATTTACGTGTTTTCGCCCTGGCCAGACCAGTTATAAAGACGGCGGATGCGCCATCGTCATCTCGGCCAATTGTCATTTCTGACACGGTGCCAGGCGCTTTCCGTCAATGGATACGCCCATGGATTGTCGTACAAAGGTCTCATCGAGCAACCCGGTTTGCTCCCAGACGCTCCGATTTCAGATGAGGTACGGTTATGCCGGTATACAAGGCGCCCCTGCGCGACATGAAGTTCCTGCTCAACGAAGTCTTCGACTACCCCAGCCACTACGCCGGCCTGCGCCAAGGCGAGAACGCCACGCCGGACATCGTCGACGCCATCCTCACCGAGTGCGGCCGTTTCTGCGAGGAGGTATTGAGCCCGCTCTACCAGACTGGCGACGCCGAGGGCTGCAAGCTCGAGAACGGCGAGGTCACCACACCCAAGGGCTACAAGGAAGCCTACCGGCAGTATGTGGAAGGCGGCTGGCAGGGGCTGTCGGCGCCGGAGGAAGTGGGCGGCCAGGGCCTGCCGGCGTCCATGGGTCTGCTGAAGCAGGAAATGATGGGCACCGCCAACTGGCCGTTCAGTATGTACCCGGGCCTGTCCCTGGGCGCCATGAACACCCTGCAGCTGCACGGCAGTGAGGACCAGCAGCAGACCTACCTGTTGCCCCTGACCGAAGGCCGCTGGGCCGGCACCATGTGCCTGACCGAACCCCAGTGCGGCACCGACTTGGGCCAGATCAAGACCCGCGCCGAGCCCCAGGCGGACGGAAGCTACAAGGTTACCGGCACCAAGATCTTCATTTCTTCCGGTGACCACGATCTCACCGAGAACATTGTTCACATCGTGCTGGCGCGGCTGCCGGACGCTCCCAAGGGTACCCGCGGCATCTCCCTGTTCATCGTGCCCAAGTACCTGCCGGACGGCCAGGGCGGCGTCGGCGAGCGCAACGGCGTCACCTGCGGCAGTCTCGAGCACAAGATGGGCATCAAGGCCTCCGCCACCTGCGTGATGAACTTCGACGGTGCCACCGGCTTCCTGCTGGGCCCGGAGAACGAGGGCCTCGAATGCATGTTCACCTTCATGAACACCGCTCGCATCGGCACCGCCATCCAGGGTGTGGGGCCGGCGGAGCTGTCCTACCAGTGGGCGCTGGACTACGCCCGCGAGCGCCGCTCCATGCGGGCGCTGTCCGGCAAGAAGGACGCCGACCAGGTCGCCGACCGGCTGATCCACCACGCCGATGTGCGGCGCATGCTGCTGACCCAGAAGGCCATAGCCGAGGGCGGCCGTGCCATGCTGTATTACGCCGCCCGACTGGCGGACCACATGGTGGCGGGTCACCTGGAAGGGGATGACGCCAAGGCCGAGGCCTACGACGACAAGCTGGGCTTCCTGACCCCGATCCTCAAGGGCTTCCTCACCGAGCTCGGCAACGAGGCCGCCAATCTCGGGGTGCAGGTGTTCGGTGGCCACGGCTACATCCGCGAGCACGGGATGGAACAGATCGTCCGCGACACCCGCATTGCCACCCTTTACGAGGGTACCACCGGTATCCAGGCGCTGGACCTGCTGGGCCGCAAGGTGCTGATGATGACCCAGGGCGGCGCCGTGCGTGACTTCACCCTGCAGGTCAGCAATTTCGCCCGCAAGCACGTGACCAACAAGCAGCTGCGGCCCTACGCCTGGCAGCTGCTCAAGCTCTGCGCCCAGTGGAACATGCTGACGGTGCGGCTGATGCTGGTGGCCCGCAAGGACCGGGACATGGTCAGCGCCGCCGCCAACGATTTCCTGATGTTCAGCGGCTACGTCACCATGGCCTTCATGTGGGCCCGCATGGCGGCGGTGGCGGTGGACAAGCTGGCCAACGGCGGCGAGGAGTCCGAAGACTTCTACCGCGCCAAGCTGGCCACCGCCGAGTTCTACTACGAGCGCCTGCTGCCCCGGGCCCAGGCCCATGCCACCAGCATGCTCAGCCCAAGCCGCAACCTGATGCAGCTGGACGCGGACCATATGGCCTTCACCGGGTAATCGGTGACCTTCCGGTCCCGGGCGCCCTGCCCGGGACCTTTTGGTGGCCTTGAAAAATTTTGGGTCCGACCATAGCTCTCTCTCACTCTTTAACCAAGAGGATTTCATCAGCACAAAAGCAAGACGGAGGATCGACTATGGACGCTCGTTCTGACGACCTGTACCCCACCCGGCTGGAGCGACCCAGCCAGAGCTTTGAACGCCTGGATCCGGTGGTTCACAGCTCCGGTCAAGACCGTACCAATGGCCCCCTCAGCGAGACCGACCTGGCCCGCTATGAGCGCGATGGCTTCCTGGTGTTCGACCGCTTCCTGGACAGCGCCAGTGTGCGCAGCTTCCTGGATGACCTGCGGGCCTACGAAAGCAACGACTCGGTACTCAACTCCGAGGGCACCATCACCGAACCCGGCAAACAGGAAATCCGCTCCATTTTCGGCATCCACGAGGTGTCCGACCGCTTCGACCGGCTGACCCGGGACCCGGAAATCCTGGCCATGGTGAGGCAACTGCTGGGCGGCGATGCCTATATCCACCAGTCCCGCATTAACTACAAGCCGGGGCTGCACGGCAAGGGCTTCAACTGGCATTCGGATTTCGAGACCTGGCACGCCGAGGACGGCATGCCCAGGATGCGGGCGGTGAGCTTTTCCATCACCCTCACCGACAACACCCCGTTCAACGGCCCGCTGATGCTCGTGCCGGGCTCCCACAAGCAGTTTGTGCCCTGTGTCGGCCGCACCCCGGAAGACAACTACCAGTCGTCATTGAAGAAGCAGGAGCTGGGGGTACCCGGCGACAAAGCGCTGAACGACCTGATCGAGCGCCACGGCATCACCGCCCCCACCGGGCCGGCCGGCTCGCTGATCATCTTCGAGTGCAACACCCTGCACGGCTCCAACGCCAACATGTCGCCCTGGCCCCGGAGCAACCTGTTCTTCGTCTACAACAGTGTCGAGAACCAGCTCCAGCAGCCGTTCTGCGGCAACAAGCCGCGGCCTGATTTCCTGGGCAACCGCACCCAGACCGAAGCGTTGCAGCCGGTGAGCCGGCGCGAGCTCTCCCGCACCGGTTGACCATTGGCCGGAGTGGCGGGGGGCCGGGTCACAGGGCCGGCGACCACCCCCGGCCGACGAGCCCAGACAAAAGCTGCCGGAGAAATTTCCCCGCCCAGAGGGCGCCGGGCAGGGCCCCGGGGTG
>NZ_JAWVZL010000063.1:0-17844 GCF_033722195.1 Marinobacter sp.
CATCGCCTCGCTGTTGCACCAGTCCGGTTGCCTAGTGCTGCTGGAGGGGGTGGAGAGCCACGACCAGGCGATGATCGCCATCGACGCCGGCGTGGACTTCGTGCAGGGCTTCTACTTTTCCAGACCGAGCCTGGATCTGGCCAATATCGACTCCGACAGCCCCGACCTGGAGCGCCTGCTGACCGACTACAAGAGCCGGAACCGGGTCCAGCTCGACCCCACCCAGCAGATCACCGACTTTTTTAGCGGCTTCTTCCAGAACGCGGTGGACCAGCTCAGGAAGGGCGCCAGTCTGCAAACCGCCTGCGCGGCGCTGCTGGGTCACCACACAGTATCTCGCTGTTATCTGATCAACGAGTCCGGCGTGCAGGTGGACGACACCCTGGTGTCGAGCACCCTGCCCCACAACCTGGACCCCCGCTTCCGCCCCCTGGAGAACACCACCAGTGCCGACTGGTACCGCCAGCACTACCTGAAGCAGGCCCTGGCCCAGCCCGACCGTATCCAGGTGACCCGGCCCTACCTCTCCATCACCGGCGCCTACATGTGCGTGACCCTGTCTCTGGCCTACCTGCAGAACGGCGAGACCCGGGTGCTCTGCTGCGACATACTGGCGCAGTAGGCTCCTGTACGCCGCCCTGACGGCCCCTTCTCCACCACGGTTCAGGCCAGCGGAATGTCGTACACCAGCGCAATCACCACCACCGTCACCGCCCCGATAAACAGGTTCATGGGTGTGCCCACCCGCAGGAAATCACTGAACCGGTAGCCCCCGGGACCGAACACCATCATGTTGGTCTGGTAGCCCAATGGCGTGGAAAAACTGGCGGAGGCGGCCATCATCACCGCGATCACGAAAGGCTCTGCCGGCGCCCCCAGGGTGGCCGTCATCGACAGCACGATCGGCAGCACCAGCACCGCCGCCGCATTGTTCGTCACCACCTCGGTCAGCGCAGACACCGCGACGTAGACCAGCAACAGGGTCAGTAGCACATCGCCACTGCTGGCGGACAGGATCAGCGTGGCGGCATAGCTGGCAGCACCGGTGACCTCCAGAGCCGAACCCAGGGCAAAGGAGGCGGCAATGGTGAGGATCACCGGCACATCCACGGACTTCTGGGCCTGGCTCACCGAGCAGCAGCCGGTGAGAATCATCAAGCCGGCACCCACCAGGGCAGCGTTGAGCATACTCAGCAGGCCTGCGGTGACGGCGGCGATCAGCAACAGCAGGATGCCCCAGGCCAGATAGGCTCGCTCGTGGCGCGGCGCCTCGGTGCCAAGGTCGTTGATCAGCAGGAAATCCTTGGCATAGCGCTGGCGGCTGACGAAGGCCGGCCGGGCCTCCAGCAGCAGGACGTCGCCGGGCTTGAGGCGGATATTGCCAAGGTTGCCGGACACCCGCTCGCCACCCCGGGCAACCGCCAGCACCACGGCACCGTAGCGGTCCCGGAAGCGGGCGTCGCGAATGGTCAGACCCAGCACATCCGACTGCGGCGACAACGCCGCCTCCACCAGGCGGCGCTCTGCCCGGTCCTTGCTGAGGCTGGGTTCGTCATCATGGACAGAAGGCACGATTCCGTTGATCCGCAGCAGATCGGAGATGGCCTGGGTATCACCGGCGAACACCAAGCGGTCGCCACCCTGCAGGCGTTCTTCCGAGGGCACAGCGGTTACCACGCTTCCATCACGCTCGATTTCCACCAGGTAGAGCCGGTCCAGGTCGCGCAGGCCGGCCTGGCCCACAGTCTTGCCAACGAGTGGGCCGTCCAGGGCAACCGCTACCTCAAGGGTGAACTCCCGCATCGAGCCGAATTTCTGCTGGTCCTTGCGGTCCGGCAGCAGCCGGGGCATGACCAGCAGCATGGTAAGCAGGCCGATAATGGCCACGGGCAGGCCCACTGCGGTGATGCTGAAGATGGAAAAGCCCGGCCCCCCGGTCAGGTCCTGGTACTGGCCGTTGACCACCAGGTTGGTACTGGTGCCGATCAGGGTGACGGTGCCGCCCAGAATGGCGGCGTAACTGAGCGGGATCATCAGCTTGGAGGGTGCGATCCCGATCTTGCGGGACCAGGTGTGGACGGCCGGGATCATGGTAGCCACCACCGGCGTGTTGTTCAGGAAGGCGCTGAACACGGCGACCGGGAAAATGATCCGGGCCTGGGCCCGACGCTGGGAACGGGGCGAACCCAGCAGGTGGTTGACCACCAGGTCCACGCCGCCGGAATGATGGATCCCCGCCGCCACCACGAACATGGCCACCACGGTGATCAGGCCGCTGTTGCTGAAACCGGCCAGGGCCTGCTCAGCATCCAGGATCCCGATGGCACTGAGGATGATCAGCACCGCCATCATCACCAGGTGAGGCGCAAACCGTCCCACGCTCATCAACAGCAGCGCCGCGGCGGTGAGACCCAGCGCAAACCAACCCTGCCATTCCATAGAATCTGCCCGCGGTTAAAAGCCGGCAGCATATCGAATTCGCCGATAACACAGAAAGAATAAACGATGCTTTTGAAAGCACCCGAAGCTATATCGCAAGGAGTGGCGACGCCCCGGGAGAAACCGAACTCAGACCGCCACGTCCGCCATGTTGCCGTAGGCTTCCAGCCAGGCCCGACGGTCGGAGGCGCGCTTCTTGCCCAGCAGCATATCCATGCGGCTGTCGGTATCGTCGCCATCCTCGATGGTCAGCATCACCAGGCGGCGGGTGTCCGGCGCCATGGTGGTCTCCCGCAGCTGCAGTGGGTTCATCTCTCCCAGGCCCTTGAAGCGGGTGACCGAGATCTTGCCCTTGCGCTTCTCAGCCTCGATCCGGTCCAGGATGCCCTGCTTCTCGTGCTCGTCCAGGGCATAGAAGGTCTCCTTGCCCAGATCGACCCGATACAGCGGCGGCATGGCCACGAACACGTGGCCGGCCTGCACCACCGGCCGGAAATGCTTCACGAACAGGGCGCACAGCAGCGTGGCGATGTGCAGACCATCCGAGTCGGCATCCGCCAGGATGCAGATCTTGTTGTAGCGCAGACCGTCGAGCTGATCCGAGCCCGGGTCCACGCCGATGGCCACGGCGATGTCGTGGACTTCCTGGGATGCCAGAATCTCGCCGGAGTCCACCTCCCAGGTATTGAGGATCTTGCCCCGCAGCGGCATCACCGCCTGGAACTCCCGATCCCGGGCCTGCTTGGCAGACCCGCCGGCGGAATCCCCCTCCACCAGGAACAGCTCGGAGCGGCTGGTATCGGCGCCGGAGCAGTCCGCCAGCTTGCCCGGCAGGGCCGGACCGGAAGTGACCTTCTTGCGGGCCACTTTCTTGGAAGCCCGCAGCCGGCGCTGGGCGTTGCTGATGAACATCTCCGCCAGGGCCTCGGCTACCGCGGTGTGCTGGTTCAGCCACAGGCTGAAGGCATCCTTCACCACGCCGGACACGAACGCTGCCGCCTCCCGGGAGGACAGCCGCTCCTTGGTCTGGCCAGAGAACTGCGGGTCCTGCATCTTGAACGACAGCACGTAGCCGCAACGCTCCCAGATGTCCTCCGGCGACAGCTTGACACCCCGGGGCAGCAGGTTGCGGAACTCGCAGAACTCCCGCATGGCCTCCAGCAGGCCGGTGCGCAGGCCGTTGACATGGGTGCCGCCCTGGGCAGTGGGAATCAGGTTGACGTAGCTTTCCATCACGCCCTCGCCGCCTTCCGGCAGCCACTGGATGGCCCAGTGCACTTCCTCCTGGTTACCGGAAAACTCCCCGGTGAAGGGCTCCAGGGGCATGACTTCCAGGTCCGCCAGGGCGGTGCGCAGGTAATCCCGCAGGCCGTCCTCGTAATGCCACTCGTCCTTTTCGCCGGTGGCCTCCTGCAGGAAAGTGACGGTGAGACCCGGGCAAAGCACGGCCTTGGCCCGCAGATTGTGGCGCAGGCGGCTGACGGAGAACTTGGGGCTGTCGAAATAGCTCGGATCCGGGGTGAACTTGAGACGGGTGCCGGTGTTGCGCTTGCCGACGGTGTCAATCACCTCCAGCTCGGAAATCTTGTCGCCGTTGGCGAAGCGCATGCGGTGCAGCTCGCCGTTGCGCTTGATGGTCACTTCCAGGTGACTGGACAGGGCGTTGACGACCGACACACCGACACCGTGCAGACCGCCCGAGAAGTTGTAGTTGCCCTGGGAGAACTTGCCGCCGGCGTGCAGCCGGGTGAGGATCAGCTCCACACCGGGCAGGCCTTCCTCCTTGTGGATGTCCACCGGCATGCCGCGGCCGTCGTCCTCGACGCTGAGGGCGCCGTCGGCGTGGAGTACCACATCGATGCGGCGGGCGTGACCGGCCAGGGCCTCGTCCACGCTGTTGTCGATGACTTCCTGAGCCAGGTGATTGGGCCGACTGGTGTCCGTGTACATGCCCGGGCGCTTGCGGACGGGATCCAGGCCGCTCAGGACCTCTATGGCATCGGCGTTGTATTCTTTCTGGCTCATAACTCGGCGACATCTCTGAATCGAAGGAACTAAGGAGCCTCTCATTAACTCCTGAATGGTCTCTGCGTGCTCTGAAGGCTGTAGCTGCAAGGCGCGGCTCGCCGCCAATGGCCGTAGCCCTTGGCAAGGGCCGCAACGCCGCAGATGCAGCCTTCAGAGCGCGCCCTTCGGGGCCTTCAGAGCGATCCACACTCGGTGTTGCGACTTTTTGTAAGGTCCAGACATTACTGCAAAGTCGCGCCTTGATTGTGAATCGCTCTGAAGGCCAGAGGCCATCCAGGAGTTAATGAGAGGCTCCTAAAGCCCACTAGCTTAGGGATTCGGCCGGAAAGATCAACGGTTGTTTTCTGCCCCCGAGACGGACGTTCAGCGGCTTACCGTCATCTCGTCCAGGCCGTCGCCGTTCACATCCAGGGTCTGCCAACCGCCAGCACTGATCGCCAGCACCGCGCAGGGCGTAGTAATCACCTGCGGCACCATCATCTGCGGATCCGGCTTATTCACCACCACCCCCAGGTCCAGCTCCTCCCCGTGCAGAGCGTAGGAAGTGAGCGTCACGCTGTAGCCTCCAGTGGGCTTCTGACCCAGACCCACCACCAGCAGGTGCTCGCTGTCGAAATCAATCGTGTCGGCCGCCGGCAGGTTCAGGTTCTGCTGGGGCAGCTGGCGAAACTTCGACAGCTCGGAGGTGTTTTCGATATGTACCAGCCCCGGCGCCGTCAGGCCGCAGTGGTCCGCCGCCGTGATCTGGCGGGCCAGCGGCGCGCCCTTGCTGTTGACCGTCACCGAGGGCGTTGAGCCGCAGGCCGCCAGCGCTGCAACCAGGCCCAAGGTCAGGCCGTGAGAAAGGATGTTCATGGTAAAGCCCCCTCAACCCGACGCACGGGTTCGTCTGTGTTGTCGTCACCCAGCAAACGGTAGCCCTCGAAGCCCACACGCGGCAGGCCCATCTCGGTGATGGTGGGGCGGCGGAAGCTGGTGGTCAGGCGCACGCCGCTGATGGGCGAGTCGCCGATGGTGATGGGTTCCGGCAAGCCATTAACCGGGTACTCAGCACAGGCCTCGCCGTTCTCGCAGATGAAACCGTTGTTGTCCATGTCGGTACCGGCCACCAGGAAGTAGTCACCCGGCTCCACTTCGTCGAATGCGAAGGTGTACTGGCCGCTGACAGCCTCGACCACCTCCTGCTGAACCGTATCACGGTTTTCATCCGTGCTGACCAGCAGCACGAAATGTCGACCCGCATTGCGATCCTCCGCCAGTTCGCCCAACTGCAGTGAAACCGGAATTTCCAGGACCCTGTTCTGAGCACCGTAGGTGATCTCGATCTCACCTCGGTAGAGGTTATCCTCCATCATGAGGCCCGCATCCGTGACCGAAGCGGTGAAACTGGTTGAGCCGGCCACCACTTCTCGCTCCAGAGCAGGATCAATCTGCAACCAGGGCGGCGGCGTCACGTTGCTGACACTGACTGTATCCCCCTCAGGAAATACGGTGAGGGTCACGGTCTGACTGCTCAGGCTTTCAGTAAACTGAAGTGCCGAGGGATCGGCACCCAGCACCGTGGGAATATTGCCATCGAGAGCGGCATCCACCGACTTGAGGGCGTTGATCAGGCCCCTTCCGTACTGGAAGCTGTCCCCCAGGTCGTCGGTGAGCTGCCCATTTTCCAGGAGGGCACGGAAATCCTGGGGGGTCAGATTACGCGGCGTGCTACTGCTGGCGGCGGCCTCTTTCATCAGGGCATAGACCCCGGCCACATGGGGAGCCGCCATTGAGGTCCCCTGGAGGCCGGCGTAGTTGGCGCGGAGGCCGTTACTGTCGTCACCCCAAGCGCTGATGATAAGGTCGGCATTACCGTCCTGATTGGCGTCGCGATTGGCGTCACCTCCCGGCGCTACCAGACTCACGGAAACCCCTACGTTGGAATAGCCGGCCCGCACTTCTCCCGCGTCCACCGCCCCAACACCAACGACATTTTCGAAAGCGGCGGGGAAAGTGGGCTGATCGGTGCCCTGATTGCCGGCGGCGGCCACCACCAGCTTGCCATTGTTGTAAGCGTTGTTGATAGCCATCTCCAGGGTCTGGCTGTCACCGACGCCACCGAGACTGAGATTAATGACATGAATCTCCGGTTGGGTACTGGCCCAGTTAATGCCAGCAATCAGATCATCCAGCGAGCCCACGGTGCGGCCGCTGGTCTTGTCTACCCCCAGCACCCTCACGGGAATGGAAACGGAGTTTGGCGCAACGCCAACGATACCGATGGTATTGTCTACAGCCGAAGCGATGCCGGCCACGTGGGTGCCGTGAAAACTGCTCTGGCCGGTGAGATCACCGGGGTCGTGTGGATTATCATCACGGCCATTCGTGCCATCAATATCGAACTCAGCGGATACCCAGTCCTGGCTACCCAGGGCCGGCGTTACATTCTGTACCAGGTCCTCATGCCAGCTACCGTAGGTATTTGGCGTCGTACTGAACAGGCCGGTGTCCAGCACCGCGATACCTACGCCACTGCCGGCATTGGGCGCAGCCAGCCAGGCGGACGGCAGTTCGATCAGGGGAATGTTCCACTGCAGGTCATAGAGGCGATTGGTCTCCGGCGTCACCTGCTGCGCCTCATACAGGTAGTTGGGCTCGACCAACTCGACACCGGGCTGATTCCTGAGACTTCGAATCCAATCCAGCGTCTCCATCTGGGCCGCCAACCGCTCGCTACCGGAAAGCTGGCGCGTCAGATAGGTAGGGGCCTGTCTGACGTGCCAGAGCCCCAGCCCCAGAGGCCTGGCTTCAGCGGCGTTCATGGCTTGGGCGATCGCTGCGGAAGATCCGAAAGCCTGTCCGGAAGTATCCGGTTTGACCACGGCTTCACCCACAACGAAATCCGCTCCGCCATAACCGGACACCATCGAGCTGGTCCCACTACTGGTGGTTATGCTCAGTACATACCGGAATGGGCCGCCGTCTTCCGCTCGAACTGAAACCGTGTGGGCCGTGGAGCCGCTGGCCCCGGAAATGACATGAACAAAACTGGACTCGGTACCGCTGCAGCCACTGTTGCACTGTTCGGCACCGGTATCATCGCGCACAACACTCAGGCGCACGAAGGGTACAGCGCCCTCACCTTCGGGAAACACTTGCAAGGCAATCCGGTCATCGTTCATGAGGCCAACCCGGAAAAAGTCCTCCCCATCGGCAAAATACTCGAACGATCCGCCACCGGGACCATCGGAGTATTGTCCGCCGGCAAGACTGGCGTAACCGCCGAGAATACCGGTATCCGGCAGGATCTGTGCACTGGTGGCCAGGTCATTGTTGCCGGCCACCCCGGCACGGCTGTCGTCCGCAGTGTCCACATCCACCCGGGTACCGCTCTCAATGGCTATGGTGCCGCCAAGGTCAGCGGGATCAACGATTGTGCCACCGCCATCGGAGCCGCCGCTGCAGGCGGCCAGGAGCACTGTCACTGCAATGGCCAGCCCACCCTGCGTCAATCGCTGCCTCATAGGAATCTGCCTCGCTGTTCATGGTTCACCCCAGTCTCTACGGCATCCATGACTTCCCGATGTCAGACCGCCGCCCGGAAAAGACTACACGTTATGCATACGATCCGGGATCCCATACCGACGCAAACAAAAACCGCCTCACAAGGAGGCGGCTTTCGTCACATCAATGCCCCCGGTCAGAGGGCATAGAACAGCATCGGAACGAATGCCACTAATAACAGAGTGGTGCCCATGACCAGCAAAGGCAACAGCAGGCGCTCGTATCGGTGCCAGAAAGAACCGGTGCGCTCCGCCGCCAGCACCTCGGTCTCCCCCACCACCTGGCGGGTCAGCAGGTGGTTCAGGGCCACTGGCGGGCTCAGGTAGCCCAGCTCGAAGGCCACCAGGCAGACGATCCAGAAGTGCAGCGGGTCGATGCCAAGCTTGATGGCAGCCTGGGCAATGGTGGCGGACACCAGGATCACTGCGCCGAACGGATCCATCACCATGCCGATGCAGGTGAGCATTACCACCACCACCAGCATCACCAGCCAGGGATTGTTCAAGCCTACCGGGAAGAGCGCGTGGACAATGTCGGAGCGCTCCAGAATGCCGCCGAGGCAGATGGAGAAGCCGATCAGCGCCAGCAGCGCCCCGATGTGCACCGCCGAATCGCTGGCCGCCGCCGTGCTGCGGGTCCAGAAGGCACGGGCCCGGCTTTCTCCCGGCTCGCGGCTGTCCTTGTTGGCATCCAGGAATACCAGCGCCAGCATCACCAGCGGCAGGATCAGCGGCGCGCTGTACTCGTTGAAACCAAGATCCAGCAGCAGCCAGATACTGACGATCACCGCCGCCGCCGTCAGGGCGTAGGGCAGCAGCGGCCGGAAATGGCTCAGGGATTCGCGGAAGGCACCCGGCACCGGCCGCGGCTTCCAGTTGCCCTCGGTCTTGCAGACCACGAAGGTGAACAGGAAGGCGGACAGCAGGAACACCCACAGGCCCCAGCCGTAGAGCTCACCGGTGGTGACTTCCTTGTTCAGGGCGGCCACCACCACGATCAGCAGGCAGGGGTTGAGCACCACCCCGAGGCTGCCGGACATGGCCGTGGTGGCCAGCGACAGCTGCCGGCCGGCACCGGCGCGGCGCAGTTCATCGTAGACCACACCGCCCACCGCCAGGATGAAGATACCGGAAGCACCGGTAAACGCGGTCGGGAAGGCGGTGGCGAAGATCATCACCGAGGCCAGCATGGGCGCCGGCAACTGGAACGGCTTGATGATGTTGAGCAGCAGCTCCGGCAGCCGGGTCTGCTTCAGGGCCATGCCCACCAGCACGTAGAGGCCGATGTTGATGAACATGGACGACAGGTTGGTCATCATGCCGAAGTAGATGGCCAGGCCCGAGCTGTAACCGTCGATGAACAGGAAGTAGCTCATCGCGATCAGGCCCATGGAACAGTGCAGCGGTATGATCAGCGGCGACGAGGCCACCAGCTTGCCGGGCTGCATGCGCTCGGGAATGGCCACCAGCCGCACCAGGTTGATCACCATGAACATGCCGAACACCGCGGCCCAGGCCTGTTGCAGGAAGATGGTGTCTTCGGTGTCCGGCGCCGACGCCAGCCGGCCCACGTAGGACAGCAGCGAGTACACCATCAGGCCATTGACCAGCAGCTGTACGCCCTGGCTCAGGCGCCATTCGGCCCGGTTGCGGGGCAGCCGCAGGGCGATGTGGTCGGCGTCCAGGGTGGAGATGGCGGCGGCCATGGCGAACATCCCGATGAACAGGAACTTCATCAGGTCGATGTTATCCAGCAGGAAGTCCGCCATGCCCTGCTCGACAGCCTTGAATACCGCCAGCGCCGGCGTGGCGTGCTCCTGGTTGACCTGGTAGGCCTGGTGCTTGAGCTCGCAATTCTCCAGGTTCTTGCGCAGGGACTCCCGCAGGGTGGCCGGATTGGGGGGCGAGCTGAACAGGGCGTCCGGGTCGGGCTGGTAGGCGTCCATGCGCCGCTGCACCTCGGCCTCGATGTTGATGGACAGGTCGCAGGTGGGCTCCTGGGCGGCCGGGTCCAGCAGGTAGTAGTTGGGCCAGGTCTGCTCGCCGATCCAGAGCAGACGGGAATGCAGGGAATTGCCCATGCCCAACAGCAGGGTAACCATCAGTAGCATCAGGAGCACCACCCCGTGCAAACGATGCACGGGGTAGAGCGTGGTGGGCCTGACTGCCGAAAGCGCACGCCAGTTCATAGAGGGTCAGCCTGCCTGCTTATTCGCGGTTAGCTGCGGTGCATTCGGACGCACCGGGGTTGCTGGCACAGCGGACCTTGCTGAGCAGGCTCATCATGCGCGGATCATAGACCTTGCTGGCGCCATCGGTGCCGTCACGCAGCTGCAGGCGGTTCTCCCGGAACATTTCCTGGTAGCCGCCGATGTCGGCCTCGGAGATCTTCACCCACTTCTCTTGCGGGATGTTCTTCTCGTTCTTGAGGATCAGATCCATGGCCTGGCCGTACATGCCCCAGGCCACTTCCCGGGACTTCTGCGCCACCTCGTCGGACAGCACGTCATCCTTGGCAATGATCTGGATGGTCAACTGGGCCAACGGATAGTCCACAATGCCGCCGGTGTCGCCAACGCCCTTGTAGAGCTCCAGGGCCTCATAGGCGAAAGCCGGGGCGTAGGCGGTGTCCACCGAGCCGTTGTTGAACTTGCCGGCGAAGTTGGTGATGTCCGAGGGCACCACCGTGGCCTTGACGTGGTTCACCATGTGGATGGCGTCCTTCTGGTAGTCCAGGGTAGCCATGCGCTTGCCCGCCAGTTCTCCAGCGGTATCGATGCTGCGGTCATTGACGAACAGGTAGCCGGCGCCGGCGGGCACAATGCCCAGGACCTCGTAGTCGCCCTGCTTCATCAGTTTGGCGGCCTTGGGCTGGGCCAGGGTGGCCAGCACGGTCTTGAGGTCATCGTAGGTGGGGATGGCGCCCACGGCGCTGATGCTGCCGGTGAAGCGGTTGAACGGCCGGGTACGCAGGTCGGTGGCGGCCACGGCATCGCACTGGCCGGAGTTGAAGTCGCCCACCGCAACCCCTTCGTCGGTGTAGGGGCGCAGCTCGAAATCCACGCCGTGGGCTTTCATCTCCAGGGCGTAATCCTTGACCATATTGTACATGTCGCCGTTGGCGCCGATAACGTCGAACACACACATCTTGACGGGCTCGGCGGCGGCCAGCGGCGCGGCCAGGGAAAGAATCAGGGCGGTGGTGGTTTTACGGAACATGAGTGACCTCCGGGTCTTGTTATGTTTGTGCGATCGGTTGGCTGGGCGGCTACAGCAGGTCGTCCAGGTCCATGACTTCGGCATCGGTGGTTTCGCTGCGCTCGCTGAGTGAGCCGAAACGGCTCTGGGGCGTGCGGTAGCCGTAGTTGGCGGTCCAGTACTTGTCGGATGAGAACTGGATGACCCCGCGGGCCACCTCATCCACCAGCTGGTATTCCTCCCAGACGTCGATGCGGTTGTCGGCGTCGGCAAAGCGGGCGATGACATCCTCACGTACGTCCTGGCGGCCAAAGGTCTCGGCGGCCACCACTTCCAGGGCCATGGCGGCGCGAATGCCCCGGTCCACGCTCAGCTTCGAGCTCTCGGCAAAGACCAGCCAGGGGTCGCGGGCATCGTCAGGGCGGGTATCGGGGATCAGCAGCCACACCATGGCGCGGATGGCGTTGGGCAGGCCGGCCCACTTTTCATTGTCGACACAGCGGGCCGCTCGCTCGGCCTGGGGCGCGATATCCCGGGGCACGCCGGCCATGGCGCCGGAGTTGGCGTCGTTGACGATGGCCTGCATGCCGGTCAGCAGACCCAGCAGGAAGGTGATCTCGTCCTGGTCGTCATAGAAGAAGGGACACTGGGCATCGGGGTTGCCGGGCTCGTAGTCGTAGGCCTCCATGGCGCGCTGGAAGGCCAGGTAACGGCGTTTGGCGGTCTCGGCATTCAGGCGCTTGGCGCGCTCGCGGGCGTCCTTCGCGGCCGGCACCTCACCGGCGTAGTCGGCGCCCAGGTATTCAAGCTCCGCTTCCCAGGCCCGGTATTCCGAGCAGTTGCCCGCCAGCAGCATCAGCAGGGAGCCGGTTTCCGCCGGCGCGGAGGTCACCCGCTTGAAGGAGTACACCAGCGGGTCGAGACTTTCCCCGAGGCTGCAGGCCATACCCGGGTCGGACATCTGCATCACGTAGGGCGTGGCGTTGGATTCGGAGTAACCCGCCAGGACATCGCCCGTGGGCGTATAGATAGGATGGAACGAACAACCCGCCGCGGTCAGCAGCACAACCGGGGTCGCCAGGGTCTTGGCCGCACGGCGCAGCCGTGCCGAAATGTTTGCCAGAGTCATAATGAGTCCTGTTCGGGCTTATTTTTATTGGTAAGGGTGTCGAGACCGACCTCGCGGGCCTGTTTTTATCACAACGCCAGATCGGGGTTCCGTGATGCAGGGCCCACGGCAACACCTCGTTTACTCATCGAGCGGGGAAAAGGATGCGATGAATCCTGTCCGACAAAAATGGCTCTGCTGCCGCAAAATCATGCCGAACAGGCCAATTGCCCGTCCGAAAACGCCCTGGGTGGAATTTTTCTTATTTAAATCAGAGGCTTTCAGAAAACACTTCTGGCACAGGCGTGCCAGTCGGGGATTCAGCCCCGGTCAATCGCCAGCATGGCCACTACCTGGTCGGTGAGATCGGACAGGGTCATACCTCCGTCCGGCCGGTACCAGGTGACGGTCCAGCTCAGGGCCCCGGTCAACATACGGCGGACCACAAAAGGGTCGGCCTTCAGCACACCGGCCCGGGCCAGGGAGCCCAGCACGTCGAGCCAGAGGTGCTCATAGATATCACGAAGGGCCAGCACCTCGGCCTGGGCCGACTCCGACAGACTGCGCCATTCGAACACCAGCACCGCCATGGCCTCACCGGTCTGGCCGATGATGGACTCCAGCTCCGAGAAAATCAGCGCCCGCAGTTTGTCCCGGTCGGTCTGCGCCTCCTCTACCGCCTGCTGCATGATGGCGGTGTTGAGGCGGATGGTTTCCACCATCACCGCCTTGAGGATTTCCTCCTTGCTGCGAAAGTGGTGGAACAGACTGCCGGACTGGATGCCCACCGCCGCCGCCAGGTCCCGCACCGTGGTGCGCTCGTAGCCCTTGTCCCGGAACAGGCGGGCGGCCTCTTTCAGCAGCCGGCCGCGGGCGCCGGCGGGGTCGGACACCAGGTTATCGGCAATCAGGGCATTGAGGATGGCGGTCTGGTTCACGGCAACTTCCTGGTGGCTTGGGCCGGTGGCTCGGGCTGGTTGTTGGGGGCGAATCCATTCTACCTGCTGCCGGGTTATTTACAAACCAAGCGCTTGCTTGGTAATGTCCCTAACAGCATACTCATTGCATCATTTCCCAACATCCGCGTTCAGTGAGGCCACCATGACCGCCACCGGCAAGACCCTTCGCATCGGCTGCTCGGCCGCTTTCTGGGGCGACACCGAAACCGCCGCCCAGCAACTGGTGAGCAAGGGCAACCTGGACTATCTGGTGTCGGACTACCTGGCGGAGATTACCCTGTCCATTATGGCCGGCCAGAAGCTCAAGGACCCGGGCGCCGGTTACGCCCGGGATTTCGTCGAAACCGTGATGGCGCCTCTGCTGTCGGACATCAAGGCAAAGGGCATCAAGGTGCTGAGCAACGCCGGCGGCGTCAACCCGGTGGCCTGCCGGGACGCCCTGCAGGCCCTGTGCGACAAAACCGGGGTGGATCTGAAGATCGCCCTGGTGCTGGGGGACGACCTGCTGCCCCGCAAGAAAGCCCTGGCCCAGGCCGGCATCACCGAAATGACCACCGGCGCCGCCATGCCCGGCATGATGGTGAGCCTGAACGCCTATCTGGGCGCGCCCGGCCTGGTGGCGGCGCTGGAAGCCGGCGCCGACATCGTGATTACCGGCCGCATTGCCGACAGCGCCCTGGTGCTGGCACCCCTGGTACACGAATTCGGCTGGGCCTGGAACGATTACGACAAACTGGCCCAGGCCAGCCTGGCCGGCCACCTGGTGGAATGCGGCGCCCAGGCCACCGGCGGCAACTTCACCGACTGGCAGGAGGTGGCGGACGGCTACGCCGACATGGGCTTCCCCATCGTGGAGGTCAGCGCCGACGGCGACTTTGTGATCACCAAGCCGGAAGGCACCGGCGGCCAGGTGACCCGCGGCACGGTGGCGGAACAGCTGGTGTACGAGATCGGCGATCCCCGCGCCTACCTGCTGCCGGACGTCACCTGCGATTTCACCGCGGTCACCCTCACCGAGCTGGGTGGCGACCGGGTTCGGGTCAGTGGTGCCCGCGGCCTGCCGCCCACAGACAGTTACAAGGTCTCCGGCACCTGGCCGGACGGTTTCAAGTGCACCGTCACCTTCCTGCTGGCGGGTATCGATGCCCGCGCCAAGGCCGACCGGGTAGCCCGTGCCATCCTGGAAAAGACCTCCGGCATGTTCGAGAGCCGGGGCTTTGGCCCCTACACCGAGACCAGCGTGGAGCTGCTGGGCACCGAGACTACCTACGGCCCCCATGCCCGCACCGAGCACTGCCGGGAAGTGGTGGTCAAAATCAGCGTCGCACACCCCGACAAGAAAGCCCAGGTGCTCTTCTCCCGGGAAATCGCCCAGGCCGCCACCGGCATGGCGCCGGGCATCACCGGTATCGTTGGCGGCCGGCCCACGGTGTGGCCGAAAATCCGGCTCTACTCCTGCCTGGTACCCAAGACCGAAGTGACCGTCCAGGTGGATGTGGGCGGCGAGCGCGTGCCGGTGGTGATCGACACCGATGGCGGCTTCGACCCTGCCAGCCTGGCACCGGAACCGGAGACCCTGGCCGAACCCGATACCGACACCACCGTACCGCTGATCGAACTGGCCTGGGCCCGCAGCGGTGACAAGGGCGACCACAGCAACATCGGCGTGATCGCCCGCAAGCCCGAATACCTGCCTTTCATTGCCGCCGCCGTGACCGAACAGTCAGTGGCCCGGTGGATGGCCCATACCCTGAACCCGGACACCGGCCGGGTCACACGCTGGGCCATGCCCGGCCTGGATGCCTTCAACTTCCTGCTGGAGCACAGCCTGGGCGGTGGCGGCGTCGCCAGCCTGCGCATCGACCCCCAGGGCAAGGCCTTCGCCCAGCAACTCCTGGAAATGCCCGTGCCGGTGGCCGGGGCGATCCTGAACAAAGGAAACCAAGCATGAGTTATCAATCCGTACTTCGACCCGGCCTGTTCGCCGGCCAGACCGTCATCGTCACCGGCGGTGGCTCCGGCATCGGCCGCTGCACCGCCCACGAGCTGGCGTCCCTGGGCGCCCGGGTCGCCCTGGTGGGTCGCAAGGCGGAAAAGCTGGAAGCGGTGAAAGCCGAGATCCTCGAAGACGGCGGTATTGCCTCCGCTCACCCCTGTGACATCCGCGAGGAAGAAGCGGTCAAGGCCACGGTCAAGGCCATCATCGCCGAACACGGCAGCCTGCACGGCCTGGTCAACAACGCTGGCGGCCAGTTCCCGTCGGCACTGGCGGGTATCAACCAGAAAGGCTGGGAAACCGTGGTGCGCACCAATCTCACCGGCGGATTCCTGATGGCCCGGGAGGCCTATAACCAGGCCATGGCCAAGACCGGCGGCGCCATCGTCAACATCGTCGCCGACATGTGGGGCGGCATGCCCGGCATGGGTCACTCCGGCGCCGCCCGTGCCGGCATGGTCAACTTCACGCAGACCGCGGCGGTGGAATGGGGCGCCTCCGGCGTGCGGGTCAACGCGGTGGCACCGGGCTGGATCGCCTCCAGCGGCATGGACAGCTACCCCGAGTCCATGAAGCAGTGGATCCGCGGGCTGGCGGAGGCCGTGCCCATCAAGCGCATGGGTACCGAGGCGGAAGTCAGCGCCGCAATCTGTTTCCTGCTCAGCCCAGCCGCCGCCTTTATCAATGGTGACACCCTGCGCATCGACGGCGCCGCCTCCCAGGGCACCCGGGTCTGGCCGCTGCCCAAGGCGAAAAACAACGAGCCATTCAACGGCTTCCACCGCAGCAGCACCCCCAACGTGCTGGCGGACGACTGAGGAGTTCACACATGCAGGTGATTGAATCGGCCCTGAACCCCCAGTCGGAGGAATTCCGCGGCAACGTCGAGGCGATGCAGAGCCACATCGAGCTGTTCCGTGAGGTGGAGCAGAAGGTGCTGGACCTGGCGGAGGCGGCCCGGGACAAGTTCACCAAGAAAGGCAAACTGCTGCCCCGAGAGCGGATCAACCGCCTGCTGGACCGGGGCACCCCCTTCCTGGAACTCTGTTCCCTGGCGGGCTACAAGATGCACGACGACAAAGACGGCAGCCAGGCCGGCGGCGGCATCATCGCAGGCATTGGGGTGGTCAGTGGCATCCGCTGCCTGGTGGTGGCCAGTAACAGCGCCATCAAGGGCGGCACCATCACCCCGGCCGGCCTGGACAAGACCCTGCGCCTGCAGCAGATCGCCCTGGAGAACAAACTGCCGGTGGTGTCCCTGTCCGAGAGCGGCGGCGCCAACCTCAACTACGCCACCGACATCTTCGTGCTGGGCGCCCGCGGCTTCGCCAACCAGGCCCGGATGTCCGCAGCCGGCATTCCCCAGGTCACCGTGGTGCACGGCAACGCCACCGCCGGCGGCGCCTACCAGCCGGGCCTGTCGGATTACGTCATCGTGGTGCGGGAGAAGGCCAAGATGTTCCTGGCCGGCCCGCCGCTGCTGAAAGCCGCCACCGGTGAGGTGGCCACCGATGAGGAGCTGGGCGGCGCCCAGATGCACGCCGAGGTGGCCGGCACCGCCGAATACCTGGCGGAGGACGACGCCGACGGCGTGCGCTACGCCCGCAACATCCTGGAGGCGCTGTCCTGGAACGAGCACCTGGCGCCCCTGCCCCAGCGGGACTGGCAGGAGCCGCTCTACCCGGCGGAGGAACTGCTGGGGGTGATTCCCTCCGACCCCAAGAAGCCCTACGACGTCCGGGAAGTGCTGGCCCGCATCGCGGACGGCTCCGGTTTCATGGACTTCAAGCCCGGTTACGACGACCAGACCGTGTGCGGCACCATCCGCATCGAGGGTCACGCGGTGGGCATCATCGGCAACAACGGCCCGATCACTCCCGCTGGTGCCACCAAGGCAGCCCAGTTCATCCTGTTGTGCGACCAGGCGGGAACGCCGCTGCTTTTTCTCCACAATACCACTGGCTTCATGGTGGGCACCCACTCGGAGCAGAACGGCATCATCAAGCACGGCTCCAAGATGATCCAGGCGGTGGCCAACTGCCGGGTGCCGAAAATCGCGGTGGTGATTGGCGGCTCCTACGGTGCCGGCAACTACGCCATGTGCGGCCGCGGCCTGGACCCGAGGTTCATCTTCGCCTGGCCCAACAGCCGCACCGCGGTGATGGGCCCGGCCCAGGCCGGCAAGGTGATGCGCATTGTGGCGGAGGACAAACAGCGGCGCAGCGGCGTGGAGCCGGATCCGAAGACGCTGGATTTTCTGGAGCAGGCCACCGCCAAGAAACTGGAGGACGGCTCCACCGCCCTCTACGGCACCGCCCGGCTCTGGGACGACGGCCTGATCGACCCGCGGGATACCCGGCGGGTCCTGGCCCTGGTGCTGTCGCTCTGCCGAGAAGCCGAGGCACGGCAGCTGCGGCCCAACAGCTTTGGTGTGGCGCGGTTTTAAAGAAGACGGAGATGGGGGCTCGACTTTGGGGACTGGAGCGGAGGGGGGGGGGACGTTGAGGAGACGCCCCGAAAAAAAGAACAGGAAGGGGGGGGGGGAGGCCACGCAGGCGGGAGAAAGGGCAG
>NZ_JAWVZL010000064.1:0-17555 GCF_033722195.1 Marinobacter sp.
GGGATGGTTACAAAGGAGGATCAGATCAAGGATGACGAGGGCGAGTTTGGAGAAATCCACTTCGCACGGCACAAAACGGGCGTGCCCATTGTTATTGAGATGAACGAGGACCTGAGAGCACTGATCGAGTGGTTCAGGGATTGGAAGCGTGAGCAGGAGATCATTTCTCCGTATCTAATGGTCTACCCACGATATTTTGATTTCAGGAGTCGCACAAAACCGGTGCAGCATCGTTTCATGCAAATATCCTGGGCAAAGGCCTGTGAAGAGGCCGGATACAAGGGTAAGTATCAGTTGCGAGACTTAAGGAAGAAGGGCTTAACTGACGAGTTTTTATCCCAGGGGGAAAACAACAAAGGTGGCCATGAGACCGAGGCAATGCGCAAACACTACCGGTTGGTTCGTCCGCCAGAGCGATCAAAATCAACTCTGAAATCGCTCCGCGATCCAGAAAAACCATGAATCGTGGTCGCCATTTTGTCGCCATGATGTCGCCATCAAAACGCCGGCTTTGGCTCGAAACTGGTAGCTAGCTGTAAATAAAGAGAAAGAAATGGAGGCGCGGGTCGGAATCGAACCGGCGTACACGGAGTTGCAGTCCGCTGCATAACCACTCTGCCACCGCGCCGGGGAAAGCCGAAGAATTCTGGCTTCATGCTCTCAGGTGGGCTTTGAGAGACTTGGATTGTGATTTCCAACCGGTGAACCGGAGAGAAATTGGAGCGGGAAACGAGATTCGAACTCGCGACCCCAACCTTGGCAAGGTTGTGCTCTACCAACTGAGCTATTCCCGCTCTACTGACGCCGGCCCGGAGGCCGATGCCCTTCGCTGTGTTGCCGCGAAGTGGCGCATATATTAATGAATCAGGGCTGGGTGTCAACCCTTTTTTAAACCGGAACCTGCACGTAACTGTTTGATTATTCTTTAATCAGCCCCGAAAGCGCCCTCGCGGCCTCACATTAGTGTTTCGGGAATAGTTCAGGCCAGGCGGCTTTCAGGTAGAGCACCATGGACCACAGGGTCAGGCCTGCGGCGATGTACAGTAACGCCAGGCCGGCATAGGCCACCGGGGTGGCCGGCGGCACCGCCAGCAGCATGATGATGGCCACCATCTGGGCGGTGGTCTTGATCTTGCCGATGTAGGACACCGCCACACTGGCACGGCTGCCGATCTCCGCCATCCACTCCCGCAGCGCGGAGATGACGATCTCCCGGCCGATGATCACCATTGCCGGCAGGGTCATGAACAGGCTGTAGTGCTCCTGGATCAGCACGGTCAGCGCCACCGCCACCATGAGCTTGTCCGCCACCGGGTCCAGGAAGGCGCCGAAGGGGGTGGACTGGTCCAGCTTGCGGGCCAGGTAGCCGTCCAGCCAGTCGGTGGCGGCGGCCAGGGCAAAGATGGCGGCACTGACCAGATAGCGCCACTCCACCGGCAGGTAGAAAACCACGACGAACACCGGAATCATGACGATGCGCGACAGGGTGAGGATGTTGGGTAGATTCATGCGTTTTGTTTACTCGTCGTGTAGTGCCGCGTAAATGGATTCGGCCAGTGACTTGCTGATGCCTTTCACTTTAGCAATTTCATCCACACCCGCCTTGCGGATTTCCTGGATGCCGCCGAAATAGCGGATCAGTTCACGGCGACGCTTGGCCCCTACCCCGTCAATGCCCTCCAGGGTGGACTGGCGCCGCTTCTTGTCCCTGCCCTTGCGGTGGCCGGTGATGGCAAAGCGGTGGGACTCGTCCCGGATATGCTGGATCAGGTGCAGCGCCGGGGAGTCCGCCGGCACCCGGAAGACATCGCCGGTCAGGGCGTCGATCAGCTGCTCCATGCCGGCCCGGCGGGTGACACCTTTGGCCACACCGATCAGCGGGATGTCGTCGATGCCGAGGCTGTCGAACACTTCCCGCGCCACGTTGAGCTGGCCCTTGCCGCCGTCGATGAACACCAGGTCCGGGCGTTTGCCGTCGCCCGCCATCATGCGCTTGTAGCGGCGGGTCAGCACCTGACGCATGGCGCCGTAGTCGTCACCGGCGGTCTCGCCTTCGATGTTGTAGAGCCGGTAGTCGCTTTTAAGCGGCCCATTCTCGTCGAAAACGACGCAGGACGCGACCGTGTGTTCGCCGTGGCTGTGGCTGATGTCGAAACATTCCATCCGGCTCGGGGTCTCCGCCAGGCGCAGCAGGTCTCTGAGGGCCAGCAGGCGGCGGTAGACGGTCTCCTTGCTGGCCAGGTGGGTCAGCAGGGTCTGTTTGGCGTTGGTGGCGGCCAGCTCCAGCCAGCGACGGCGTTCACCCCGGACGCTGTGGCGCACCCGGGTATCCCGGCCGGCGGCCTCGGTAAGGGCCTGGGACAGCAGCTCGCTGCCTTCGATCTCCACCGGCACCAGCACCTCCCGCGGCAGTTCCCGCTGGGTGCTGCCGCCGAAATAGAACTGGCCCAGGAAGGCGCTCAGCAGCTCGGCTTCAGACTGCTCGATGGAATAGCGCGGGAAGTAGTCCTTGGTGCCCAGCACCCGGCCGCCACGCACGATGATCACCACGATGCACACCACGCCGGCGTCCTGGGCCAGGGCGACCACATCGGCGTCACCGCCCTCCCCGTGCACGGACTGCTGCTCCTGGACATGGCGCAGGTGGTTGATCTGGTCCCGGCAGGCGGCGGCCTTTTCGAACTGGAGGTTCTGGGAGGCGACCTCCATCTCCTGCATCAGGTCGTTGATGATGGCGGGGTTCTTGCCCTCCAGGAACATGGCGGCGTGGCGCACGTCGCGCTGGTAATCCTCGGGGCTGATGTACTCCACACAGGGCGCCGTGCAGCGGTTGATCTGGTATTGCAGGCAGGGCCGGGTCCGGTTACGGAAAAAGCTTTCCGTACAGTTTCTTATGCGGAAAACCTTCTGTAAAACATTAAGGCTTTCCTTGACCGCGCCGGAGCTGGGAAAGGGCCCGAACCAAGTGCCCTGAGCCTTCTTGGTGCGCCCGCGCCGGAAGGTCAGCGAGGGATAATCCTGGTGCCCGGACAGAAAGATGTAGGGGTAGGATTTATCGTCCCGCAGCAGGATGTTGTAGGGCGGGCGCAGGGATTTGATGAGGTTCTGTTCCAGCAGCAGCGCTTCGGTCTCGCTGCCTGTGATGGTGACCTCGATGGCTTGGATGCGGCTGACCAGGGCCTCGGTCTTGGGGGCCAGGCCGCTAGTGCGGAAATAGCTCGCCACCCGCTTCTTGAGGTTGCGGGCCTTGCCGACGTACAGCACCTCGCCGGCCGCGTCGAGCATCCGATAGACGCCGGGACGTTCGGTCAGCTTCTTGAGGAATGTCTTGGAATCGAAACCCCCGGCCGGCGCGTCAGACCTTGTCGGCATCGAGCAACCCGAGCCTCACCGCCATCAGCGCCAGTTCCACATCACTGGAGATCTCCAGCTTCTCGAAGATGCGGTAGCGGTAGCTGTTGACGGTCTTGGGGCTGAGACAGAGCTTGTCGGAGATGTCCTGCACTTTCTGGCAGTCCACCACCATCATGGCGATCTGGAGTTCCCGCTCGGACAGCCGGTCGAAGATGGACTGGTCGTCGTCGCCGTTGTCGCCCACCTGCTTGAGGGCCATCTTCTGGGCGATTTCCGGGCTGATGTAGCGCTGGCCGGTGTGGGCCATGCGGATGGCACGGACCATCTCGCGGATGTCGGCACCCTTGGTGATGTAGGCGGAGGCGCCGGCCTGCATGACCCGCGTGGGGTAAGGGTCGTCGGCACAGGCGGTCACCACGATGACCCGGATACTGTCGTCGATCCGCAGAATCCGGCGGGTGGCCTCCAGGCCGCCAATGCCGGGCATGCGGATGTCCATCAGGACGATGTCGGGCCGCTGCTGGCGAACCGCGTCGATTGCCTCCTCCCCGGATGCCGCCTGCCCGATGACTTCAATATCGGTATTGTCGGCCAGCATGCGGGTGATACCCGAGCGAACCAGATCATGGTCGTCAACAACCAATACCCTTATCAAAATTCACCTCGCCGAGGACCTGATGGTACTTCTGAAAACCCGCTGATTGTAACGCGTTCAGCCCGTAAGAGGTAGGTTTGCTACCAGGTGTCGATAAAGCCTCCTTGACCCTGGTCAATCGCTGCGGACCTGCCGGCGGAGTCCAGACCGCGCACCAGCCAGCGCCGGGTTTCAGCCGGATCAATGACGGCGTCGATCTCCAGGAAACTGGCCATGCTCGTGCCCTGGCCCTGTTCGTAGGCCTTGGCGACCATGCGCTCGAAGGTGTGCTGACGCTGGTCGGCATCGGCGATGGCCGCCAGCTCCTTGGCGTAGCCAAGCCGCACTGCGCCTTCAAGGCCCATGGCCCCGAACTCGCTGCTGGGCCAGCCGATGGTGAACAGGGGGGAATGGAAGCTGCCGGCAGCCATGGCCTGAGCCCCGAGGCCATAGCCCTTGCGCACCACCACGGTAAAGAACGGCACTCGAAGCCGGGCGGCGGCCACGAACATGCGGGAGACATGGCGCACCGTGCCCTGCTTCTCCGCCTCCGGGCCCACCATGAAACCGGGGGTGTCGCACAGCGAGACGATGGGCAGGCCGTAGTTGTCACTCAGGCGCATGAAACGGGCGGCCTTGTCGCCACCGGCCGCGTCGATGGCGCCCCCCAGGTGGCGGGGGTCGTTGGCGATCAGGCCACAGGCCCTGCCCTCGATCCGTACCATGGCGGTGATCATGCCCGGTGCGAATTCCGGCCGCAGTTCGAGTACCGAGTCGGTATCCGCCAGGGTGCGGATGACTTCCCGCATATCGTAGGCCCGCCGGCGGTGCTCCGGCACCAGGTGACGCAGCCAGCGCTGATCGGCGGCCTGCCACTCGGCCCGGGCACCCTGGACGAACGCCAGGTACTGCCTGGCTACCGCGACCGCCTCGGCCTCGTCCGCCACCACCACGTCGACCACGCCGTTGGCGCTCTGCACCGACACCGGACCCACTTCCTCGGCGGAATAGCGCCCCAGGCCGCCGCCCTCGATCATGGCCGGGCCGGCCATGCCAATGGTGGCATCCCGGGTGGCGATGATGACGTCGCAGCAGCCCAGCAGCGCGGCATTGCCGGCAAAACAGCGGCCGGAGACGATGCCTATCAATGGCACCTTGCCGGACAGCGCCGCCATGGCGGTGAAGGTGTGGCAGTCCAGGCCTGCGACACCGGTGAAATCCGTATCCCCGGGACGGCCACCGCCGCCCTCGGCAAACAGCACTACCGGCAGGGACCACTGGGCCGCCAGCTGCAGCATGCGGTCGGTCTTCTTGTGGTTCATCACGCCCTGGGTGCCGGCATACACGGTGTAGTCGTAGGCCAGAGCCATGCAGCGGGCGGTCTCGGCGGCAAACTGATCACCGTTGACGGTACCGATGCCGGCGATCAGACCGTCGGCGGGGCTGGCCTCCATCAGCTCCGCCTCCGACTGCCGGCGCCGGCGGGCGGCCAGGGCCAGGGCGCCGTATTCGATGAAGCTGCCCTCGTCCATCAGGTCCGCCAGGTTCTCCCGGGCAGTGCGCTGGCCGGTGCGACGGCGTTTGGCCACCGCCTCGGGCCGATGGTCATCCTGCAGGCGCTGATGACGCGCCTGCACGCGGGCAAGATCCTCCCGGATATAGCCCAGGTCCACTTCCAGCTCTGAGGCTTCCGCCACGGCGTCCTGGTCATCGGCCTCCAGGGCCAGCACCGCGGCGCCTTCGTCCAGTGAGGCCCCCTCCTGAACAAAGACTTGGGTGACCTGGCCGGCGGTCGGCGCCTTGAGCTCGAACTCCATCTTCATGGCTTCCACCACCGCCAGCACCGCGCCGGCCGCCACCTGCTCGCCCTTGCTGACGGCAACGCGCAACAGCCGGCCCTGGACGGGGCTGACCACCGGCCGGGCGCCCTCGGGCAGATCCGCGTCGGCCGCTGTCGATTGCGCCGGGCCCTCGGCGAGTTCGGAGAGACGGGCGGCAACGGTGTCGATGGAAACCTCATAGGGGCGCAGGCTTTGCATCGAGAGCAGTCTGGCCAGGAAACCCAGGTTGCTGGCCACGCCCTCCAGGCGAAACTCCGTCAGTGCGCGGCGGGCCTTGTCCAGCAGCGCCGGCCAGGTCAGCCGGCCGGACACCACCAGCTTGGCCAGCAGGGAGTCGTAGGCGGTGGTGGCGGTCATACCGGCGTGGCCGCAGCCATCCACCCGGATACCCGGCCCGCCCGGCGGCTCGTAGACCTGGACCTGGCCGCTGGCCGGCCGCAGGCTGCCGTCGGGCAACACGGTTTCCAGGTTGATGCGCAACTGCATAGCCCGCTGGGCTGGCGGCTCCAGGGGCAGGCCGGCGAGGCCGAGACTGTCGAGACTCTCGCCTGCGACCAGGGCCACCTGGATGGCCACCAGGTCCACGCCGCTGATGGCCTCGGTCACCGTGTGCTCCACCTGCAACCGCGGGTTGGCCTCCATGAACACCCAGTTGCCGCTGGCCGGCTCCAGCAGGAATTCGAAGGTGGCCAGGCCCTGCAGGCCGGCGGCCCGGGCCAGGGTCATGGCGGCCTCGATCAGGGCGTGGCGCTGCTCTGCGCTCAGACCCGGCGCCGGCGCCACCTCCACCAGCTTCTGGCGGTTGCGCTGCAGGCTGCAGTCACGGTCCCAGAGGTGACCCACGTTACCTTCACCGTCGGCGATGACCTGCACTTCAACGTGGCGAGCCTCGGTGATCAGGCGCTCCACATAGACGGCATCGTTGCCGAACGCAGCCCGGGCCTCGGCACGGCATTGGGTGTAGGCTCTGTCCAGTTCATCAAGTTGCTGCACCGGGCGCATGCCGCGGCCGCCGCCACCGGCCAGGGCCTTGATCATGATGCCGGCGTTATCGCCGTATCGGCGCTGTAGCTCCGTGAGAAAGTCCCGGGCCTGCTCCAGATTGGTGGCCTCGCCGGTACCCTCGGCCAGCGGCACGCCCTGCTCTCGGGCCAGGGCGCGGGCCGAGGCCTTGTCCCCCAGCAATGCCAGGCAGTCCGGTGAGGGCCCGATGAACAGCAATCCGGCCTCCCGGCACTGGCGGGCGAAGTCGGCGTTTTCGCTGAGAAAGCCATAGCCGGGGTGAATGGCCTGGCAGCCGTTGGCCTGGGCAACCCTCACCAGTTCGTCGCCGTCCAGGTAAGCCCTGGGCCCACTGCCGGACAGCGCCACGGCGTGATCCACCCGCTGGCTGTGCAGCGCCCCGGCCTCATCGGCAGCAAACACGCCCACGGAGCGGGTTCCGCCCTCCGCCAGGGAGCGGGCAATCCGGATGGCGATCTCGCCGCGATTGGCGATCAGCACGGCCTCGATACGGGTATTCATGGCACCTCCGACGACTTGGACTTATCTCAGGAGGTCATCATAGGCGGGGCAGGCTATTAGGAAAACTGACAATGGGTTATGGCAGGTTATAAGCGGGATCAATCTGGCTTGCGGTCCAGGCCGGCGCTTTCCTGTACCGGGTCGAACCACACCACCAGGTCGCCCCGGCGCACGGCAGCCATCACGCGGGCCTGTTCGGCCAGCGGGTTCTCGGTATCGTTGATGCCGTGAAACCGGGTGCAATACTCCTGCACCAGCCCCTCCAACTGATCTTCGGTGAGCAGGTCGGTATCCACCACAAAGGGCGCGTCACGCGGGTCCTGCTCGGGCTGTTTAGCGGTGTCGTCGGTCATGGCGGCCATCCTGGTTGATCAGGGGCCAGCATAACGGCATGGCCCCCAATCGGCAAAGACGGCACAGGCCTCAGGCGGCGGTGCGGAAGCGCCCCACCAGCTGGCGCAGGGAGCTGGACTCCCGGCGCAGGGAGTCGCTGACCGCCCGGGTGCTGTCGACGTTGCTGCCAAGGCGCGAGGCGCTGTCACCGAGGGTGGCGGCCCGGCGCTCGACCCGGCCCATGGAGTCACGCTGGGCCAGGATGGCGGCATCGATATCGGCACTGTGGGCCTGGAGCTGGTCGAAGCGCTCCTGCAGGGACACCAGGTGGGTTTTCAAAACGTCGAGCTGTTCCCGGTTGCGGGTACCCACGTCCCGCATGTCCACCAGCTGGCCGTCCACCTCCCCCACACCGCGAACCAGGTCCCCCACCCACTGACGGATTTCGACGGTGGATTCGGCGGTCCGCCGCGACAGGTTGCGCACCTCGTCCGCCACCACGGCAAAGCCGCGGCCGTGCTGGCCGGCCCTGGCCGCCTCGATGGCAGCGTTCAGGGCCAGCAGGTTGGTCTGCTCGGCGATGTCGGCAATGACGCCGATCACCTGTTCGATTCGGCCAGTGGACTCCGCCAGCGCATGGATGGATTCAGCCACCCGGGAGATCACCGCCACCGCCTGCTCGGCGGCCGCCTCGCTGTTGCGCAGGCCGTCCTGGACCTGATGGTTGGCTTCGATGGCGGTGGTCACGGTCAGGCGGGACTTCTCGGCCACCTGCTCGATGGTCTGGGCCTGCTGGGCGATGAACACCATGGACTCGGTGACGTCGGCGATCTGCTGGCCGGTCCTGCGACTGGTGTCACCCACCTCCTCGGCCTGGTCGTCCAGTGCCCGGGAGCGGTCTTCCAGGCTGTCGGAGGCGGCGCGGACATCGGCAATAAAGCGCTCGAAATGGGCCACCAGGCCGCCGATGGCCTGGCTTACGCCGGCCACCTCATCACGCCCGGCCACCACCGGCACCCGTGACAGGTCGGAATCGGCCTCCATGGCCCGCAGGTCCTCCTGGATACGGCCCAGACGCAGGACCACACTGCGCCGGATCCAGACCGCCAGGGTCACAATCGCCACCAGGAACACCGCGGAGCCGAACATCAGGTTGCGTTGCTGTTCCGCCATGAAGCCCAGCAGGTCCGAGGCCTCCGCGGTAACCTGCTCCCGCACCGCATCCTGCCGGGCCTGGATAGCCGACAGCATGGGGCCGACAGCGCCCGCCAACTGGAAGTCCACCACCTGGCCCACCCGGTAGTAGCTGCGCTCAGCGATGCCCTCGGCCATGGCCTTAAGAAGGCCTTGGACGGCGTCAAAACCGGTCTGGTTTTCCTCAGCCCAGCCCTCCAGCCGGGGACTGCTGCGGATGGCCTGCCAGTGCTGCTCGAGTCGCTCGCCCAGGGCCTGGAACTCGGTATTGATCTCGTCCCAGAGCATCAGCTGCGCCTTGATCTGGTAGGCAAGATCCTGCAGCTGCCGGTGATCCTCCTCCAGATCCATGATCAGCCAGGCGTCTGCCAGGTTTTCGTTCACCAGGCCCTCGGTCGCCTGCTGCGCGCGAACCATGATGGTCCACGCCAGAGCACCCACGGATACCAGGGCAAAAATCGACACGAAGGAGAACAGCAGGATACGGGCACGAACGGTCGCCAACATGAATCACCTATCACCTTGAGAGTGACCAGAATCCTATGGCTGTAGCGTGACAGTTCTGTTACAGCCGCCGCGCCAGCTGGCATCGTGACTGGGTGAGAGCCCATATCATGCAGGTTTCAAACTGTACTTTTTATACGTTTTAGTCCAATATGAACACTGCAGATGGTCACCGAGGAGGCCCGAGATGGCGCGCCAGAACCAAACCGCGATACAGTCGGTGCCCACAGCCGACGACAGCCAGATCCATACCGCCATCCCGGTGGTGCTGAACATCCTGGACAAGTGGCAATGCACCGAGGAAGAGAAGCGGGCCCTGCTCGGCCAGCTGCCCCGCTCCAGTTTCTATCGCCTGCAGAAAACTCCCCAGAGTGTGCGGGTGACCGTGGACCTGGCAGACCGCCTGGCCTACCTGCTCAACATCCATGCCGGGCTGCGGCTGATCCTGAGTGACCCGGAGTCGGTCTACGGCTGGGTGCGGCGTCCCAACGACCACGTCTGGTTCCGGGGCCGTTCCGCCATGGAGATCATGGCCTCGGGCCGGATGGAGGACCTGATCGATGTCTTCCGCCACATCGACGCCGCCCGCGGAGGCTGGTGGTGAGCCGGCCCGGTCTCGCCACCCTGGTGCACCAGAAGGCCTACCGGATGGTGCCCAGCAAGTATCCGCCGGTGTCCCTGTTCGATGATGTGGCCGACCAGGCCGATTTCGACGCCCTCTACGCGGTCCAGGCCCGGGTTAACCCCAGGCTGCGGGACGAGCTGGGTGAGCTGCGCCTGGTGCCGGCCTCGGAGCGGCCCTTTGGCATCCGCGGCTGCCACTACGCCATGGCGCCTTTCACCCACCTGAACCCGGACGGCAGTCGCTTCAGCACCGGCGACTTTGGCGTGTTCTATTGCGCCCGGGAGCGCATCGGCGCCATCGACGAGACCGTCTATCACATGGAGCGCTGGCTCGGGTACACCCGGATGGAGCCCCAGGAAATCAGCATGCGGTGCCTGAAAGCGGACTTCAGCGCCACCGGCGTCGATATTCGGGGCGACGAATGGCAAAACCACGGGTATCATGCCGCCGATGATTACTCCCAGGCCCGTCAACTTGGCCTGCAGTCGAAACGGGACGGTGTTGAGGCCATCTTCTACCGCTCGGTGCGCAGCCCCGGTGTGGACTGTTACGCCCTGCTGACACCCAGGGTCCTGCACTCGGTGATTCAGGCCAGTCACTACGGCTATGTCTGGGATGGCAAAACCATTGCAACCGTCTACGAGAAACGGGTGGTAAAACGTTGAGCAACCCTTCCCCTTTCCGGCTCACCCTGCCGGTGATGTTCGGTTACGTGCCGCTGGGCATGGCGTTCGGCGTGCTCTTCACTGCCCAGCTGGATTACAGCTGGTGGGTGGCGCCGCTGATGGCGGTGACCATCTTCGCCGGCGCCGCGCAGATCCTGGCGGTGGGGCTGCTGGCCAGCGAGGCGGACCTGGTGGCGGTGTTCGTGGCCATGCTGGTGCTCAACTCCCGCCACCTGTTTTACGGCCTGTCCCTGCTGGGGCGCTTTTCCGGCGCCGGCTGGCGCAAGCTGTACCTGATCTTCGGGCTGACCGACGAGACCTATTCCCTGCTCACCAGCCGCTCGCGGGGCCCGGATGCGGCCGCCGAACAGCGCGTGGACTTCCTGATCACCCTCTTCAACCAGAGCTACTGGATTGTCGGCTGCGCCCTCGGTGCCTGGCTCGGCTCCCGCATCCAGTTCAACAGCACTGGCATCGAGTTTGCCCTGGTGGCGCTTTTCATCGTTCTGGCCATCGAGCAGTACAAGGCCCTCGGCCAGATGCTGCCCTTGTGGCTGGGCGCGGCCGGAGCCGGTATCGCCGTGGCCGTGCTGCCCGCCAGCCACCAGCTGCTGGGCGCCATCGTGCTGGTCGCCGCCGCCCTGCTGGCAAGCTACCGCTTGTCGCTGCAGCCGGCCGCCACCCGGGAGCCGCCGGGCCATGGATGACAGCCTCTACCTCACCGCCTTCATTGCCGTCAGTGCGCTGGCCACCTTCCTGACCCGCGCAACGCCCTTTCTGTTCCTGTCCAGGCACGGCGAACATCCGCTGGTGCTGCACCTGGGACGCTACCTGCCGGCGGCGGTCATGGCGTTGCTGGTGGTTATTTTCCTGCTGCGTTCCGCCCACTGGCAGGCGCCGCTGTTCGGTTTCGATGCCCTTGGCCCCAGTATTCTGGTAGTGGCTTTACACCTTTGGCGCCGTAATGCACTTTTATCCATTATCGGCGGTACGTTAAGTTACATGCTGATTCAACAACTTTGAGGAGCCGGTTATGAGCAAGGAACAATGGCAGATCCTGATTGAGGGCAAGGTACAGGGCGTGTCCTACCGCGCCGCCGCCCAGGCAACCGCCCGGGAGCTGGACATCACCGGCTACGCCAAGAACCTCGCCGACGGCCGGGTAGAAATCCAGGCCCAGGGCCACCCCGACTCACTGGAACAACTGGTGGACTGGTGCTGGCAGGGCTCCCCGGCCGCGGAGGTGGAGAACGTGAGGGTGAAGAAATCCGTTGAAGTCGGTGATTTCAGGGACTTTACCACCGCCTGAGCGGCGGCATGGCCAGCTTCTTTCGCAACAGGTCTTGCGAAACGGGTCGAAACCCATTAGAGTTTGCGCCCTCAGATCAGCACGCTGATTTGAAACGGTTTATTGGAGAGGTGGCCGAGTGGCTGACACCAAGGCCGGGACGGCCGACTGAACGTCGGAGCGCAGCGACGACGGCCCCGGAGGGGTGAGGCACGGAGTGCCGAATAACGCGCACGCCTGGAAAGTGACGTTCGCGAAGCGAACGCCGGCGCGAACCAACAGGCAGGAATTTATAACGAGTTATTGGAGAGGTGGCCGAGTGGCTGAAGGCGCACGCCTGGAAAGTGTGTATACGTTAATAGCGTATCGAGGGTTCGAATCCCTCCCTCTCCGCCAATAATAAAACCCGGCCCTGCGCCGGGTTTTTTTTATTGGTGCAGCAGGAGGGTAGAAAGAACCCTCGCGGGTTCGACCGGAGGCTGCCCCGAGGCAACCATGACCAACAAAGATGACCTGCGCCCCAACGAGCAGACTGTAACTCTGGCCCCTGCCTCTGACGCCAGCCTGCGCTTCATCGGAAAGATCCGGACCCCATGGCGATCACGTCAGCAGTGCCCGCGCCAGGGACAGATAGACGGCCCCGAGTGCCAGCTGGTACTGGATCTGGTCTGGCACGAGGCTCTGCGCGGCCTGGAGGCCTACGAGATGATCGAGGTGCTCTACTGGCTGGACAGAAGTCGTCGCGACCTCGTGCTGCAGTCCCCGAAGAGCGATGGCCAAACCTTCGGAACCTTCGCCCTGCGCTCTCCCGTGCGGCCCAACCCCATCGGCACCGCGCTCGTCAGGCTTGAGCGGATCGAGGCAGGCACCGTCTATGTCCGTGGCCTGGACTGCCTGGACGGCACACCCCTTATCGACATCAAACCGGACCGCTGCGCCTTCTCACCGAAAGCCCCGCCAAAACCGGCTGCTATAATCCCGCGATGAACCTCGCCAGCATCTTCCTGCAGACCCTGGAAATCACCCTGCCCGTCTTTGCCATGGTCTTCATCGGCCTGGGATTGCGGCGCTGGGGCCTGATCGACCTGGCATTCATCCATACCGCCTCAGCGCTGGTGTTCAAGGCCACCCTGCCGACCCTGATCTTTCTCAGCATCATCCGCGCCGACCTGGAGACCACGCTGAACCCGGGCCTGCTGGGCTTTTACCTGCTGGCCACCCTGGGCAGTTTTGCCCTGGCCTGGCTCTGGGCCCACTGGCGGGTGCCCTACCGGGACCGGGGTGTCTATGTGCAGGGGGCTTTTCGGGGCAATTGCGGCATTGTCGGACTGGCACTGGCGGCCAGCCTTTACGGCGATTATGGTCTGTCGGCGGGCGGTCTGCTGCTGGGGGTAGTGATCATTTCCTACAACACCCTGTCGGTGGTGGTGCTGTCTGCCTACCAGGGCGATCAGCGGGCGAGCTGGCAGAGCATCGTCCGGGACATCCTGCGCAATCCCCTGATACTGGCGGTGGTGATCGCCGTGCCTTTCGCCTGGTGGGGCCTGACCCTGCCTGACTGGCTGATGGTCAGCGGGGACTATTTCGCGTCCCTGACATTACCGCTGGCCCTTCTGTGTGTGGGCGGCACCCTGTCGGGCCTGACCATGCGCCAGGATCAGGGCACGGCCGCCGGTGCCTCCGTGCTGAAAATGGTGGTGTTGCCGGCCATCTGTACCTTTGCCGCCTGGCTGGCGGGTTTTCGGGGCCAGGAGCTGGGGCTGATGTTCCTGTTCTTCGCCAGCCCCACCGCGGCGGCCAGTTTCGTGATGGTGAAGGCGCTGGGGGGCAACGACAAACTGGCCGCCAACATCATCGCCCTGACCACCCTGGTGGCCAGCGTGACGGTCACACTCGGTGTCTTCCTGCTGACCAGCGCCGGGCTGATCTGAGGCCTGGCGTCACGCCTTCGCGCCAGGCCATGAACACCATGGCTCAGGTGGGCCGGGGGATGGTGAGCACCTCGCCGAAGGTGACGTATTCGCTGCCACCGAGCCGGCCGATGGGGTCCACCCGCTCGGCATTGACCCGGAAACGCCCCTTGTCGTCGACCCCGGTGACGTCGTCGGCCACAAAGATCCTGCGGATGCGGCCGAAAATCAGGCTCTGGGGCTGGTCGCCCACTTCCTTGATTTCATAGAGTTCGCAACCCAGCGCGATGCGGCAGTCCGCCAGCCGGGGCATCGAGAAGCCGTCGAAATCCACCAGTTCCAGGTCCACGTTGTTGAGCTCGGATTCGCCGTGGGGCAATACGCGGGAGGTTTCCGTCATGTCGGCGGCCAGCTCGCGATGGGCCAGGTGGATAGTGAAGCGGCCCCGGGCCTCGATGTTGGTGCGGGTGTCCTTGAACTCGCCGGTGGGCTTCTTGCCCACCGACACCATGATCAGGGGCGGTGCGCTGCCGATGGCGGTGAAGAAGGAGAACGGCGCCAGGTTGTAGTCGCCGTTCGGGTTTTCAGACAGGATCCAGGCCACCGGACGGGGAATGATGGTCTGGGTCATGGCGTGATAGATCTCGCCGGCGGACAGTTCGTCGAAATCGATGATCATGGCGGGCTGGCCCCTACTTCTTGCGATAGATGATACCCGGGCGGCACTGCACCATTTCGTAGAGGTGGGGCATGCCGTTGAGGGATTCGGATGCGCCCAGGATCAGATAGCCGCCGGGATTGAGGGTGGCGTGGATCCGGGTCAGGATATCCTTCTTCAGTTCTGCCGAGAAATAGATCAGCACGTTGCGGCAGAACACGATGTCGAACTTGCCCAGCATGTAGCGCTCCAGCAGGTTCAGTTCCTTGAATTCCACCATCGACTTGATGCCCGGCCGTATCTGCCAGCCGCCATTGCCGGAGGCGGTGAAGAAACTCTTCTGGCGCTCGGCGGAGAGCCCGCGGCCGATGGCGAGCATCTCGTACTCGCCCCGGCGGGCCACTTCCAGCACGCTCCGTGAAATGTCGGTGGCAGTGATCCTGACGTCGTTGCGCAGCTTGCCGGGTTTCTGGCGCTTGAACTCGTCCACCGCCATGGCAATGGAGTACGGCTCCTGCCCGGTGGAACAGGCCGCGGACCAGATGCGAATGGGCTGGCTGCCGCCGCGCTCGGCAAACTCCGGCAACAGCATGTCGGACAGGATACGGAAGGGGTGATTATCGCGGAACCAGAGGGTCTCGTTGGTGGTCATGGCATCGATGACCAGCTCACGCAGCGGACTGCGGCCCGGCCTCCGCAGATGCTCCACCAGGGCCCCGAGGCTGTGCATCTGGTTGTCTTCCAGAATTCGCCGCAGGCGGCTCTTCACCAGGTACTGCTTGTTCTCGCCCAACAGAATGCCGCAGGCCTCCTGCAGGAACGACTTGAAAGCTTCGTATTCCTGGGGTGTGATTTCAGATTTCATCGAGTCTCTGTAACTATCGGCCCCGGCGGTAAATGTCGGCTCTGGGAATAAGACGGGCCCCGGTGGTCAGGCCGCCAAGGGTCTCAGGCCTTGTCCAGAATGTCCATTACCCGTTCAGCCAGCTCGTCGGGGCTGAACTTGGCCATGAAGTCATCGGCACCCACTTTCTGCACCATGGCCTTGTTGAACACACCGCTCAGTGAGGTATGCAGCATCACATAGAGGTCCGAGATCTTGGAGTCGCTCTTACAACGGGTGACCAGGGTATAGCCATCCATCTCCGGCATCTCCACGTCGGAAATCATCATGGAAATATGGTCGGTGGCCTTGCTGCCGTCGGCGGTCAGCTCCTTCAGGTAGTCCAGCGCCTGCTTGCCGTCGTTCTTGATGACCACCGGCAGGCCGATGGCAGTGAGGCAGCGCTCGATCTGGCGCCGCGCCACGGAGGAGTCGTCCACCACCAGGACCGGCAGGCTGGCACTGCGGTCGGACTCGGCATTCCGGGACAACACCTTGTCGGTGACATTGTCCGCCAGCGGAGCCACTTCCGAGAGAATCTTCTCCACGTCGATGATCTCCACCAGCTTGTCATCGAGCTTGGTGACGGCGGTGAGGTAGACTTCCCGGCCTGCGCCCTTGGGCGGCGGCAGGATCTCTTCCCAGTTCATGTTGACGATGCGGTCGACGCCGCCCACCAGGAAGCCCTGGGTCTTGCGGTTGTACTCGGTGATGATGACGAAACTGGTGGCCACCTCTTCCGCCGGAATCGCCGGCAGCCTTATGGCCATGCCCAGGTCGATGATGGGAATGGTCTCACCGCGTATGTGGGCAACACCCCTTACCATGGGTCGGCTGTTGGGAATCGAGGACAGGCGCGGGCACTGCAGCACCTCTTTCACCTTGAACACATTGATGCCGTAAACCTGGCGCCCACGCAGGCGGAACAGCAGGAGTTCCAGACGGTTCTGTCCTACAAGCTGGGTTCGCTGATTAACGCTGTCCAGTACGCCTGCCATTCTGATCCACTCCTGAGTACGCCCGATGCCGTTACCGGCACGCTTCTTGCTCAATCTGATGTAGCCGTCGTTTTTCCGTCGCGGGCCCAGGTTGTTGCCTTCGCCCGCCACACGCAGCTTTGTAACGGCGATGATACGTCAAACTTGAGGCGGTCAAGGGTAAAGAATTGCAACCTGACAACCGTTCAACCAAAGCATAGGACAAAGTGAAGCGAATGCGTATCTTCCTGATGCTCGGCATCCTGGCCCTGCTGCCCCTGGCGGGCCACGCCTCCGGCACCGGCCCGGACGAGATCCGCGCCGCCGCCGCCCGGTTCCTGGCGCAGTTTGCCGACAGCCAGAAAGCGGACGGCTACCAGGTCAGTTTCGAGGTGGGCACGCTGGATTCACGCCTGAAGATGGCCGCCTGTGCCGATGATCTGGCGGTGGAATTCAGCGGCGACCCCTGGCGCTCCACCAGCCCGCGCCTGCTGGTGTCCTGCGACGGTGAGCGGCCGTGGAAGCTCTACCTAACCACCGACCTGACCATCACCGGCAACGCCTATGTGGCGGCCCGTCCTCTGAATCGGGGTGACCGGCTCAACGCCGGCATGATCACCACGGCCGAGGTGGTGGTGAATGCCGTCCGGCGCGGCGCGGTCACACGCAAGGACCACCTGGTGGGCATGGAAATGCAGCGGCCGGTGAACGCGGGCACCGTGTTTACGCCGGATCTGGTGACGGCACCGGATGCCGTCAGCCGGGGCGATCATGTTATCATCAGTGCCCGATCCGGCAGTTTCTCGGTGCAGTCCCGGGGCAAGGCCCTGGCGAACGGCCGCATTGGCGAGCAGATTCTGGTGGAGAACCTGAAGTCCTCCCGTACCGTGCGAGGCCAGGTCGTCGCACCCGGGCACGTGGAGATTCCCATGTGACTGGCAGACCGGCAAGGCCTTGCCGCCGGCCGGCAGAGCATCACCGTTATTCCATGACATTCCGGTAACAAAAATCTTCAAAAAAATCGCTAAAGAAATCGGCGCCAGCGCCGTTACACCGAGTAACCCATTCCGTGCCGTGCAGAAATACATCGGCACTCAGTGACAGCAGGTATCGCCATGACAGTTGACTTCAATGGAATTGGCTCCGGCCAGGTCAACACCCAGAA
>NZ_JAWVZL010000065.1:0-17508 GCF_033722195.1 Marinobacter sp.
CGACCAGACCGCCCACGAACTGCTGCGCAAGGACCGCCTGGTGGTGATCGCCCGCAACGGCAACCCGCTGATCCGGGGCGGCCTGACCATGGCCGACTACCTGGCCGCCCGCCATGTACTGGTGTCCTCCCGCAGCGAGGGACCCGGTATCGAGGATTTCGAGCTGTCGCGGCTGGGGGTGCAGCGCAATATCCGCCTGCGCTGTCAGCACTATTACGCCGCCTGCCGGGTGGTGGAGAACACGGATCTGCTGCTGACCATGCCGGAAACCTACGCCCGGCTGATCGCCGAGCGCGCTGGCATCACCCTGCTGTCGCCTCCGGCGGAGCTGCCCGGTATCGACGTTCATCTATACTGGCACAAGCCCTACGAGAAGGAACCGGCGCTGATCTGGTTCCGCCGGCAGTTGCAGGCCGTCGCCGGCAGTGCGGATTCGTCATGACGGGAAAAGGCGGCTAGAAGGCCCCCACGGAATAGAGCAGCAAAAGGCCGGCACTGGTGGTGAGGACCAGGGCCACGGTCACGATAGCCAGGCCCCAGCCGATGGCGCCGGCGTCGGACACCGCCACATACCCCTGGGAGCGGAGGGTGCGGTAGAAGGCCCAGGGGCCGGCGACAAAAGCCCCGATGACGGCGAACACCAGCCCCACCGCAATGCCGGCAAAAGTCCAGGTGGCCAGCACCATGGCCCGGTCCGACAGATCACCGGAGGCGTCCTGGTAGGCCAGAAAGCGGCGGCACATCAGCCAGAGCAGGCAGAACAGCAACACCACCAGGAGGACGGCGCCCACCAGGGTCACGATGCGATAGACCACGAACGCTCCTTGATGACGGCCGGCGGCCGTCAGTGGATTTCGGGAAAGACCGGCGCCGGCAGGGTCTCGAAACCGGGTCGGGCGAACAGGTAGCCCTGATAGAGGGTGATACCCCGGGCCCGCAGCCATGCGAACTCGGCGACCGTCTCAACACCCTCGGCGACGATCCGGCCCCCAAGCTGCTCCATCATAGTGATGATGCCGTTGACCACCGCCTGCTTGTTGGGCTCCCTGTCGATATTACGGATCAGGGCCATATCCACTTTCAGGATGTTGGGCGGGCTGGCCATCATCACATTGAGCCGGGAGTAACCGGCACCGAAATCGTCGATGGCCACCTGGAAACCCATCTGCTTGTAGGCCTCGATGATGGAGACCAGATGCTCGGCCTCCGCCAGTTCCTCGCCTTCGGTCAGCTCGAAGATGAGCTTGTTGGTGTCGAACTCGTACGTTTTGGCCGCCGCCAGGGTGGTACGAATGCAGGTCTCGGCCTGGTAGACCGCATTGGGGAGAAAATTGATGCTCAGGTAAGTGTCCATGCCCAGACGGGCGGCCAGCTTGACCGCCTTGACCCGGCAGATCTGGTCGAAGGTGTACCGGTTTTTCGCGTTCACCCTGGACAGGACACTCCAGGCGCTCTCTCCTTCCGGCCCCCGCACCAGGGCCTCATGGGCGTACACGGACTGGTCCGTGATATCCACGATGGGCTGGAACGCAAAGGTAAACTTGAAGTCGAGGCCCTCACCGCAGGCACAATCGCCACATTTGCTTTCATCAAAAAGTTGTTCCGGAAATGACACAAAAACCTCGCTTCAGCGCGTTCGATATGACACCAAGGTCCGCATCCATGCAAAAACAACCTTACATATTCCACATACTATAGACAGCCTGCCGCAACCCGCAAACCAGGATTGTGACTATGTTGATTACGGTGACTACACTGTGGCAATCAACCACCCGCAAGCCCCGTTCATTGAGGAGAGCCCATGTCACAGCCCACTCGCATAGCCGTCACGCCGGGCGACGGTATTGGCCCTGAGGTGGTGGACGAGGCCGTCCGCTGCCTGGAAGCGCTGCGGGACCAGCTCGGGCTGGCGCTGGAATGGACCCGCTTCCCCTGGCCCTCGCACGCGTGGCACCAGCAACACGGCGAAACCATGCCCTTCGATGCCCTGGCCCAGCTGCGGGCCTACGACGCCATCCTCCTGGGCGCCCTGGGCGACCCCGGGCCGCTGGACGACCCCAACCGCTACCTGCTGCCGGACAGCGTCTCGCTGGCGCCCCTGCTGCAGATGCGCAAGGGTTTTGACCAATGGGTCTGCGAGCGCCCAGCCCGACTGTTGCCGGGCGCCCGCCAGTTCCTGGCGGACGCGCGCGCGCGGGACATCGACATGCTGGTGATCCGGGAGAACAGCGAGGGGGAGTACGTCGGCCAGGGCGGCCGCTTGCGCCAGGGTACGCCGGAGGAGGTGGCCACCCAGATGGAGGTGTTCACCCGCCGCGCCACCGACCGGATCATCCGTTACGGCTTCGACCAGGCCCGTGAACGGGCCCTGCAGAGAGCCAGCGCCGGCACCCCCCGCCAGTTCACCAACCTGGACGGCAGCACCTGCGAAAGCCAGGTCTGCCTGGTAACCAAGCGCAACGCCCTGCGCTACTGGGGCGATATGTACAGCGAGGCCTTCGCGGAGATCGCCGAGGAGTACCCGGATGTGGCCACCCACCACGAGCTGGTGGACGCCGCCTGTATGAAGTTTGTGCAGAGCCCCTGGCATTTCGATGTGGTGGTGGCCAGCAACCTGCAGGGAGACATACTGACGGATCTGGCGGCGGTGCTGTCCGGCGGCATGGGGGTGGCACCGTCGTGCAACCTCAACCCCACCGACCCGAACCTGCCGTCCATGTTCGAACCCACCCACGGCAGCGCCCCGGACATCGCTGGCAAAGGCCTCGCGGACCCCACCGCCATGCTGTTCACCACGGCCCGCATGCTGATCTGGCTGGGACGCCGCGACCCGGCCCTGCTGCGGGCCGGCAATCAGCTGTACGATGCCGTGGCGGCTGACCTGGCGGAGCATGGCGGCGAGCGCCGCCAGACCCGGGCCATCGGCGACTCGGTCCTCGGCCGGCTCGGCTGAGGACTGGCCCTGTGCGGGAAAAGCCTGCGCGGAGCCGGCGGACAGCGGGTTTTACAGTGCTGACGAGCTAGCTGGCGGCATAGCCCAGGGATTTGTTCACCTGGTTGAAGAGTTCGTCGCCGGCCAGCCAGCGGTCGAAGTTCTCCAGGAACTGATCGGTCAGCGCCCGCCGCCAGCCGATGAAGTCGCCGGCCATGTGGGCGGTCATGATGACGTTCTCCATATCCCACAGCGGATGGTCCCCGGGCAGCGGCTCCTCCTCGAACACGTCCAGACCGGCACCGGCAATGCTGCCGTCTTTGAGGGCCTGCACCAGGTCATCGGTCTTCACGATGGGACCCCGGCCAATGTTGATCAGCCGGGCGCTTTCCTTCATGGCGGCAAAGGCCTTCTGATCGAACAGCCCCTCGGTCTGCGGCGTCAGGGGTGCGGCAATCACCACGAAATCGGCGTTGCCCAACTGATCCATCAGCTGCTCGTTGCTGTGTACGGCGGCAAAGTCCGGGTCATCGCTGCGGGCCCGGCGGGCAATACCGTGGGGCACCATGCCGATGGCGCTGGCCAGCCGCGCGATCTGTCGCCCGATGGAACCGGCGCCCACCACCAGCACCTGCTGGCCCTCGGCGCGCTCGGTGTCTCGGTGCTTCCAGCGGTGGTTCATCTGCAGCCGCAGGGACGTGGGAAAATCCTTGTTGAACATCAGCATGGTGCAAAGCACGTACTCGGCAATGCTGCGGTCGAAGATGCCCCGCGCGTTGGTGACCTTGACCGGGCCCTCGATCAGCTCCGGAAACATCAGCGCATCCACGCCGGCGCTGGTGGCGTGAATCCACTCCAGTTGGTCCGCCTTTGACCAGGCCGCCTCCAGCGCCTCGGTCCGGAAATCCGTCACCATCATGACCCGGGTGCCCGGCAGGGTTTCCCGCAGGCTCTGCTCGTCGGAGGCAAACCGCACCCGGGCCCGGGCCCGCAGGGCATCCATGCCGGGCGGCTCGGGCTCGCCGGGGGCGGTCAGGACGGTCACGATGGGAGAGGATTCGGAACGGGTCATAACGGCCTCTTGTTCTGCAGGATGAATGTCGGGCGCAAAGCCATCCCTCAGTCTGGTTCCAGACCCGGCAGTGGTCAACTTGGCATGGGCATTAAGACCATTGGATACAAGGCGGACAAAAGAGGGTGCGCTGCCTTGTTAGCCCCGGTCTTAGGCACTAACCTGCAGTGGTGGTTCTATCGCTTTGCTTGGGAGGAGAGTTCGATGTCAGAGGCCGCAAACCCGAACGGACAGAGTGCGCCGAAGAAGATCAAGTACCGCAAGACCAAAGCGCGCTGGCATCCCGCCATGCAGGCTATCCCGGTGCCGGGCATCCGCCGCATGGTGAACCTGGCGGCCACCATGAAGGACGTCATTCACCTGTCCATCGGCCAGCCGGACCTGCCCACTCCCAAGCACATTATCGACGCCTACATCGATGCCCTCAATGCCGGCCAGACCGGCTACACCATGGACGCCGGGCTGCCGGAGCTGCTGGTGGCCCTGCGGGACTATTACAGCAAGCGCTACGATCGCAAGCTGACCCGGGACAACATCCTGATCACCAGTGGCGCCACCGAGGCCATGTACCTGGCGCTGTCCGCCACCTCGGCGCCGGGCCGGCAGTTCATCGTCACCGATCCCTCTTTCCTGCTGTACGCACCGCTGATCCGCATGAACGGCGGCGAGGTGAAGTTCGTGCCCACGCGGATCGAGAACAACCACCAGCTCGACCCGGACGAGGTCATCAAGGCCATGGGGCCGCGCACCTTTGCCATAGTGCTGAATTCGCCCAACAACCCCACCGGTGCGGTCTACCCCCGCAGCACGGTGGAGGCCATTGTCGAGGAGTGTGCCTACCGGGGTATCCAGGTCTTCAGTGACGAGGTCTATGACCACCTGATCCTGGACGACGAGGAATACGCCAGCGTGCTGCGGTGCAGTGTCGACCTGGACAACATCATGTGCATCAGCAGCTTCTCCAAGACCTTCAGTATGGCCGGTCTGCGAGTGGGCTGGGTCATTTCCAGCCAGGCCACCATCAAGTCGCTGCGCCGCTACCACATGTTCACCACCTCGGTGGCCAATACCCCCTCCCAGTTTGCCGGCGTGGCGGCGCTGACCGGCGACCAGCAGTGCGTGCGGGACATGGTGGGAATCTACCGGGAGCGGCGGGACCGCATCGTCGAGCTGATCAACCAGACACCTCATATGACCGGCTACACCCCCGGTGGCGCCTTTTTCGCGTTTCCGGACCTGCCCCGGCATGTGGACGGCTCCGACCTGGCGCTGCGGATGCTCAAGGAAACCGGGGTCTGCGTGGTGCCGGGTGACGCCTTCGGCGAGCACACCACCAACGCCCTCAGGTTCAGTTTCTCGGCCTCAGTGGAAACCATCGAGGAAGCGTTTGACCGAATCATCCCTTGGATGGCGAAGCAGAAGTTCTGAGTCAGTGGTTCGACGTTCCGGGGCCTTGCCTGAAAGGAGGTGAGCATGCCGGCCATGGACACAGCGAGTATCCAGTGCCCCTACTGCTGGGAGCCGCTGGAGCTGGCCATCGACCCTGCCGTGGACGATCAGGAATACGTCGAGGACTGCTACGTCTGTTGCCAGCCCATCCTGATTCACGCGATCTTCGACGAGGACCGCCAGCTACGTGTCAGCGCCACCGCGGAAAATGAATAGGCCGGCCCTCAGCCGGCCAGGACGGCAAGCTGCTTGAAGTGGTCGATCACGTAGCTGGCATCGGCCACGAAGGCGCGATTGCGCGGGTTCCGGTACAGGCAGCCGGCCATGCCCGCCCGCTTGGCGGCCGTCAGGTCGTCAATAAAATCCCCCACGTACATCATCCGCACCGGCGCCAGGCCGAAATGCCGGGCAATGCGCAGCAGGCCCTCCGGGTTCGGCTTGGGGGCGCAGTCGTCCCGGGTCAGCACCCGGCTGATGGGAATATCCAGCGCCTCACAGGTGCGGCGGGTGGCGGCCCGGCTGTTGCGGGTCAGAATGGCGGTGGGCAGACCGGCCTCGTTGAGGGCTTCCAGCAGGCTGCGGGCGCCCGGCATCCAGCTGGCACGGGCGGCACCCCGCATCTCGTGTTCGTTGATGACGGCATGGGCCCGGGCCACCGCCGCACTGTCGCTGAGGGTTTCGATATGCTCCAGCAGCCCGACCCCCTCGGGGAAGCCCAGTTCGCGGCGGATGGCGCTGAAGTCCAGGGCCGAGTCCACCAGGGTGCCGTCCAGATCAAAAGCAATACCACGGATCCGGCTCCGGTCCTGCTCATTGGGGGTTCGCATACGATCTCCTGTCATAACTTCGCGCTTGCCCTGGCTCGGGCCATGACGCAGGATACAGCGAGGTTCCAAGGAGGTCTTCCATGTCACACTTACGCCATCTCACCCTGGTCGCCGTTCTGGCCCTGTCAGGCTGCGCCAGCCTTTCGCCCTACTCAATCAGTGAAAGTACGTTGGAGAGTCGCCTGCAGACCGTGATCGCCGATTTTGACCGCCAGCAGCTCAGGGCCGGATCACCGCTGAGTGTGGCACTGGACGATGCCGACGTCACCCTGGGGCCGGACGGCCGGGACGTGGCGGTACTGGATCTGGCGGGCCAGGTCTCGGTCAACGTGCTCATGACCCGACTGCCGGTGGACATCGTGCTGAAGGTGGAAGGAGCCCCGGTCTACGACAGCGAGGAGAAGGCCATCTACCTGCGACGCCTGCAGTTGCTGGACAGCCGCATCGAATCCCCGATGTTCAGGGGCGACCTGAAGCCTGTGACTGACAACGTCATGCGGGTATTGGCCACGATGCTGGAGAATACCCCGGTTTACCGACTGGACGAAAACGATCTGGGCCAGCGCCTGTTCGGCATGGTGCCGATGGATATCCGGGTGGCCCCCGGTCGGCTGGAGTTCGTGCCGGCCGAGTAGAACAACCTGAGGGTCAGATGAAAGCCTTCATCTGACCCCGATTTCCGCTTTCACCCGTGTCGGGCGGCGGTGCTCATGGCCCGCTGCAGCGGCAACAGGTCGAAACGGCGCTCCGGGTCGTTGGGATCCACCAGCTCGGTGGGCGTGCCATAGACCCGCGGGGTGCTGTACAGCAGCCTGAGCGCCTGCCAGTGGCTGGGCGCCACATACCGCTCCGGGTAATGTTCCTCCAGCCAAGCCCTCACCCTGGGCGCCTTGTTGGACGCCATCTTGGGAAAGAAATGATGCTCCACATGGTGACTGAAGCGATAGTGCAGCCGGTCCAGCAGCGGCAAGGTCCGCACGCTCATGGAATTGTCCAGGGGGTTGTTGGTGGCGGTTTGCGGGCGCAGGAAATGGTTGGTGAGGATATACCCCTGACCCAGGGCATTGGCCACCATGAACGGGATCACCACCGTGAAAATGGCCAGCGGACCCGACAGCACCGCCAGGCCGGCCCAGGCAGCGACACACAGCAGCGACTGCCCGATCGCCTTGCGTCGGTTGAAGCCACGGAACTGCTTGCGCCGGCGCGCCTGCAGCCAGAGTACAAGCTGGGCGTGAAAGGTGAATGAGTAGGTCAGGAACAGGTAACTGAACCAGGTGCCCGAACCCGGCGCCAGACGGGTGAACTTCTTCTGCTTGGGGTCGGCACGGTAGCGGCGCATGGTACCAAAGCTGTCCGGATCGGCATCCCCCATGTTGGTGTGGCCATGGTGAATCACGTTGTGCCATTTGCGCCAGAACTCCGGCGGCACGATCAGCGGCCCGAACCCCAGCCAGCCAAACAGGTTCTGCCAGCGTTTGCTCATACCCAGGGCGCCATGGAGTACCTCGTGAGCCAACAGGGCCTGGGAGCCGATGGTGTGACCCACCACCAGCGCCAGCAGCAGGTTCCAGTACCAGGCCAGCCCCGCGGTCAGTATGGTGGCCAGACCACCCCAGATAACCAGCTGCAGGGGCAGAAACCATATCACCCGCCAGCTTTGCGCCTTGAAGGTATCCGCCGGCAACTCCCGGCGCATGCGGTCCCTGATCTCACGTTCGTCCGGCTGACCAAAACCGGGCTGGCCGAGGGCATCGGCATTGACGGCGGCATTCATCGTTCACCCTCCAAATTTCAGCGTACATATGTGCGCTGAATTTAAACAATGACTGATGAAAGAACAATGATCATTCCATAAAATTTTTGTGACCGCGCCTGAAGAATCGATTATCTCATTGTTAAATATCGATTTATCAAGACAAAAGATAAGGGTGTTCAGATTTACGAAAGCAAGCTTCCTCTGCCAAAGGGGCGTGGTTTACGGTACATCTGTATCAAATTTTCATTAACCCGCATGGGTAGCGGCCTGCGGCGAGACGGCGGCCCCGCAAGCGTCTAACATAGGCCACTCATTTTCACCGGGCCAACGACCTTGCAAGACAACAGCCACATCGAAGCCACCCGCCACTGGCTGGAGACAGCCGTGATCGGCCTCAACCTCTGCCCTTTCGCCCGCGCGCCCTACCAGGCCGGGCGGGTCCACTTCGAGGTGTCGGCGGCCACCAGCCCGGACGAACTGCTGGAAGACCTGATGATCCAGCTGCAGGCGCTGGTGGCCCTGCCGGAACAGACCCGGGAGACCACGCTGCTGATTCACCCGGGAACCCTGCTGGATTTCGGCGACTTCAATGACTTTCTGGCGGTGGCGGACGAGGTACTGGCGGCGCTGGAGCTTGAGGGCGTTGTGCAGATCGCCAGTTTCCACCCCCAATACCGGTTTGCCGGTACCGAGCCAGAGGATGTGGAGAACTGCAGCAACCGTTCGCCCTACCCCATCCTGCACCTGCTGCGGGAGAACAGCGTGGCCTGGGCGGTGGAGCGCATGACGGATCCGGACGAGATTTACCGCAACAATATCCGAAGGCTCAGGGGCCTGGGCAGGGCGGGATGGCAGGCGCTCTGGTCAGACCGCCAGGCCAGCGCTGAACCGGGAGCAAAGGACTGACCGGGCCGGTCAGGTACCGGAGAGCGAGGTGTCAGCCGGGTCGATTTCCATCTGCTGGATGGCAATGACCGCCTGGGTACGGTTACGCACCCCGAGCTTGCGGAACACCGCGGTGATGTGGGCCTTGATGGTGGCCTCGGAGACATCCAGGTCGTAGGCGATCTGCTTGTTGAGAAGGCCTTCCGCCAGCATGCCCAGCACCCGGAACTGCTGCGGCGTCAGGGACGCCAGCTTGTCGGAGAAGTCGGTGGTATCGCCCTGCAGGCGTTCGATCTTTTCCGCCACGCCTTCCGGCAGCCAGACATCACCACCCAGGACATCCCGAATGGCCTGGGTGATGGTGGGCAACGGCGCCGACTTGGGGATGAACCCCGAGGCCCCGTAATCGATCGAGCGGCGCATGACCTGCAGTTCTTCCGACCCGGAAACCACCACCACCGGCAGCCCCGGGTACTGCCCGCGCATGAACACGAGCCCGGAGAACCCGTGCGCACCCGGCATGTTGAGATCCAGCAGCACCAGATCCGCATCCGGATGGGATTCCACCGCCGCCTGCAACGCCTTGATGCTCTCGACCTCCACGGTCTTGGCATCCGGCACTGCCTGATTCACCGCCTGCTTCAGTGCAGCACGAAACAGGGGGTGATCATCGGCGATGATTATCTGTTGGGCCATCCGGTCGTTTCCTTGCAAGTCATTTTCACGCCATTGTAATGCTTACTTGGGCTTGGCGCGATGCTTGATCAGCTCGTCCACCACACCCGGGTCCGCCAGGGTGGAGGTATCGCCAAGCTGGTCGTGCTCGTTGGCCGCGATCTTGCGCAGGATCCGCCGCATGATCTTGCCGGAACGGGTCTTGGGCAGACCGGGAGCCCACTGGATCACGTCCGGTGAGGCAATGGGGCCGATTTCCTTGCGCACCCACTGGATCAGTTCCTTCTTGAGCTCCTCGCTGGGCTCCTCACCGTGCACCAGGGTGACGTAGACGTAGATACCCTGGCCCTTGATGTCGTGGGGGTAGCCCACCACGGCGGCCTCGGCGACCTTGCTGTGTGCCACCAGGGCGCTCTCCACCTCGGCGGTACCCAGGCGATGGCCGGACACGTTGAGGACATCGTCCACCCGGCCGGTTATCCAGTAGTAGCCGTCTTCGTCACGGCGCACACCGTCGCCGGTGAAGTACATGCCCTTGTAGGTGCTGAAGTAGGTCTGCTTGAAGCGTTCGTGGTCACCGTAGATGGTGCGCATCTGGCCCGGCCAGCTGTCCAGCATCACCAGGTTGCCCTCGGTGGCCCCCTCCAGGATATTGCCGTCGTTGTCCACCACGGCCGGCTGCACACCAAAGAAGGGCACGGTGGCCGAACCCGGTTTGAGATCGGTGGCGCCGGGCAGCGGGGAAATCAGGATGCCGCCGGTCTCGGTCTGCCACCAGGTATCGACGATGGGGCACTTCTCGTTGCCGATCACCCGGTAATACCATTCCCAGGCTTCCGGGTTGATGGGCTCGCCCACGGACCCCAGCAGGTGCAGGCTGTCACGCTTGGTGCCCGCCATGCAGGACTCGCCTTCGGCCATCAGGGCGCGAATGGCGGTGGGGGCCGTGTAGAGCACGTTGACCTTGTGCTTGTCCACCACCTGACCCATGCGGGAGGTGTCCGGATAGTTGGGTACGCCTTCGAACAGTACGGTGATGGCGCCATTGGCCAGCGGTCCGTACAGGATATAGCTGTGGCCGGTGACCCAGCCAAAGTCGGCGGTACACCAGTAGACGTCGCCGTCCTGGTAGTCGAACACGTACTGGTGGGTCATGGAGGCGTACACCATGTAGCCGCCCGTGGTGTGCAGAACCCCCTTGGGGGCACCGGTGGAACCGGAGGTATAGAGCATGAACAGCGGGTCTTCCGCGTTCATCGGCTCCGGCGGACACTCCTCCAGGGCATCCCGCATCAGATCGTCATAGCGTACATCGCGCTTGTCGTCCCAAGGCACGTCGGCACCGGTGCGGCTGACCACCACCACCTTTTCCACATTGGGCACCTTGCCGCTGGACAGGGCCATGTCGACGTTCTTCTTGAGGGGAATCTTGCGGCCACCGCGCACACCTTCATCGGCGGTCACCACGTAGCGGGACTTGCCGTTCTCGATGCGGGCACCGAGGGCCTCCGGCGAGAAGCCGCCGAACACCACCGAATGGATGGCGCCGATACGGGCGCAGGCCAGCATGGCCACGGCGGTTTCCACGATCATGGGCATGTAGATGGTGACCACATCGCCCTTCTTCACGCCCAGTGACTTGAGCACGTTGGCAAACTTGCTGGTCTCGGCGTGCAGTTCCCGGTAGGTGACATTGCGGGATACGGAGGGATCGTCGCCCTCGAAAATGATGGCGGTCTGGTCGCCGCGCTTCTCCAGGTGACGGTCGAGACAGTTGGCGGCAGCGTTCAGAGTGCCGTCCTCGAACCACTTGATGGAGAGATTGTCGTAATCGAAGGTGGTGTTCTTCACCTTGGAGAAAGGCTTGATCCAGTCCAGGCGCTTGCCGTGCTCACCCCAGAAGGTTTCCGGGTCGTCCACGGACTGACGGTACATCTCCTGGTACTGCTGCTGGTTGATCAATGCTCGCTTGGAAAATTCCGGCTTGACCGGATAAACCTGCTTGTGAGTCATTGTGCTCCCCCTAATTTTGAGTTGTTAGTTGTTAGAATCCTGTCGGATATCGGGGCCTAGGCCCTCTCCAGAAAAATATCCCTATAGTTCAACACGCCCGGCACAAACCGATGAATTAGACTAACGTCCTAATTAAACACACAATTCGGAGCATGCAGCTGGCCGCGCGTCACGCGGCCCCACTCTCAAGCATAGACCTCCGGACCGGTTCCGGAAATCCGGAAAACAGACGGTGAAAAGACCGTCAGGTGAGCGATCGCGTCCGGGGTAGAGAGGGCAACGACAGGGGGAAAAGCGGACCCGGCGGCAGGACGCTGCCGGGTCCGGTCCGGTCAGGCGGCCTGGCGCACTTTCTGGGTTTTGAGGCGGTAGAGCTTGCGCTCACTCAGGGCGTAGCGGTTGAGACCGGCCAGGTGAATTTTCCTGAGGTAGGTGGCCCAGTCGATCTGGCGCGGGTCCACCGGGAACAGTGCCTGGTCCACCGGACCTGAACGTTGCGCCAGGGACATCAGCTGCTCATTGTGGAAAACGTAATCCGGCGCCGTATAGAAGCCGAATATGGTGGCCAGCGAGCGAGTGGTGTCGATGTTGCGCAGCAGCCGCAGCTCGCGGGTCTGGCCAGCCAGTTTCAGCGCCCGGTCCAGCATCGACAGTGGCAGGCGTGCGCCGCCAATAACCGCATCGAACAGGCCCCGGCCCACGGCGATGAACGGCTTGGTGGGCTGGCGGTAGAACAGGTGCTCATAGTCGGCGTAGTTGTTCCGCGCCTCCTCCATCAGGTAGTCGATAAACTCCCCCAGACGGATGGGATTGGCAGAGCCGCTGCAGCACTGGTAAATGTGGTGGCGCCCGGGTTCCGCCAGGGCTTCGGCCAGCGCCAGGATGATGCCGTTGGCCACCAGATCCACCGGAATGACGTCGATGATGCCGCTGCGCTTGCCGGGGAAGAGTGTGACCTTGCCGCGGGCATAGGCGAGGATGATGGCGTCCGCCACCTTGACCCCTTCGATCCAGCCCGGCGCGGGTTCCTCCAGAGCGGACTCGATGATGGACGGCCGCAGGATGGTCAGCGACTGCCCCTGCAGGGATTTCATCAGCAGCTGTTCGCCCATCCACTTGGTGAAGGTGTAGGTGTCGCTCCAGCCGTAGTGATTGGCCTCGCGGATTCCCAGCTCCACCAGCTTTTTCTCCAGGGTCTTGCCGGCATAGCGGGACCGCACATCGGCGATCTTGTCCTGCAGCAGGCGCAGCAGGTCGTCGATCTCGTAGTAGCCGTCCTGGCTGCGGGGAATCTCGGCACCGGCGGGACGGATCACCTGCTCATGGACCTGGCCGGCGTTCTTGCCGTTGACGTAGCAGGTGGATACCTGGATGACCGGCAGACCGCCGCCGGCGCTGGCGAAGGCGGCGATGTTGTTGAGGCACAGGGTATTGATGGCCAGGGCCTTGTCCAGCTCTTCCCGGAAGTTCACGCTGGCGGCGGAGTTGATCACCGCGTCCACGTCCCGGGTGAGCGCCTCATAGCGCTCCCGGGGCATGCCGAACATGGGCTCGGTCACTTCACCGGTGACGCAATGCAGACGATGCTCGAGGAAGTCATCGAAAGCGTCGCCATCCTCCAGCTTCATACGCTCGAACACGGAGGAGCCGGCGATCTCGTTCATGAAGCGCTCGCGGGCATTCGGGTGGCGGGCGTTACCGCGGATCAGCAGGTGCACGCCGCCGATGTCGGGCACGGCGCGCATCAGTTTCTCCAGCACCACCTTGCCGAGAAAACCGCTGGTGCCGGTGATCAGCACTTGCTTGCCACGCAACTGGCTGAGGACGCGTGACGTTGGCTCCGCCGAGCCCTGGTACTGTGTTGCCATGTTCTGGAACTCCTTCTCTGATAGTTACCATCCAATCCCTGAATGCCGGCGACTCGCCCACAGGCGGGATATCCCCGTGGTCCACCGGGCCCGGCCTTCCCTGGGCATGCCCTGCGCACAGAAACCTCCACGCAGTCACCCCACACTGCCTGGCGTCGTTACGGTCGCTACCGCTGTTACTACCATTGAGCAAATGCAACTAACAGGCCAGGATTCCACCTGACCGAAACCAGGTCACGAACCGGGGGCCAAAAGCCATGGCCCGCGGCGTTGGAGACACGCCCGGTAATGGTGGCACAAGGCCAATGACAGAGGGGTGACATACAGCAAGAAAAAGACACAAACCTGCAAAACCCGGTCACAAGGATAACCCACGACTGGCCCCTTCTGACACGCCAGCCCAGGCGACACGTCCAGCCAGCGGCGCGCCGGCGGGTTATCCCGACCTGTCCGCCAGGGCCTTGAGGAAGCGGTCCAGGGACACATCCACCGGCTGCTCCCGCATGGCCTTGAGCAGCCGTTCCTGGTCGCCGAAGATGATCTGGTCGTAGCGGGGCTCGGGCTCGGCGGGCGCCGGTTCCGGCCCGGTGGCGGGCGGCGCGATCTCGTCCGCCAGGTGGCGCAGATGACTGGCCATGTGTTGACGCTGGCGGGCATCAAGCGCCTGCCAGTTCAGGGCTGCCAGGCCGGTCTGGATAATCTCGATGGCGTCTTCATCCATGGTGCACCCCAACAGGGCAAAGCAGGCGGTAAATGCCTCGTAACGCAGCATGGGGGCAGCATTCTCCTCCGCCAGCAGTTGCCCGAGCCGGTCCACCAGTTGCCGAGCCCGTTGGGCCGGCGGCAACCGGGCCTCATCCTGCTCGAGCGGGGGTTCGTGTTTTGCGGCTGCCGGCATCGCCGCCGGGATCTCCCGGCTGCGGGCCTTGCGGGCCACCTGGTGCCAGTAGGCGGCAATGCCGGCCTTGCGGGCGGGCAACTGCTCCAGCCGGACCTTGACCATATCCGCCAGTACCCGGAACTGGCGGCACGAGGGATCGGATTCCGGCATCAGTGCCACCGGCCGCTGGTTCAGTACCGCCTGGCGCAGGGTCTCGTCACGCCAGATCGCGCCCAGATAATGGGGCTGGATGTTGAGATGGCGATGCACCGCGGTGGCAAAGCGCTGGAAAACCGACCGGGCCTGGCTGGCGCCCTGGGCCATGTTCACCAATACGCTAGGAATGCGGCGATAGCCGCGCCGCTGCAGCACCTTGATCAGCGAAAAGGCATCGGTCAGTGAGGTGGGTTCCGGCGTCACCACCACGCAGGCCATGGCGGCGGCGGCAATCATGTGCAGCACTACCGGCTGCAGGCCGGCGGCGGTATCGATCAGGATGTAGTCGTAGCCCCGCTCCAGCTCGCCCAGGGCCCGCAACAGCTCGAAGCTGTCACCGGCCGCCATGTCCATGCACTGCTGCACGCCGGAAGCGCCGGGAATGATATCCAGGCCGAAAGGAGCCACCATGAGGGTATCGGCAAGGCCGCAGCGCTGTTCGATAAAGTCCGCCAGGGTGCGCTTAGGGTACTGTCCCAGCATGACGCTGATGTTGGCCAGGTCAGTGTCGCCATCCAGCAACAGCACCTTCTGACCCTCCCGGGCCAGGGTCAGGGCAAGATTCAGGGCCACCGAGGTTTTTCCAACACCGCCCTTGCCCCCGGTGATGGCAATAACACGTGGCTGATGCACAACAGGTTTCGAATCCTTCATGAACCCATCTTGCCTGATCAATTCGGTAACGGCGCCGGCCCGCGATAACGGCCAAACAGACTCCCTGGAACCGTGCTAGTGTAGCCTGATTCCCGGACGACTGTATAACCACAAAAACGACAGGTCTGACTGCTCTGCCAGGTCGTTCTGCAGGGCAAATTGCCAAATAATGCTAAATAATGCACAACCGACCTATAGTTTGCTTAAAATTCCGTCAATAAATATTTAATAACTCGCATTTATTGACTAAGCTCAGAGCCGTATCCGTATTCATGAAAGACGTGTCATATAAAATGACCGGTAATCCGATGCAGATTTCGCCAGACACCCAGCTCCCCAGTCTGCCGGAGGTGACCCTTCGTGCCCTGGAGGCCTGTCAGCAGGAAGACAGCTACCGGACCATAAGCGATATCATTGCCACTGATACCGCCCTGGTTGCCCGGGTGCTTGCGCTTGCCAATTCGTCCCTGTACGGGCGCCCCGGCGAAGTCCGTTCATTGGAGCAGGCGCTGTTGCGACTTGGCACCGACCGTATACGGACCCTGATCCTCACCGCCGCCCTGCGCCAGCTGCTGTTCGACCTCGGCGCCGACCAGTGGCAGCAGCTCCGTGACTTCTGGCGCCACTCCCTGACCACCGCCCTCACCGCCAAGGCCCTCGCCACCCTGACCCGCTATCCCTCCGCCGACGAAGCCTTCATGCTGGGCATGGTCCACAACATCGGCGAGCTGATCGCCCTCAAGCTGGAACCCGGCGAACGCCAACAGGAGGCCCTCAACCAGCAGGCGGATATCGGAGCCCGGTTTGCGCTGGCCTGGGGCCTGGGGCCCATGGCGGCCGATGCCATCCGTTTCCAGCAGGCGCCGCCGGTGGGCATCCGTGACGCCGCCCACCTGGTGAAGCTGATCAACCTGTCCACCCGGCTGGCCCAGGCTGACGCCGCCGGCGTAGCGGCGGCCGGTACCGTGTTCGGCATCAGTGAGGATCTGACCCGGGAAATCTGCCTGCGGATCAACCACGAGGTGGCCAGCCTGGCGCAGTCCCTGGGCGTCACTCTGGATGCCCACTACAGCGGCGACCAGGCCAGCCAGACCCTGCGCCGGGTGGTGGTGTGTCACGCCATGACCGACCAGTCCCTGGCCTTTACCGGTCATCACAACACCGTGGCGGAAATGCTGGCCAGTACCGTCAGCAACCTGACCTTGCTCACCAGCTGCCCGGCACTGTTCTTTGCGGCCGGCCAGGATCATCTCAAACTGCTGGCCACCAGCCAGGGCGAATGCCCGGCCATGAGCGTCACCGTGGCGCCGGCGCTCAGCGTGCTGACCCGGAGTCACCGAGACCGTCTGCTGCTGCAGGCCGAGCCGGACAAGCTGTCGGTACTGGACCAGCAATTGCTGGGCCTGCTCCATAGCAGCACCCTGATGGCGGTGCCGGTGGTGACCGGCGACCACTGCCACGGCGTCTTCATAGTGGGGCTGGAGCCTGCGGACCAGCGCTCGGTGACCGAGCTTGCGCAGCTCTTTGCCCGACGGCTGGCGCAACTGGTGGGACAGCGCCAGGCTAGCCGGGCCGAGGCCGGCGCCGAACTGGGTGAAGCCATCATCCTTGACAACATCCGCCGCCAGATCCATGAAATAAGCAACCCGCTGACCATCATCCGGCAGTACATCTATCAGCTTCGGGGCAGGCTCGAGAGCGACGAGGTGCGGGAGGAGCTGGACATTATCCGCGACGAGCTGGAGCGCGCCGGCAACCTGCTGGTGCAGATGGGCGAGGCCCATCCTGGCGAGCGTGAGGGCGAAGACGGCGCCGTGCTGAACGATGAGCTGCGGGCTCTGAATGAGCTTTTCGAGGACAGCCTGTTCCGCGATCACAAGGTCACCTGCAAGCTGACCCTGAGCAGCCGATCGACACGCCTGGCCTGCGCCCGGGCTAAAGTCCGCCAGGTCATCATCAATTTGACCCGAAACGCTGTTGAAAGTTTGAGCAATGGCGGGCAGATTAACCTGACCACGACGGCGCCGGTCTGGCAGAACGGCCGGCAGTGGGTGGAACTGCTGATCGAGGACAACGGGCCGGGCCTGCCCGAAGCGGTGCAAAAACGGCTATTCCTGCCGGTGCCTTCGGACAAGGGCGCCGGCCACAGTGGACTCGGACTGAGTATCGTAAAACAGCTCATTGATGACATGGAGGGCATCATCGGCTGCCACACGGGAGAGCGGGGAACCCGGTTCCGCATCCTGCTGCCGGCGGCAAGGGACCAGGACGACATACG
>NZ_JAWVZL010000066.1:0-16936 GCF_033722195.1 Marinobacter sp.
CCAAGACAAGGAGCCTCTGATTAACTCCTGGATGGTCTCTGGCTTTCAGAGCGATTCACAATCAAGGCGCGACTTTGCAGTAATGTCTGGACCTTACAAGAAGTCGCAACGCCGAGTGTGGATTGCTCTGAAAGCCCCGAAGGGCGAGCTCTGACGGCTGCATCTGCCGCGTTGCTACTCTTGCCAAGGGCTACGGCCATTGGAGGCGAGCAGCGCCTTGCAGCTACAGCCGTCAGAGCCCGCAGAGACCATCCAGGAGTCAATCAGATGCTCCACAAGCCATCCGAGGAACTCTATGGATATTACTGAACTGCTGGCGTTCTCGGCAAAACAGGGCGCGTCCGACTTACACCTGTCTGCCGGTCTTCCCCCCATGATTCGTGTTGACGGCGATGTTCGCCGGATCAATCTGCCGCCGATGGAGCACAAGGAAGTCCACGGCCTGATCTACGACATCATGAACGACAAGCAGCGCAAGGACTACGAAGAATTCCTCGAGACCGACTTTTCCTTCGAAGTACCCGGCGTCGCCCGCTTCCGGGTCAACGCCTTTAACCAGAACCGGGGCGCCGGCGCGGTGTTCCGGACCATCCCCTCCAAGGTCCTGACGATGGAGGACCTGGGCATGGGCCAGGTCTTCAAGGATGTGTCTTCGGTGCCCCGGGGCCTGGTGCTGGTCACCGGCCCCACCGGCTCCGGCAAGTCCACCACCCTGGCGGCCATGCTCGACTACATCAACGATACCCGTTACGAGCACGTGCTGACCATTGAAGATCCGATCGAATTCGTCCACGAATCCAAGAAGTGCCTGGTCAACCAGCGTGAGGTCCATCGTGACACCCTGGGCTTCAACGAGGCGCTGCGCTCGGCCCTGCGGGAAGACCCCGACATCATCCTGGTGGGTGAGCTGCGGGACCTGGAAACCATTCGCCTGGCGCTGACCGCTGCCGAAACCGGTCACCTGGTGTTCGGCACCCTGCATACAACCTCCGCCGCCAAGACCATCGACCGTATCGTTGACGTCTTTCCGGCCGAGGAGAAGTCCATGGTGCGCTCCATGCTGTCGGAGTCGCTGCAGGCGGTTATCTCCCAGACCCTGATGAAGAAAATGGGCGGCGGCCGGATTGCCGCCCACGAGATCATGATCGGCACCGCCGCGATCCGGAACCTGATCCGGGAAGACAAGGTGGCGCAGATGTACTCGGCGATCCAGACTGGCGGCTCCCTGGGCATGACCACGCTGGACCAGACCCTGCAGAAGCTGCTGCAGAAAGGCCTGATCTCCCGCGACGCGGCCCGGGCCAAGGCCAAGATGCCGGATAACTTCTAACCGGCCAACTACTCGAACCGAACAGGTGTGCCATGGATTTTGAAAAACTGCTGCGATTAATGGTGGAAAAGGGCGGCTCCGATCTCTTCATCACCGCCGGGGTGCCCCCCAGCATGAAGGTGAACGGCAAGGTCCTGCCCGTCACCAAGAACGCCCTGACGCCGGAGCAGACCCGCGAGTTCGTCTACGGCGCCATGAACGACAAGCAGCGCGAGGAGTTCGAGACCACCCACGAGTGCAACTTCGCCATCAGCGCTCGCGGCGTCGGTCGTTTTCGCGCCAGTGCCTTCTTCCAGCGCAACCTCTGCGGCATGGTGCTGCGTCGCATCGAAGTGAAGATTCCGCAGCTGGACGAGCTGTCGCTGCCGGAGGTCATCAAGGACCTGGCCATGACCAAGCGGGGCCTGATTCTGTTCGTGGGTGCCACCGGCACCGGTCAATCCACTTCGCTGGCGGCGATGATCGGCCACCGCAACCGTAACAGCCGGGGTCACATCATCTCCATCGAGGATCCGATCGAGTTCGTGCACCAGCACCAGGGCTGCATCGTCACCCAGCGGGAAGTGGGTATCGATACCGAGAGCTTCGAGGTGGCCCTGAAGAACACCCTGCGTCAGGCGCCGGACGTCATCCTGATCGGCGAGGTGCGTACCAAGCAGACCATGGAGTACTCGGTGCAGTTCGCCGAAACCGGCCACCTGTGTCTGGCCACCCTGCACGCCAACAACGCCAACCAGGCCCTGGACCGGATCATCCAGTTCTTCAACCCCGACCAGCACAACCAGATCTGGATGGACCTGTCGCTGAACCTGCGGGCCATCGTGGCCCAGCAGTTGGTGCCCACCCCGGACGGCAAGGGCCGGCGCGCGGTCATCGAGGTGCTGATCAATACCCCGCTGGTGGCGGACATGATCCGCAAGGGCGAGGTCCACAAGCTCAAGGAGCTGATGGCCAAATCCACCGAGGCGGGTATGCAGACATTCGACCAGGCGCTCTACCGGCTGTATGCTGAAGGTTCGATCACGTACGAAGATGCATTGGCACACGCCGATTCTGCGAACGATCTGCGACTGATGATCAAGCTGGGCGCAGACGCACACGGAGCCGACAAGCTGTCTTCCAGTGTTGACAAACTGTCCATACAGAACGATTGACCAGTCGTTCAATCTGTTCGGATTCGGAGCGGCCCGGTTTGTCATTTGATGTTTAAGGTTCGTGCTGCCGACACTGCGCCCCTCACCAAGGGGGATGTATGCAGAAAAACACAGACAGAACCGGATTCAGAACCTGTTTCCTGCCCGCTCTGCTGGTGCTGGCGCCCGCCAGCGCCCTGGCCGGCGGTTATGCCCTGAATGAACAGGGGGCCGCCGCGTCCGGCGTGGCCAACGCCGGCGCCGTCGCCAATCCCGAGAACGCCTCCACCGTCTATTTCAATCCCGCCGGCATGACCGAGCTTGAGGGCACCCAGGTGTCCTTCGGTGCGGCTGTACTGGACGTCACCGGCGATTTCGAGGGCAGTGCCGTGCGTGACGACGGCAGCCCGGTGACCGGCAACGACGGTGGCGACTTCGTGCCCAGCGCGGTGGTGCCCAACCTCTACCTCAACCACAAGCTCAACGACAACGTCGCAGTGGGTTTTGGCCTGAACGCGCCTTACGGTCTGACCGCAGACTACAATGACGGCTTTGTGGGCCGTTTCTTCGCCGACGAGACCGATCTCACGGTGGTCAGCTTCAGCCCGGCCCTGGGCTTCACCGATAACGAGGGCTTCTCAGGCGGCTTCAGCGTCAATGTGCTCTACGCCGAGGGCACCCTCAGCAAGTTCTCCGATTTCCAGTCCCAGGGGCTGCCCCAGGACGGTTATTTCGAGGTGGAGGGCGACGACGTGGCGGTCAACTACACCTTCGGCATCCAGTACCAGCCGGTGGAATCCACCCGTTTTGGTCTGGTGTTCCGCACCGAGACCGAGCTGGATGTGGAAGGCGACGCCACCCTGACCAACGCCCCGGTGTTCGGTCCCACCGGCCCCACCGGTCAGACCCAGACCCTGACCGAAAATGCGCGGGTGCCGCTGGCGATTCCCGAACAGCTCACCTTCGGCGTCAGCCATAAAGCGGTGGACACCGTGACCCTGCTGGCCAGTGTCAGCTGGACCCGCTGGAGCCGCTTCGAGTCGCTGGATGTACTCAGCACCCAGGCCAACGCCGGCACCCCCAACGAGACCATCTCCTTTCTGGGGGAACAGAAGTACGGCGAGCCCGGGGTAATCGGCCATGTGCCGGAGCAGTGGAAGGACACCTGGTCGGCCGCCGTGGGTACCGTCTGGCAGGCGACGCCCGCAGTGGCCCTGAGGGCCGGCTACGCCTTCGATGAGTCACCGGTGAATGAATTCCGCACCGCCCGCGTACCGTCGGAGGACCGCCACTGGATCACCCTTGGCGGGCAGTACGCCCACATGCCCTCGGGCTGGACGGTGGACCTGGCCGCCGGCTACCTGATCATCGACGACCCGTCGGTGGATGAGGAGGAATACACCTTCGGCGACAACCAGCCCACCCCCGGCGCCGCGCGACTGACCGGCGAGTACGAGCTGGATGCCTGGGGCGCCGCGATACAGCTCAGCAAGACGTTCTGATCCTAGCCAACCACCTGGCCGCGGTAGATGATCTTTTTCTGCCGGGCCGGGCCTTCTCCGCCATCCGCGGGCGCCGGCCGGCCCGTGTCGTCGTCCGCAATGGGCTGGCCACGGTACATGCGTTTGGGCGACTCGCCCTCCGCCTGGGGCGACAGCGCCGGCACCCGTTCCTTGAGGGTGGCCCAGGTATTGGCCAGATGGCTGGAACGGGACTGCTCGGCGTAAGTGGCGAGACGCTGGGCCAGGTGCTCCTCGGTCAGGTGCAGCTTGACGCCGAATTCTGAATGAATCAGGCGTCGGCACTGATGCACGAGTTTCAGAAGATTGGGGTCGAGTAACCAGCTACGTTCGGGAGCCAGGGTTGCCATGGGGATCACCTCTGCGGTTGTCACTAGCTGACACCCGGCCCGCCGTTGAGCCGGCCGGGTGTCGACAGTGCTTCCGTAGCGAAAACCATGCCGGGCCTTTCGCAAGAACTCGGGCGGCCGGCAAATTCCCAGAGGAAACAGGCATTAAACGCATTTTCGAGGTTTCACGCGACGCCGGCTCCGCTCTCCCTCACAGTGCCGGCTGGCCCAAAAAGCGGCACGGCGCACCAGGATCGCTCCGTTTGGTCAGTGGATTGGCCCCTGGCGCTGTTCCCCGGCCGGGGCTCAGTGGGCCTGGTCCCAGTTGTCGCCGATGCCGGCCTCCACCAGCAGGGGCACCGCCAGGGAGGCGGCGCCGGACATGCGGGCCACCAGACCCTCGCGAATGGTCTCGATGGCGTCCTCCCGCACCTCCAGGATCAGTTCGTCGTGCACCTGCATTACCATGCGGGCGCGGTCGGCGTGCTCCTGCAGCAGCCAGTCCTCGACGGTCACCATGGCACGCTTAATGATGTCGGCGGCGGTGCCCTGCATGGGCGCATTGATCGCGGTGCGCTCGGCGGCCTGCTGCATCTGCTTGTTGCGGGCGTTGATCTCCGGCAGGTAGAGGCGGCGGCCGAACAGGGTCTCGACGTAGCCGTCATCGTGGGCCTTGCGGCGGATGTCATCCATGTAGCGCAGCACGCCGGGGTAGCGCTCGAAATAGCGGTCGATGTATTCCTGGGCGATCTTGCGCTCCACACCCAGTTGGCGGGCCAGCCCGAACGCCGACATGCCGTAGATCAGACCGAAGTTGATGGCCTTGGCGCTGCGGCGCTGGTCACCACTGACCGCCGCTACCCCGACGCCGAAGACCTCGGCGGCGGTGGCCCGATGGATGTCCTCGCCCTTTTCAAAGGCACCCAGCAGGCCCTTGTCGCCGGACAGGTGGGCCATGATGCGCAGCTCGATCTGGGAGTAGTCCGCCGCCATCAGCTTGTGACCCTCCGGCGCCACAAAGGCCTGGCGGATTCGCCGGCCCTGCTCGGAGCGGATCGGGATGTTCTGCAGGTTGGGCTCGGAGGAGGACAGCCGGCCGGTGGCGGTGACAGCCTGGTGATAGGACGTGTGCACCCGGCCGGTGCGGTGGTTGATCATCTCCGGCAGCCGGTCGGTGTAGGTGGACTTGAGCTTGCTCAGGCTGCGGTGCTCCAGGATCAGCCGGGGCAGGGCATGGTCGTGGGCCAGCTCCTGCAGCACCGGTTCGGCGGTGGAGGGCGCGCCCTTGGGGGTTTTCTTGATGACCGGGATACCCAGCTTGTCGTAGAAGATCGCCTGCAGCTGCTTGGGGGACCCCAGGTTGAAGACCTCTCCGGCCTCGGCGTGGGCCTCCGCCTCCAGTTCCGCCATGCGCTCCGCCAGTTCCTGGCTGTGCTGACGCAGAGTGCTGGCCCGAATCAGGGCACCGCGCTGCTCCATGCGGGAGAGCACCGGCACCAGCGGCAGATCGATGTTTTCGTAGACTTCCCACAGGCGCCCGGTTTCGGCCAGCTTCGGCCGCAGAACCTGGTGCAGGCGCAGGGTGATGTCGGCGTCCTCGGCGGCGTAGGGGCCGGCCTGCTCGAGGTTGATCTGGTTGAAGGTGAGCTGCTTGGCGCCCTTGCCGGCAATGGATTCGAAGGTGATGGTGGTCTCCCCCAGGTACTGCAGAGCGAGTGTGTCCATGTCGTGGCGGCTGGCAACGGAGTTGAGCACATAGGACTCCAGCATGGTGTCCTCGGCAATGCCCGCAAGCACGATGCCGTGATTGGCCAGTACGTTCTTGTCGTACTTCAGGTTCTGCCCCACCTTGGCGTGCTCGGGGCTTTCCAGCAGGGGCTTGAGGCGGGCGAGGATCTCGTCCCGGTCGAGCTGCTCCGGCGCACCCATGTAATCGTGGCCCAGGGGCACGTAGGCGGCCTCGCCGGGAGTCACCGCAAAGGAGACGCCGACAATCTGGGCCTCCATGTAGTTCAGGCTGGTGGTCTCGGTGTCGAAGGCGAAGAGGTCGGCGCTCTCGAGCCGTTCAAGCCAGGCGTCGAAAGCCGCCTGGTCGGTGATGACCTGGTAATTCCGCTCGACGGTGCCAGCCTTGCTTTCAGAAGGATTGGGGGCATTGCTGGCAGGCGCCGGGTTTTCCCCAGGCTGGCCGCGCCGGGCCTGGTTGCCGGGGTCCTCGCCCCGCTCCAGCTCCGCCAGCCAGGATTTGAATTCGTACTCGGCGTAGAGTTCGCGCAGGCGATCATCGTCCTGGGGCTTGGGGTCCAGTTCGCGGATGCCGAATTCCAGGACCACATCCATCTTGATGGTGGCCAGCTCGCGGCTCAGCGGCAGGGTTTCCAGTGAGGCCCGCAGGTTCTCGCCGATCTTGCCCTTGATCTCATCGGCGTGGGCCATGAGGTTGTCCAGGGTGTCGTAGGCCTGGAGCCATTTGACTGCGGTCTTGGGGCCGCACTTGGGCACACCGGGGATGTTATCGACGGTGTCGCCCACCAGGGCCAGATAGTCCACCATCTGGTCCGGCCGGATGCCGAATTTTTCCACCACCCCGTCCCGGTCCATGCGGGTCTCGGTCATGGTGTTGATCAGGGTGACGTGGTCGCTGACCAGTTGTGCCATGTCCTTGTCGCCGGTGGAGATGACCACCTCCACGCCCGTGGCGGTGGCCTCGTTGGCGAGGGTGCCGATGACATCATCCGCCTCCACCTCGGGCTCGATCAGAAGCGGCAGCCCCATGGCTTCGATGATCTGGTGGATCGGCTTGATCTGGCACGCCAGGTCGTCCGGCATGGGCGGCCGGTTGGCCTTGTAGTCCTCGTACAGCTCGTGACGGAAGGTTTTGCCTTTGGCGTCGAACACCACCACGATGCGGGAGCCGGGAAAGTCCTGCTCCAGACGCCGGATCATGCTGATCACCCCCTTGATGGCGCCGGTGGGGTGGTCCTTGCTGGTGGTCAGTGGCGGCAGGGCGTGATAGGCCCGGAACAGATAAGAGGAACCATCGACGAGGACGACCGGCGGGGTCTGCTGCTGACTCATATCAAATCGGGTCCGGATTCTGATTGAAGAGTGAAAAGCCTTGTGTACACTTCAGGAAAGACGCCTTTGTGCCGGCCTCTGTGCTCGAAGGGCCCTGGGACGTCGTTCACCGTCTGGCTGACAAGGTTATCATGAAAACACTCGCAATCTCGGGCCTGCTTGCCGTCACCCTGATTTGGGCCGCCAGCCCGGTATCCGCCCAGGAGGTGGAGAAACCGGAGGAGCCGGTGGTGACCTCCGATTACCAGCGTGACGCCAACGAGCCCCAGGTGGTGATCACCGCCGACGAGGACGCCACTTTCTACGAATACCGGGTCAACGGCGAGCTGCGGGAAATCAAGGTGGTGCCCAAGGTGGGTCCGCCCTATTACCTGGTGCCGGCGCCGGACGGCTGGGTGCGGCAGGATCAGTCCCAGCTCCGGATACCCAGCTGGGTCATTTTCAGCTGGTGAGTGGCCGCAGCGACGCCTAGATAAGATCTATGCTGACCGGCTCCGAGCGCCGGCTCTCAAGGCCCGCCTGATCCAGTGTGGTGACCGTAAATTCGTAGGCGCCAGGGGGCAGGGAGGCCAGGGAAAAGCGGGTGGCGTCCGGCCCATCCAGGGTGATGCTCTCGAACCGGTCCTGATGACGCAGGCGGAAGTACAGCCGATAGCCCCTGATCTCCCCCACCGCAAGCCTTGAACCGTCCTCACGGGTCGCCGGCGGCGTCCAGCTCAGTGTCGGCCTCGGCGGCGGCGAGCCTCCGATCTGCGGTGGCGGCGTCGCTACAGGCCCGGCTTCACTCCTTGCTTGGTTAACCGGTGCGCTGACCGCGGTGGGCCCGCCCAGGGTCTGCTTCAGCGCCGCCAGGCTCTGCTGTTCCCGCTGCTCAGCGGCATGGTAGGCGTCCGGAGCGGCGGCCGCGGACTGGCCCAGGTCTTCCCGGCATCCCGCCAGGGCCAGGCAGAGGCCGACAATCATCAGCGCAAGGGTGTTGGTCATGCTGGTGCTCTCCACATCCATGTTCGAGAGTTGTCTTTTCCAGGGTGCCGCCGGCGATTGACGCCGGCACAAACAGCGCACGATTATCCGAATTTGATTCGCAACTGCAAGTGACTGTTACTCAAGATTGCTATTCCGTGACCCCCTCAGCGGCGCCTGATGCGCCTGTCCCGTGGGGGATGGGCGTATGAACAACCCCGGCGGCGAGGAGGTTTCGGTCAGTGTCGTCATTAGTATGAACATTCTAATTTTGCCCCGTAGAGTAGGCGTTGAATCGAGGAAACGGTGATCCGCACCGTCACATATCCAGCGTGCTACCGGCACGTGAGATCAACGCGAAAGGAGCATTATCATGGGTAAACTCAAGAGCTATCAGGAACAGATCCAGGAAATCGTCGAGAAAGGCATCAACGCTGCGGAAGAGCAGCAGAAGAAGCTGGCCTCCAAGCCGTTCGAGTACGCCGAGAAGCTGGAAAGCGAAGCCCGCGAATACAGCGTCAAGAACCTGCGTAAGCGCTACAACGGCTACAGCGAGAGCCTGTTCGACCAGCTGCGTAGCCTGAACACCCGGTTCGGCAGCTTTGCAGGTGACCTGGTGGCGCGCCTCGAGAAGGAAGCTTCCGAAGGTGTGGCCGACGCCGCTGACGAAGTGACCAGCGTGGCCCAGTCCACCAAGAAGAACGTGGCTTCCAACACCACTGCCAAGAAGCCGGCGGCGCGCAAGACCAGCAGCACTGCCAAGAAGAGCACCACAGCATCCGCCTGAGCGGTGTTGCGGTAACAGGAAGGCCGCCTTCGGGCGGCCTTTTTGGGTTGGTATGAGAGGATATTGGGGTCCGGTGAAGGTTTCACCTGAGCCCAATTTCATTTGTCCCCGGAATCACTGTTCGCTTGCGGCGGTTTCCGGGTCCAGGGGCAGGCTGCGGCGCTCCCCGGTGATCTCTTCCAGGCGTTCGATGTCCTGAACGAAGCGCTTGCGCATGGTTTCGATTTCCGAGTTCTGAACCACGATCTCCCGCTCGATCTCGCGGATCTGGGCCTGAAGCCGCTCGATCTTCTGCAGGGTGGCGTCCGGGATTTCGCGGCCGGAACGCTCCAGGTCCGCCGCCCGGGCCTGCTCTTCGTCGAGCTGGTTGACGATCACTGAAATATTGCCGCGCTTGAGCTGGTTGAGGCTCTGCATCTCCTGCAGCTTGCGGTGCATGGCACGGACGGCGTCATCCGGGTGGCTGAATCGGCGCAAAAGCTTGGCGTCCGCCTCACGCTGGCGGGCCTCCTGGGCTTCACGCTCCTCAGCGGCGGCCCGGGCGGCGAGCTCCTCTTCGGTCGGTGCCGGCGCGATGGTCTGGATAACCCGGCCCTGGTCGTTGAGGATCTCATAACCGCGGGACGTGGCGTCGGAGGGCACGGTGTTGCTGATGACCAGTTGGCCGTTGTCGTCGGTGTAACGGTACATGCGCGCCTCGGCGCTGGCGGCAGCCAGCAGCAGGGCACACAGGCCATAGCTGAGGACGGATCTAACGGGACGATTCATGGCGTGGGGGCGATGCTCCGGTCGAATTGCCTATCAGGCCCCAGCATACCAAACCCGGCGGCCCGAACCACAGGCAATCTGTGTAACGCCGGCGTTGTGGTCTGTTACAGGTTCGGATCAGGCCGGTACCAGCCCGGTATCACACCCCGTAGTTTCGGCGATACTCCGCCACTGCGGTGGCGTGGTGGGAGAAACCAGGGGTATTGTCGATGTAGGCCAGAACCTGGTCGAGCTGGATGATGCTGACCACCGGGATCCCGAACTGGGCCTCCACCTCCTGGATCGCCGAGCGCTCACCGGTGCCGCGCTCCTGGCGATCCAGTGCGATGAGTACGCCGGCAGGCTCGGCGCCAGCGCCGTGGATCAGGTCGATGGCTTCACGAATGGCGGTGCCGGCGGTGATGACGTCGTCCACGATCAGTACCCGGCCCCTAAGCGGCGCGCCCACCAGGTTGCCACCCTCGCCGTGGTCCTTCTTCTCCTTGCGGTTGAAGGCGTAGGGGCGATTGTCGCCGGCGTTGGCCAGGGCCATCGCGGTGGCGGTGGCCAGCGGGATGCCCTTATAGGCAGGTCCGAACAGGATGTCATAATCCAGGGCGCTGCGCTGGAGTGCGGCGGCGTAGGCATTGCCCAGCTGAACCAGATCGTTGCCGCTGTTGAACAGGCCGGCGTTAAAGAAGTAGGGGCTGGTGCGGCCGGACTTCAGGGTGAACTGGCCGAACCGCAGCACCTCCCGCTGGATGGCAAATTCGATAAAGTCGCGCTGGTAGTCGTGCATGGCAAGGCTTCTGGCGGGGTGAGATTCTTTTAATAACGTGTAAAAGCGGTATCATACACTCAAACCGAATCAGGGAACACGTATGCGGGTAGTATCCATCAGCGTCAACGGTCTGGCCCAGGCCGTGGACCGAGGCTTTTTCGACTGGCTGGCGAAGCAGGACGCTGATGTGGTCTGTGTCCAGGATCATCGCATGCGGGCCTATGAAATCGAGGACCTGGGCCTGATTCCGAAGGGCTACGAAGCCTACTTCATCGACGGCGAGAAAAACGAGGACGGTGGGGTGGGTATCTACACCCGGCATTTTCCGAAGGCCATCATGTACGGCTTCGCCAGTGCCCAGGCCGACCGGGAAGGCCGCTTCATCCAGGCGGATTTCGACAGGGTCAGTGTTGCCTCCGTGCTGGCGCCCTCGGCGCTGGGCCGGGAAGAAACCATCGTTGGTGACAACGAAGAGACCGCGCTGGACCACAAGGACGCCTTCATGGAGGCCTATGGCCTGCACATGCAGAAGACCCTGCGCAAGCGCCGCCAGTTCATCTTCTGCGCCAACCTGCAGGCGGCCCACCACGTCACCGATGCCAGTTCACGCTACCACAAGCTGGATGTGTCCGGCTTCCTGCCCCATGAGCGGGCCTGGCTGGACAAGCTCTTTGACGAACTCGGCGCCGTTGACGCCTTCCGCGAGATCAACAAGCAGAGCAACCAGTTTACCTGGTGGCCGGAATGGGCCGAGGGCTGGCGCAAGCACTCCGGTATCCGCACCGATTACCAGATTCTGACGCCGGGTATCCGCAAGACCGTGACCGACGGCTGGATCGACGACAGTACCCGCTTCTCGGATCACGCTCCGCTGATCATGGATTACGACATCGAAATCGGGCACTGACCGGTCAGGGTAAGAGGGAGTCCGGCGAGGCTCCCTCGCTTCTGCGTCCTGTCTGTCAGTCCTTGCCCAGAGCCCTGGCCTGAACTGCAAACAGCTGGTCGATGCCGGTCTTGGCCAGGGCCAGCATGCTGTCCAGCTCCCCCTGCGCAAAGGGCGCGCCCTCGGCGGTGCCCTGAATCTCAATGAAGCCACCCTGGTCGGTCATGATGACGTTCATGTCGGTTTCCGCCTCGGAGTCTTCCGGGTAGTCCAGGTCCACCACCGGCGTGCCCTTATAGATGCCTACCGACACCGCAGCCACCATCTGGATCAGCGGCGACTGCTTGAGCCGGCCATTGGCCACCAGACTGTCCAGGGCATCCACCAGGGCCACGCAACCCCCGGTGATGGCGGCGGTTCGGGTACCGCCATCAGCCTGGATGACGTCACAGTCGATGGTGATGGAGTGCTCGCCGAGTTTGCTCAGGTCCACCGCCGCCCGCAGTGAGCGGCCGATCAGGCGCTGGATTTCCACCGTGCGGCCACCCTGCTTGCCGCGAGCCGCCTCCCGACCCATCCGGCTGCCGGTGGAGCGGGGCAGCATGCCGTACTCGGCGGTGATCCAGCCCTTGCCCTCGCCGCGGAGAAAAGGCGGCACCTTGTTTTCAACCGAGGCGGTACAGATCACCTTGGTGTCGCCGAACTCCACCAGCACCGAGCCTTCGGCATGCCGGGTGTAGTGGCGGGTGATCTGGATGTCTCTGGTCTGGGCCGGGGCGCGTCCGCTGGGTCGCATAGGCTGTGAATCCTGCTTGTAAAGATGAATGGCCGGGCCGTTATGACCCGTTCAGGGTGGCCGAGTATAGCATGGCCGGGTGCCACCTGCGGTTGAGGTCGCCTGGAATATCGGCGGACTGGTAAACTGAGGAACCTGAGCTCGGGAACCTGACAAGTCCCGATGAGTCCTTGCCTGGAGTGGATATGATCAAGAGCATGACCGCCTTTGCCCGGGAAGACGCCCAGGGCCCCTGGGGAACGCTGACCTGTGAGATCCGCACGGTCAACCATCGCTATCTGGAACCGGGCTTCCGCTTGCCGGACAACTTCAGGGACCTGGAGAACCGTTTCCGTGAGCAGCTGCGCAAGCGTCTGCGCCGCGGCAAGGTTGATGTGGGCATGCGGTTGCAGGGCGCGGAGGCCTCCAGCGACAGTCTGGTGGTGAATCAGGAGCTGGTGGAAGCGGTCAACGAAGCCGCCAACCAGGTCAACCGCATTCTCGATAACCCTGCCCACATCAACGCTCTGGATATCCTGCGCTGGCCCGGGGTGCTGTCCGGCGTGGAGCAGGATCCCGGTCCGGCCCGGGAGGCCGCCGGCGAGCTCTTCGAGCGCACCCTCGCCAGCCTGGTGCAGGTAAGGGAGCGCGAGGGTGAGCGCCTGCGGCCCCTGTTCGAGGATCGCCTGGCCAGCATGGCGGAGGGCGTGGCGACGGTGCGCAAACTGATGCCGGAACTTCTGGCCCAGCAGGAGAGCAATCTGCGGGAGCGCTTCCAGGCCGCCCGGGTGGAGCTGGAGCCGGAGCGGGTTGCCCAGGAGATGGTCATGCTGGCGCAGAAGTCGGATGTAGCCGAAGAGCTGGACCGGCTGGAGGCCCACATTGCCGAGGTGTCCGACACCCTGGCCCAGGACGACGCCATTGGCCGGCGCCTGGACTTCCTGATGCAGGAACTCAACCGGGAAGCCAATACCCTCAGCAGCAAATCCATCGACGCCCGCGTGACCCGGGTCGCCGTGGACATGAAAGTGCTGATCGAGCAGATGCGAGAGCAGGTACAGAATATCGAATGACGCCGGTGACAGCTTCGTGGACCGACGTTGCCGCCCGCTTTTCCTTCCCCCTGGTATCGGCTCCGGAAACTGTCCGGTGATCAGTGAAGGGTGGATGAGATTCAGAATCGCGATAGTCGTTCTTGTTGCCGCGGCTCTGGCGGGCGCCTGGTGGCTGCTGCAAAACCTGGGCATGCCGGCGGACCTGACGCCCGGGTCGCTGTCGGAATGGCTTGGGAGCCGGGGCGCGGCCGGACCCCTGTTGCTGATGCTGCTGATGGTCATTGCCGTGGTGGTGGGGCCGATCCCGACGCTGCCCATCAGCGCGACCGCAGGCCTGGCGTTCGGCATTGTTGCGGGCACACTCATTGCTGCCACCGGCGCCCTGGTGGGCGCCCTGGCCGCCTTCTGGATCGCCCGCTGCCTGGGGCGTGACCTGATCCGCGAGCGCTTCCCCGACAACCCCGTGCTGGCAGCGGATGGTTCCCAGAGATTCCTGACCATTGCCATCCTGGTGACGCGACTGGTGCCCCTGTTCTCCTTTGCCCTGATCAGTTACGCCGCCGGCGTCACCGCCATACAGACCTGGCGTTTTGCAGTGGCTACCTTTATCGGAATGTTGCCCATGACGGTGGTGTTTGCCGGGCTGGGAAACACGTTCAGACTTAACCCGCTGCTCACTGTGGTTGCCGCGTTGGCGATTCTCGCTGTCATGGTCTGGCTGCCATGGTCCCTCAGCCGGCATCCCCGTTCCCGTCTGGCGCGCTGGCTCAGGCTCAGTCGATAGCCGCGGCTTTTTAACCCCGGGAGCCGAGGGGCTTTCGAATAAGCCCTGCCATCATCAGGACGGGGCGTCTGTGGCACCTGCAGTAGCCTAACTGCTAGAATCGGGGCCTGTTTTTGTCCGTTTTTGATGGCGCTGCCGGGTGCCGGAGCAGCCCGTTTCGTCTCATGCCTACCCACGCACTGGAGCTTATGCCGCAATGAATCAGGCCGTTGAAAAAGGCACGCTGTATGTGATCTCCGCGCCCTCCGGCGCCGGCAAGACCAGCCTGGTCAGCGCCCTGGTGGCAGACGATCCCCGCCTGGGGGTGTCGGTCTCCCACACCACCCGACCCATGCGTCGGGGCGAGGAGGACGGGGTCAATTACCACTTCGTCAGCCGGGAAACCTTCGAGGCCATGATCGGGCGCAATGAGTTCCTCGAGCATGCCGATGTTTTCGGCAACTACTATGGTACCTCCCAGGTCTGGGTGGAGCAGACCCTGAACGAGGGCCGGGATGTGATCCTGGAGATCGACTGGCAAGGTGCGATGCAGGTGCGGCGCCTGATGCCGGCGTGCGTCGGCATCTTTATCGTGCCGCCGTCACCGGAAATCCTGGAGGCCCGGCTCACCGGCCGCGGCACCGACGCGCCGGAGGTGGTGGCGCGTCGGTTACGGGAGGCCGGGGAGGAATGCAGCCATGCCCAGGAGTTCGACTACCTGGTGGTAAACGACGTCTTCGACGTGGCCCTGGCGGACCTGCGGGCCATCGTGCGGGGCCAGCGGCTGCGGATGCAGGCCCAGGCGGTTCGCCACGGGGAGCTGCTGGCGCGCCTGGTGGGCAAGCGTTGAATCTATACAAATTGAGCGGCTGCGATTACACTACGCGGTCTGCAATTGCGCCCGACCGCGGGCGCCAGCCGCCAACACGAATCAATCAGACCGACAGTCGGGGAAGTTATGGCACGAGTAACCGTTGAAGATTGCCTTGAGCACGTTGATAACCGCTTCCAGTTGGTGATGCTGGCCACCAAGCGGGCCCGTCAGCTCGCGACCAAGGGCCACGAACCGCTGGTGGCGGAAGAGAACGACAAGCCCACAGTTATCGCCCTGCGGGAGATCGCCGAAGGCAAGATCAGCCGCGATCTTCTGAAAGTGGACGACGACGAGTAAAAATTTCAGTGCCGTTCTGAACAGGCATTGAATTCTGCCCCCACGCTTTTATAGTGTGAGAGAGGGTTGGCCGAATAGGCCAGGCCCGAAGGGCATCGGAAGGACCCGGATGTGAGCATTCGGGTTTTTTTGTCTGCGGATTTCAGGGGTGATGAGAATTGTACGAAGGCGCGGTTTCACCCGAGGCGTCAGCCTCGGTCGAAGGGTTGGTTAACCAGCTCAGCAGCTACCTCGACAGTTCCCGCATCAACCAGGTGCGGCGTGCCTACTATTATGCTGAACAGGCCCACGAGGGCCAGAAGCGTCGTAGTGGCGAGCCCTACATCACCCACCCGCTGGCGGTGGCCCACATCCTGGCGGACCTGAAGCTGGACCACCAGAGCCTCATGGCGGCCATGCTGCACGACGTCATCGAGGACACCGGCATTCCCAAGGACGCCCTGTCCGAGCAGTTCGGCGAGCCGGTGGCGGACCTGGTGGACGGCGTCAGCAAACTGACCCAGATCGAGTTCCGCACCCGCGCCGAGGCCCAGGCCGAGAACTTCCAGAAAATGACCCTGGCTATGGCCCGGGACATCCGCGTGATCCTGGTGAAGCTGGCAGACCGGCTCCACAACATGCGCACCCTGGGCCCGCTGCCCTACGAGAAGCGCCAGCGCATCGCCACCGAAACCCTCGACATCTACGCGCCCATCGCCAACCGCCTGGGCATGCACAGTGTCTGCACCGAACTTGAGGACCTGGGCTTCGCGTCGCTCTACCCGATGCGCTCACGCTACATCTCCCAGGCGGTCAGCAAGCTGCGGGGCAGCCACCAGGAAATCATCGAGGAGATTCGCGGCAAGCTGGAGGAGAAACTCTCGGAGCGGGGGCTGCCGGGCCGCATCCTCGGCCGCGAGAAACACCTGAACAGCATCTACAACAAGATGAAGTTCAAGCAGAAATCCTTCCATGAAATCATGGATGTCTACGCTTTCCGCATTATCACCGAGAGCGAGGACGACTGCTACCGCATCCTGGGAGCGGTACACAGCCTGTACAAGCCGCTGCCGGGCCGGTTCAAGGACTACATTGCCATGCCCAAGGCCAATGGCTACCAGTCCCTGCACACCACCCTGTTCGGCATGCACGTCAATATCGAGATCCAGATCCGCACCGAGGAGATGGAGCAGGTGGCCAATAACGGCATCGCCGCCCACTGGATGTACAAGAACGACCAGTCCGCGGTGTCGCTGGTGAACCAGAACCGGGTGGATCGCTGGGTCAAGGGCCTGATGGAAATGCGGGAGCGCACCGACGACTCGCTGGAGTTCATCGAGCACGTCAAGGTGGACCTGTTCCCGGACGAGATCTACGTGTTCACCCCCAAGGGCAAGATTCTGGAACTGCCGGGTGGCGCCACCCCGGTGGACTTCGCCTACGCCATTCACACCGACATCGGTAATGCCTGTGTGGCCTGCCGCATCAACCGCAACCTGGCGTCCCTGAGCCAGCCGTTACAGAGTGGCCAGACGGTGGAGATCATCACCGCCCCTGGTGCCCGTCCGAATCCGGCATGGCTGGGCTTCGTGGTCACCGGCAAGGCCCGCAGCAGCATCCGCCACGCGCTCAAGAACCA
>NZ_JAWVZL010000067.1:0-16818 GCF_033722195.1 Marinobacter sp.
TGGATGTCACCCTGTCGCGGCTGCTGGCGGCCATGGACTTCGCCGGCTGCCAGGTGGCGCTGCATCCGGACGATCGCTGGTGGTCCCAAACCGACGCCGCCCGGGACACCCGCATCGATACCTGCGCCGGCGGCGCCGAACGCAGCGACTCGGTGCTGCTGGCCCTGGAGGCCCTGGCACACAGGGCCGGGCCGGAGGACTGGGTGCTGGTACATGACGTCGCCAGGCCCTGCCTGTCACAGCAGGACCTGCACAACCTGGTGCAGAGCCTGGCGGACCACCCGGTCGGCGGGCTGCTGGCCTGCCCGGTCAGTGACACACTCAAACAGGCCGATGCCGCCAATGCGGTGGCCGGCACTCTGGACCGCCGCCGGCTCTGGCGCGCGCTGACGCCACAGATGTTCCGCTACGGTGCGCTGCGGGCGGCGCTGGAGCAGGCCGGGGCCGACGGCATCCCGTTGACCGACGAAGCCTCGGCCATGGAGCATGCCGGCTTGAGTCCACAACTGGTGGAAGGGCGGCCGGACAATATCAAGGTCACGGTGCCGGCGGATCTGGGGCTGGCGGAATTCGTGCTGTCACAACTGACGGCGCTGAAACACACATAGGGGAGCGCGAGCATGCGTATTGGACAGGGCTTTGATGTGCACGCTTTTGGACCGGGTGATCACATCGTGATCGGCGGCGTGCGGATTCCCTTCCAGCAGGGGCTGAAGGCCCATTCCGATGGCGACGTGCTTATCCATGCCATCGCCGACGCCCTGCTTGGCGCCCTGGCGCTGGGGGATATCGGACACTTTTTCCCCGACACCGAAGCCGAGTGGGCGGGCGCCGACAGCCGGGTGCTGCTGCACCAGGTGATGTCACGGGTCCATCAGGCCGGCTACCGGGTCGTCAACGTGGACAGCACCATCATCGCCCAGGCTCCCAAAATGGCGCCGCACCTGGACGCCATGCTCAGGAACCTGGCGGCGGATCTGCAGGTGGACGTCACGGCGGTGGGCATCAAGGCCACCACCACCGAGCGCCTCGGGTTTACCGGCCGGGGCGAGGGTATTGCCTGCCAAGCGGTCTGCCTGCTGGCGCCGGAGTCGGCATGAGCGAGCCACGCTGGCGTCTGGCCTGGCCCGGTGGCCAGGGCGCGGCGGTGGCGACCGCAGACTTCAAGACGCGGCCGGAGGATTTCCTTGTGGATGAAATCCTGGCGGTTGCGGACCAGACCGCTCCGGTGGAGCAGGGCGCGGCCCTGCCAGGTCAGGGCGAGCACCTGTACCTTCGGCTGGAGAAAACCGGCGACAATTCCGATTACGTCTCCCGAGAACTGGCCGCGCTGTCAGGGTGCCAGCCCCATGAGGTGGGCCTGTGCGGGCTCAAGGACCGCCATGCCGTCACCCGCCAGTGGTTCAGCGTCCAGCGCCCGGGCCGGGAAGTCGGGGACGCCGATTTCATCGCGGCTGTGGCCGAGCGCTGGCCGGTGCTGGCGGCCGGCCGCTTTCTGCGCAAGCTGCGCCGGGGCGAACATCAGGGCAACCGCTTCGAGCTGCTGTTGCGCCAGGTCAGCGGCGACCGCCAGGCCATCGAGACCGGCCTGGAGCGACTTCGAGCCCAGGGCTGCCCCAATTATTACGGTCCCCAGCGTTTTGGCTGGCAGGGCAGCAACCTGGATCAGGCCTGTCGCCTCAGGCCCGGCCGCCGGCGCGGTCGCGATCGCCGCCAGGGCCTGTATTTCTCGGCGGCCCGTTCCTGGCTGTTCAACGAGGTGCTGGCTGAGCGGGTGCTGGCCGGCAACTGGCATCAGCGGCTGGAAGGTGAGCCGGTCAATGGCGAGGTGACTGGCCCGCTCTGGGGCGATGGTGGCACCCTGGCGACCGGCGCCCAGGGGGAGCTGGAGCGCCAGGTGGTGGCGGCTCATCCGGCCCTGGCGTCGGTGTTTTCCCAGACCCGCATGAAGCCGGAGCGGCGTGCCCTGGTGCTGCGGCCCAGGGGCCTGGAGTGGTATTGGCCCGGGCCGGACAGCCTGCGGCTGGAGTTTGAGCTGGCACCGGGGCAGTTCGCCACCAGCCTGCTGGCGGATGTTTTTCAGCTAAGGGACGCCTCGAAGCAGGTAGCGGACCTCGCAGAAAGCGAATAAACCGGGCATATTAGCCCAGATGACCGATACCGGCGCAGTGAAGACGCCGGACAGGCTAGCGGAGATAACTGTGCGAATTTTGTTGTCCAACGATGACGGGGTCTATGCGCCCGGTCTCAAGGCCCTGTACGACGGGCTCCAGGGTCTCGGTACCCTGGAAGTGGTGGCCCCGGACCGGGACCACAGCGGCGCCAGCAACGCCCTTACCCTGAACCGGCCACTGACGGTGGAAAGCCATCCCGGCGGTTTCCGTTCCGTGGACGGCACCCCCAGCGACTGTGTGCACCTGGCGGTGAACGGGCTTTATGACGAGCCCTTCGACCGGGTGGTGTCCGGCATCAACACACACGCCAACCTCGGCGACGACGTGATCTATTCCGGCACCGTGGCGGCGGCCACCGAAGGCCGCAACCTGGGTCTGCCCGCCATCGCGGTGTCCCTGGTCAACCGCGGCCATTTCCATTACGAAACCGCCGCCCGGGTGGTGCGCCTGCTGCTGGAGCGGGAAGCGCCGGCGGAGCTGGGCCCTCGCTGCATCCTCAACGTCAACGTGCCCGACGTTCCCTGGGAAGAGCTGGCGGGCATACGTGTGACCCGCCTGGGCCACCGGGATCGGGCCGAGGGTGCGGTGGCCATGACCTGCCCGCGAGGCAAGGAGCGCTACTGGATCGGTGCCGCCGGCGAGGGCAGTGACGCCGGCCCGGGTACGGATTTTCACGCTATCCGGGAAAATTACGTGTCCATCACACCGGTGCATGTGGACATGACCCGGCACGAGGCGCTACCGACCCTGCGCAGCTGGCTGGAAGAGGTGGGGCAATGACGCCGGAGCTCCAGGGTATCGGCATGACCTCCCGCCGCACCCGGACCCGGATGATCCAGCGGCTGCGGGAAGCGGGCATCGGCGACGACCAGGTGCTGGCCATCATGGCCGAGGTGCCGCGGCATATCTTTCTGGATGAGGCGCTGTCCCATCGTGCCTACGAGGATACCTCGCTGCCCATTGGCCACAGCCAGACCCTGTCACAGCCCTATATCGTGGCCAAGATGACGGAGGTGCTGATGCGCCACAAACCCAGATCGGTGCTGGAACTTGGCACCGGTTCCGGTTACCAGACCGCCATCCTGGCCAGGCTGGTGGCGGAGGTATACAGCGTCGAGCGCATCAAGGCGTTGCAGGACCGGGCCCGGGAGCGGCTGCGGACCCTGGGGCTTCGCAATGTCCGCCTGCGGCACGCCGATGGCGGTATCGGCTGGGCGGATCAGGGTCCCTTCGACGCCATCATGGTGACCGCCGCGCCCCGGGAGCTGCCCCGTGACCTGATGATGCAGCTGGGCCAGGGCGGCGTCCTGATCGCGCCGGTGGGTGAGCACGAGCAGGTGCTGGTGCAGGCGGTGCGCCGGGGCGACGACTTCGATATCAAGGAAATCGAACCGGTCCGGTTCGTACCCCTGCTGGCGGGGGTGGTGCGATGAGCACCGAGCCGACAGCGGAGGCTGTCAGCGTTCGGCCCTCCGGCGTCCTTGCCCACCTGGCCATCCTTCTGCGGGGTATCGCCATGGGCGCGGCCGACATAGTGCCCGGCGTCTCCGGCGGTACCATTGCGTTCATCACCGGCATCTACTTTCGCCTGCTGGACGCCATCAACCAGGTCCCGGTGGCGTTCTGGCGGCATCTGTGCCGGGGTCGGCCGGTGGCCTTCTGGCAGGCCTGCGACGGTACTTTCCTGGCGACCCTGCTGGCCGGCATCCTGTTCAGCGTGGTCAGTCTGGCCTCCCTCATCACTTATGCCCTGGAAACCCACCCGGTGCCGTTATGGAGTTTTTTCTTCGGGCTGATCCTGGCCTCGGTCTGGCACGTGGCGAGGGAAATCCGTGACCGCCGGGCCTGGCTGCTGCTGGCGGGGGCTGTCGGTTTCGTCTTCGCCTGGTGGGTGACCTCGCTGACCACGGTGGAAACCACGCCGACCGCCTGGGTGCTGTTCGGCTCCGGAGCGGTGGCCATCTGCGCCATGATCCTGCCGGGTATCTCCGGCAGCTTCATACTGGTGGTACTGGGCATGTACGCCCCGGTGCTGGAGGCATTGCGGGAACTGGCCCTGATGAAGCTGGCCATTTTCAGCGCCGGCTGTGTGGTGGGGCTGCTGTCCATTGCCCGCCTGCTGACCTGGGCGGTGCAGCGCCACCACGACCTGGTGCTGGCGGTCCTTACCGGCGTGATGATCGGCTCCCTGAACAAGGTCTGGCCCTGGAAGCAGACCCTGAGTTGGCGCACCAACAGCGCGGGTGAGCAGGTGCCGGTGGAGCAGGTGAACGTCATGCCACAGCAGTTCGCCGAGGTTACCGGTGCCAGCTCCGAGCTGGGGCTGGCCATAGCCGCGGCGCTGGCGGGATTGTTGCTGGTGGTCAGTGTGGAGTGGCTGGCGGCCCGGTTGAACCGCCGCTGACACCCCGGACGCGATGCCCGGCGGTGGGATGCTGCATGGCAAATGTTACTTTTCGGTCATGTCGGCTGTTTCGGGAGGTAACACTTGTGGGGCGCCGGTAACTTGGTTTTGCTCATAAAATGTGCAATAAATTAGCGAGTTATAGTGTTTACTTTATAACCCATGCTATTTTTAATATGAATTAGATATAAAAAGGGCAAAGTTTATTCCCGTGCATCTCCCGCGTTTCGTTTCAGATAGTGGCTGTCGGCGGGCTCTGGAGCGAGAGCCAGGGTCGGGCGGCGGTCTTTATCGTTTTGCCGGTGCGGGGCGAGGACTGCGGGGGCTGTTGGTGGCGCTGGCGCTGCTGGCGATGGCCGGCTGCAACACGCCGGCCATCTACCAGGATGATGCCTACAACCCGCCGGTGTACTGGGGCCGGCACGTGGTCAAGCCGGGTGAAACCCTGTACAGCATTGCCTGGCGCTACGGCCGGGACTACCGCGAGCTGGGCAACGCCAACGGTATCGCACCTCCCTATCACATCAAGGCCGGCCAGGTGTTGCGGCTGGACCTTCGCGGAACTGCAACATCCAGCCGTCAGACTGCCAGCAAGCCGGCAACCACAAGGCCCGCCCCCACGGTGTCGGCGCCCACGCCGCGAAGCGAACCGGCGCCCAGGGTCCAGAAGGCGCCCGATCGCAAGACAGCGCTGCCGAATCAGAGCCAGACGGTGGCCAGCATTTCCTGGCGCTGGCCACACGTTGGCACCGTACTTGCAGGTTTTTCCACATCCGGCAAAGTCAACAAGGGCATTGATATCGCCGGAAATGCCGGCGATCCGGTGCGCGCCTCAGCGGCGGGAAACGTGGTGTATGCCGGCAATGGGTTGTTAGGTTACGGTAATCTGATTATTGTGAACCATAACGAGCATTATCTCAGCGCCTATGCCCACAACCGGAAGATTCTGGTCAAGGAAGGAGAGGAGGTGCAGGCCGGGCAGACCATTGCGGAACTGGGAAGCAGCGGAGCGGATCGGAACAAGTTGCACTTTGAAATCCGGAAGAACGGCAACCCGGTCGACCCCATACCTTACCTGCCACCGCGCTGATCCGGCACTTGACAGACCATAGCGAGCACGAACTGACAGCCGCAGGGACGGCTGATCCGAAACGAAATGTCCTGATAACGAAGAATTCGAATAACGAGTCAGCAGGCGCCCATGACAACAACAATTCGATGGGCGAAAAATACAGGGTCATTGAAAGGCGGGGCTAGCATATGTCAGCAGAGCATGAAGATCTCATCGTTGATCGCGTTTCCGACGTAGAAGATTCCGACGACGACACCGTGATGGTTGGTGTCGACGAGTCGGACACCAGCAGTGAAGACACTTCCGACAAGGACGAATTTCCCAGCCGCGGCTCGGGCCGCTACTTTGGCAACCAGAAGCAACTGGACGCCACCCAGCTTTACCTCAACGAAATCGGTTTCTCGCCGCTGCTCACACCCGAAGAAGAGGTTTACTTTGCGCGCCTGGCCCGCAAGGGCGAGGAGTCCGGCCGCAAGCGCATGATCGAGAGCAACCTGCGGCTGGTGGTCAAGATCGCCCGGCGTTACGTCAATCGGGGCCTGACCCTGCTGGACCTGATCGAGGAGGGCAACTTGGGCCTGATCCGCGCGGTGGAGAAGTTCGACCCGGAGCGGGGTTTCCGGTTCTCCACCTACGCCACCTGGTGGATACGGCAGACCATCGAGCGGGCCATCATGAACCAGACCCGTACCATCCGCCTGCCAATCCACGTGGTGAAGGAGCTCAACCTGTACCTGCGTGCCGCCCGTGAGCTCACCCAGAAGCTTGACCACGAGCCCTCGGCGGAAGAGATTGCCCAGATGGTGGACAAGCCGGTGGCGGATGTGAAACGCATGCTGGGGCTCAACGAGCGTGTGGCTTCGGTGGACACGCCCATTGGCAGCAACGGTGAGAAGTCGCTGCTGGATACGGTGGCCGACGAAGCCGCTTCCGACCCGGCTGACCTGCTGCAGGACAACAACATGCGCGGCTGTATCGCAAGCTGGCTGGACCAGCTCAGCGACAAGCAGCAGGAAGTCCTGTCCCGCCGCTTCGGTCTCCGGGGCTACCAGACCAGTACCCTGGAGGAAGTGGGCCAGGAAATCGGCCTGACCCGTGAGAGGGTGCGCCAGATCCAGGTGGAAGCCCTGCGCCGTCTGCGGGAAATTCTGGAGAAAGAGGGCCTGTCAGGCACCATGCTGTTCAAGTAAGCCGCCCAGCGGGCGGACCAGAAAAACCGGCGGGTTATCCCCGCCGGTTTTTTTTTGCGCGGTCGGGCGCTGTTTCCGGGCCTGCCGGGCCCGGTAAATGAGAACCAGGCAATATTGGCGTCACCAGCCCGCTGTTAGAATCGTCCGGGTCGGCGGGGTCACATGATGTCGAACGCCGGCGGTTGGACCAATAATAATGACTGAAAAGGAATGGACGATGAACAAGGCCCTATCAACAGTATTTGCTTCCCTGCTGCTCAGCGCAGCCCTGCTGGCCCCGGCCAGTGCCGTCACCATCGAGGGCGTGGATCTGCCCGACACCATGAGTGCCAACAGCGCCGAGCTCAAGCTCAACGGTGCCGGCGTGCGCTCCAAGTGGTTCATGGATCTCTACGTGGGCGGCCTCTACGTGCCCCAGACAACCTCTGACGCCCAGAGCATCATCGGCGCCGACGAGCCGCAGGCCATTACCCTGCACATCATTTCCGGCATGATCACCAGCGACAAGATGACCTCGGCGACCCTGGAGGGCTTCGAGAGTGCCACCGGTGGCAACACCGCCCCGATCCAGCCCCAGATCGACGCCTTCATGGAAGTCTTCAAGGAGGAGATCAAGGAAGGCGACGTGTTCGAGCTGGTGTATCTGCCGGACACCGGGGTCAAAGTGCTGAAGAACGGCGAGCAGCGCGGTGTTATCGAAGGCATGGCGTTCAAGAGGGCCCTGTTCGGGATCTGGCTGTCGGACCAGCCGGCCCAGGAGGACCTGAAACAGGCCATGCTCGGTAAGCGCTGATCCCACCCGAGCGGGCCCGTCGGGCCCGCTTTGGACCTACTGGTCCTGATAGTCGCGTTTGTAGCGGAACTCGCAGAGATCCTCAATGATGCAGGAGCCGCAGCGGGGCTTGCGGGCGACACAGGTATAGCGCCCGTGCAGGATCAGCCAGTGATGGGCGTCCTGCAGGAATTCCTTCGGCACCAGGCGCATCAGGCGCTTTTCCACTTCCACCACATTCTTGCCCGGCGCAATACCGGTACGGTTGGAGACCCGGAAGATGTGGGTGTCCACCGCCATGGCGGGCTGGCCGAAGGCCGTGTTCAGCACCACATTGGCGGTTTTGCGGCCTACCCCCGGCAGTGCTTCCAGTTCTTCCCGCGTTTGCGGAACCTCACCGTCGTGCCGGTCCAGTAGCTGGCGGCAGGTCTTGATGATGTTCTCCGCCTTGCTGTTGTAAAGACCGATGGTCTTGATGTACTCCTTGAGGCCGTCCACACCCAGGTCGTAGATCTGCTGCGGGGTGTTGGCCACCGGGAACAGGCGGGCGGTGGCCTTGTTGACCCCCACATCCGTGGCCTGGGCCGACAGGATCACCGCGATCAGCAGTTCGAACGGCGAGCTGTACTCCAGCTCCGTGGTGGGGTTCGGGTTGGCATCCCGCAGGCGCTGGAAGATTTCGATGCGTTTCTGCTTGTTCATGGTCAGGACACCTGGCCGGTTACCCGCACGCGCTTGCTGCCGGACGCCACGGGTTCAGCAATGGTGGCCCGGCGGCGCTCGGCCATGCGGTTGTCGATGCTGTTCTTGAGGGCAATAAGCAGCCCCAGGCCCACGAACGCACCAGGCGGCAGCACCATGAAGAGCACGTCCGGGTAGTTTTCCAGCGGTCCTATCTTCCAGTCCGCGGCGGTGGCCCCCAGCAACAGGTCCATGTCGGCGAACAGGGTGCCCTGGCCCACGATTTCCCGGAAGCCACCCAGAATCACCAGCACCACCAGGAAGCCGAGGCCCATCATCAGGCCGTCCAGTGCCGCCGGTAGGGGATGGTTCTTGGAGGCGAAGGCATCGGCCCGGCCCAGGATTGCGCAGTTGGTGACGATGAGGGGGATGAATATGCCCAGGATCTGGTAGAGCTCATAGGTGAAGGCCTGCATCAGCAGTTCGGCGCAGGTCACCAGGGAGGCGATGATCATGACGAAGGCCGGCAGTCTCACCGAGTCGCTGACCAGGTTGCGAATGATAGACACCGCCAGGTTGGAACCCATCAGCACCATCAGCGTGGCCAGCCCCAGGCCAATGGCATTGACCACCGTACTGGTGACCGCCAGCAGGGGGCAGAGTCCCAGCACCTGGACCAGGGCCGGGTTGTTGGTCCAGAGACCGTCACGAATGATCTCGGCGTTGGTTTTGGTTGCCATTGCCTTCAGTCCCCTTGCCGTGGCGCAGTATCCGGCGTATTGCCGGCCAGCAGCGCCTGCCTGTTATCCTCGAAGTAGCGCAGTGCATCCCGGACCGCACCCACCACCGCCCGTGGGGTAATGGTGGCGCCGGTGAACTGGTCGAAAGCACCGCCGTCCTTTTTCACCGCCCAGTTGTCCGGCTCCGGATCGCCCAGGGATTTGCCCTCGAAGGTGGTAATCCAGTCGGATTTCTTCAGTTCGATCTTGTCACCCAGGCCCGGGGTTTCCCGATGACTGGTGACCCTCACCCCGAGTACCTCGCCATCGGGAGCCACCCCCACCAGCAGGCGGATGTCACCGGAGTAGCCATTGTGGGCCACTACCGGCAGGATGACACCCACCGGCTCGTCATCCTGTTTCGCCAGCCAGGCCTGGGCCGGTTCCCGGATGCCCAGCAGCGGGTCCGGCGACAGGGTCAGGGTGCTGGAGAGCAGGTCGTTGTCGTGCATGGCCTCGGGAATGATCTCGAACAGGGCGGCAGCCTCGGCCTTGCGTACCTGCTGCTCGATGCGCTCCTCGGTCACCACCTGGGTAACGGCAATGGTGCCGGCGGTGAACACGGCAAACAGCCCGAGCCCCAGGGCGCTGCGAAGGATGGAATGGGTGATGGCAGCCATGGCTTATCCCGTGCTCTTGCTGGCAATGCCGCGCCGCGGCTTCTTGTGGCCGTAGGTGCGGGGCGGCGTGTAGTGATCAATGAAGGGCACCGAGAAATTCATCAGCAGCACTGCAAAGGCCACCGCATCCGGATAGCTGCCCCAGGTCCGGATGATATAGAGCAGCACGCCAATGCCGGCGCCGTAGATCAGCTTGCCCTGGTGGCTGGTGGCGGCCGACACCGGGTCGGTGGCGATGAAAAAGGCCCCCAGCATGGTGGCACCGGCCAACAGGTGCAGGGACAGCGGCGTGTAGACGTCCTCATTGGTGCCAAAGGCCAGGCTCATGAAGGTCAGCCCTGCCAGGAAACTGACCGGAATGTGCCAGCTGATGATGCGCAGCCAGAGCAGCAGCAGGCCGCCGGCCAGGAACGCCAGGTTGACCCACTCCCAGCCCCGGGCGACGAAATCGCCAAAGCTGGGGTGCTTCAGTACCTCGGTGGCCAATTGGGCGGAGATCTCATGCTTGTAGACATCCAGCGGTGTGGCCATGGTGAAGGCGTCGACAGCGGTCTGCTGACCCGAAAAAATCACCGCCAGTGTGTCCAGCAACCCGGGAGCCCCGTTGAACAGCCCCGCCGGGGCGGCCCAATTGGTGGTCATGGCGACCGGAAAGGAAATCAGCACCAGGGCGTAGCCCACCATGGCCGGATTGAACGGGTTCGAGCCCAGGCCGCCGTAGAGCTGCTTGGCCATGATGATGGCGCTGATCACGGCGATGGCGGAGACCCACCAGGGCGCCAGCGGCGGCAGAGCCAGGCCCAGCAGCAGGCCGGTGACCGCGGCGGTGTTATCCCGCAGGAAAAACAGCACCGGCTTGCGCCGCAGGTGCAGCAAGGCAGCTTCGGCCGCCAGGGCCACCGCCACGCACCATAGGGTGTTGACCAGATTGCCCCAGCCGAAGAAAAGCGTCTGTGCCAGCAGGCCGGGTAGGGCTGCCAGTATGACCCAGAGCATGACCCGGGAGGTGGGCCGGGCCTGGCGGGTGTGGGGTGAGGATTGCTGGATCAACGCCATAGGGATCTGGAGCCTGTTGGTCTAGTCGTTCTGGGGGGTCGCGTGAGGTGCACCGTCAGATTCGGCCCGGGCGGCATCCAGGGCTTCCCGGGCCCGCTTGACCCGGTCCTGGTTCTTCGCCACCGCCCGCTCCAGTTTGTCGACGTTGTCCGCCGAGGCGGCCCTGGCCTCCGCCAGCATGGTTTCCATGGTGGCCAGCTTGTCCCGGGCCTGGTCCAGCTGCTTTTCCAGGCTCGCCAGGTCCGGCCCCGCGGTTTCCCTTGGTGCCGGTGCCGGTTTGTCCGCGTCACTCTTGCTGTCCTGGGGCTGGACACTGGTGGCCTTGGGCGGCTTCTGACCCTTGCGGGCCAGAGCGGCCTGGACAGCGGCGGCCTTGGCGTCGCGCTCGCTGCCGCCGGACTCTTCACCGGCCTCGGCCTTGCTGGCCTGGGCTTCGGCGGCGGCACGGGCGCGTTGCTTGCGCTTGGCTTCCTTCTCCGCCTGCTCCCGCTCAAGGCGGGCCTGTCTGGCTTCGAAGCGCTGGCGGGCCTGATCCGACTTGATCTGTTCCACACGCTGGGTGCGGATCTCGCCCTTGGCGAAGCGGTAGTACTGCACCAGCGGAATGCTGCTGGGACACACGTAGGAGCAGACCCCACATTCGATGCAGTCGAACAGGTTCAGGTGCTCGGCCTTGTCGAATTCCTCCGCCTTGGCGTGCCAGAACAGCTGCTGTGGCAGCAGCTCCATGGGGCAGGCGTCGGAACAGGCGCCGCAGCGAATGCAGGGCTGCTCCGGTGGCGGCTGGGGGAGTTCGCCACGGGCGGCGGCGATCACGCAGTTGGTGGTCTTGACCACCGGCACCTGGTCGGTCTGCAGGGTATAGCCCATCATCGGGCCGCCCAGCACCAGGCGCTCGAGCCGGTCGTCATCCAGGCCGGCCTGGGCCAGCAGGTCGCTGACGGGGGTGCCCAGCAGGACCTCGTAGTTGGCGGGCTCGGCCACCGCCTCGCCGGTGATGGTGGTGACCCGGGAAATCAGCGGCTCACCCTGGTGGATGGCGCGACTGACCGCGACGGCGGTGCCGACGTTCTGGCACATCACGCCGATATCCGCCGGGATGCCACCGTGGGGCACCTCCAGACCGGTGAGGATCTGGATCAGCTGTTTTTCGCCCCCTGACGGGTACTTGGTGGGAATCACCACCACCTCGATGCGGGTGTCGCCCACCGCCTCCCGGAGGGCGGCAATAGCCTCCGGTTTGTTGTCCTCGATGCCGATGAGGCAGCGCTCCGGCTCCAGGACCCAGGCCATGATCTCCATACCGCTGATCACCTCGGCGGCCCGATAGCGCATCAGGGTGTCGTCGGCGGTGATATAGGGCTCACACTCGGCGCCGTTAAGGATCAGGGTGTCCACCTTGTCGCGGCTGGGGGGCTTGAGCTTGACGCTGGTGGGAAAGCCGGCGCCGCCGAGGCCGACAATACCGCAGTCCCGGATATGGGCCAGCACATCCTGGCGGTCCCGCTGGTGGTAGTCGGGCATGGGTTTGCGTTCGCCCCAGTGATCCTCGCCATCCGGAATCAGGGAAATGCACCAGTCCAGCAGGCCGGAGGGGTGCGGCACCGGCTCCTTGGTGATGGCTTCGATGCGGCCTGAGGTGGGGGCATGCACCGGTACCCCGAGCGTGCCGAGCGCCTCCGCCAGGCAGTCGCCCTTGTTGACCTGATCCCCCGGCTGGACCCGGGTCTGGGCCGGTGAGCCGATATGCTGCTGCAGCGGCAGCACCAGCCGCTCCGGCAGGCTGGAAGTCAGCAGGCCGCGGGCAGTGGACTGGTGCTTGTTCTCGGCCGGATGGATGCCGCCGGGGAAATCCCAGATCTGGGTCATGTGGCCTCCACCGGCTGCCGGTCGGTGGCAATGATGGCGGCCTTGGGCGGGCTCCAGGTCCAGCTGCGGATGTCCGGTTCGATGGTCACCATGTCGATGCAGTCCACCGGGCAGGGCTCCACGCACAGATCACAACCGGTACACTCGCTCTCGATCACCGTGTGCATGTGCTTGGCGGCGCCCAGGATGGCATCCACCGGGCAGGCCTGGATGCACTTGGTGCAGCCGATGCATTCGTCCTCCCGGATCACCGCCACCCGGGTTTCCTGTTCCACACCGTGCTCGGCGTCCAACGGCTGGGGTTCCACATCCAGCAGGTCCGCCAGTGCCTTGATGGTGCCCTCGCCACCGGGCGGGCATTTGTTGATGGCGTCGCCGTTGGCGATGGACTCGGCATAGGGACGGCAGCCCGGGAAGCCGCACTGGCCACACTGGGTCTGGGGCAGCAGGGCGTCGATCTGCTCCACCAGCGGGTTGCCCTCCACCCGGAAGCGCTCAGCGGCGTAACCCAGGATGGCGCCGAAAATCGCCGCCAGTGCCAGCAGCACGGCGATGGCGATCAGGATGCTCGTCCACATCAGTGAGAAACCTCGAAGTTCTTAGTCACAGCCCTTGCCCCGCTGAATCTCAGACGCTGACCAGGCCGGTGAAGCCCAGGAAGGCCAGCGACATCAGCCCGGCGGTGACCATGCCGATGGCTGCGCCCCGGAAGGGCACCGGCACATCGGACACGGCGATGCGCTCGCGCATGGCGGCAAAGAGCACCAGCACCAGCGAGAAACCGGCCGCCGCGCCCAGGCCATAGAGCACCGACTCGACGAAATTGTTGTTCTTGTTGAGGTTGAGCAGGGCCACCCCCAGCACGGCGCAGTTGGTGGTGATCAGCGGCAGGAAGATCCCCAGCACCCGGTACAGCAGTGGGCTGGTCTTGCGCACCACCATTTCGGTGAACTGTACCACCACCGCGATCACCAGGATGAAGGTGATGGTTTTCAGGAACGCCAGGTCCAGAGGTTCCAGCAGGTAGGTGTAGGCAAGATAGCTGCACACCGAGGCCAGGGTGAGTACGAAGGTGGTGGCCAGGGACATGCCCATGGCGGTCTCCAGCTTGCCGGACACCCCCATGAACGGGCACAGCCCAAGAAACTGCACCAGCACGAAATTGTTCACCAGGATGGTGCTGACCAGGATCAGCAGGTATTCGCCCATGGCCTCGCTCCGCCCTACATGATCCGCATGCCGGGGGTAGCCCCGGAGTCCGGCGACAGGATGAAGATGTCCTTGCCGCCGGGGCCTGCCGCCAGCACCATGCCCTCGGACAGGCCGAACTTCATCTTGCGGGGCTTGAGGTTGGCCACCATCACGGTGAGCCGGCCCTGCAGCTGCTCCGGCGTGTAGGCGGACTTGATGCCGGCGAACACATTGCGCTCGCCCTCGCCGATGTTCAGGGTCAGGCGCAGCAGCTTGTCGGCCCCTTCCACGTGCTCGGCGCGGACAATCTCGGCCACCCGCAGGTCCACCTTGGCAAAATCACCAAACTCGATCTCGTCGGCGATTGGATCCACCGGGGCCGCCGGCGCTGCCGGCTTGTCACCCACGGCGGCGGACAGTTCTTCCCTGGAGGCCTCCAGCATGGTTTCGATCTGCTTCATGTCGACCCGGCTCATCAGCGGCGTGAACTTGTTGATGCTGTGGTTTTCCAGGCGCCGGGCGCGGTTGTTCCAGTCCAGGCCGGCGTTGAGGAATTCCGCCGACGCCGCGGCTGTCTTTGGCAGCACCGGCGCCAGGTAGGTGATCAGCAGGTGGAACATGTTGAGGGCGTTGGTGCAGATGGCCTGCAGCTTGTCGTCCTGGCCCTCCTGCTTGGCCACCACCCAGGGCTGCTCGTCGTTGACGTACTGGTTGGCGATGTCCGCCAGTTCCATGATGCGGCGCATGGCCCGGCCGAACTCGCGGGTCTCGTAGTATTGTGCAAGCTCATCACCGGCGGCGATGAAGGCACCGAGTTTCTCGGTCTCGGTCACCTGTCCCAGCTGGCCGTCGAATTTCTTGGTGATGAAGCCGGCGCAACGGCTGGCAATGTTGACCACCTTGCCCACCAGGTCGGCGTTGACCCGGGCCGCGAAGTCCTCGAGGTTCAGGTCCATGTCGTCGACGCTGCCGGTCAGCTTGGCGGCAAAGTAGTAGCGCAGGTACTCCGGGTCGAGATGGTCCAGGTAGGTGCGGGCCATGATGAAGGTGCCCCGGGATTTGGACATCTTCTTGCCGTTGACGGTGACAAAGCCGTGGGCGAAGACCGCGGTCGGCGTGCGGAAGCCGGCGCTGTGGAGCATGGACGGCCAGAACAGGGCGTGGAAATTGATGATGTCCTTGCCGATGAAGTGGTAGACCTCGGCGCTGGAGTCGGCGTTCCAGAAATGATTGAAGTCGATGCCCTCACGGTCGCAGAGGTTCTTGAAGCTGGCCAGGTAGCCGATGGGGGCATCCAGCCAGACATAGAAGTACTTGCCCGGGGCGTCCGGAATCTCGAAGCCGAAGTAGGGCGCGTCCCGGCTGATGTCCCACTCCTGCAGGCCCGCTTCCAGCCATTCGGAGAGCTTGTTGGCCACCTGGGGCTGGAGGGTGCCGCTGCGGGTCCAGTGCTTGAGGAAATCGGCGAACTCCGGCAGCCGGAAGAAATAGTGCTCGGACTCCTTCTCCACCGGCGTGGCGCCGGACACCGCCGAGCGCGGATTGATCAGTTCCGCCGGGGTGTAGGTGGCGCCACAGACTTCGCAGTTGTCGCCGTACTGGTCCTCGGACTTGCACTTGGGGCAGGTACCCTTGATGAAACGGTCCGCCAGGAACATGTTCTTTTCCGGGTCAAAGGCCTGGGTGATCTTGCGGGTCGCAATGTGGCCGTTTTCCTGGAGCTGGCGGTAGATGTACTCGGAGAAGGTGCGGTTCTCCTCGGAGTGGGTGGAATAGTAGTTGTCGAAGCGGATGTGGAAGCCGCTGAAATCCTGCTGATGCTCCTGGTTGATGCGGGCGATCAGCTCCTCGGAGGTGATGCCCTCCCGCTCGGCCCGCAGCATGATGGCGGTGCCATGGGCATCGTCGGCGCAAACGTAGTGGCAGTTGTGGCCCCGCAGCTTCTGGTAGCGCACCCAGATATCGGTCTGGATATACTCCAGCAGGTGACCCAGGTGAATGGGCCCGTTGGCGTAGGGCAGGGCGCTGGTCACCAGGATATCGCGCTGTTTTGTGGCACTCGCTTGCGTCATGTTGATGTCCGAACCTTGATCAGTATTGGTTATGGCCAGAAACGGGCACAGATGATACCTTCCGGCCAACTTTTTTTCATCCGAAGGCCTGGCTTTTTGCCTTTGCGGCCGTACCTTAAACTGGTTGCATTCCAATGGTCCGGATACCCGATGGAGAATTCCATGACCCAGATATCCCAGCAGGCGGTTGAGTCCGCGATCCGCCAGTACCGCGATCCTTACCTTGAACAGGACCTGTTCGAGCTGGATGCAGTGAAATCGCTGCAGGTGGAGGACGGCCGGGTTCACCTGGAGGTGGTCCTGGGTTACGCCTCCACCGGCATCGCCGGCGCCCTGAAGGAACTGGTGGGCAATGCCCTGGAGAACGTGCCGGGGGTGGAAGGGGTCAGCATCGAGGTGCGCCAGCAGATCCAGGCCCATCGTGCCCAGAAGGACCTGCAGTCCATCGCCGGCGTCAGGAACATCATTGCGGTCGCCTCCGGCAAGGGCGGCGTGGGCAAGTCCACCACCGCTGTCAACCTGGCCCTGGCACTGCATGCGGAAGGCGCCCGGGTGGGCATTCTGGATGCCGACATCTACGGTCCCAGTGTGGGCATGATGCTGGGCATCCCGGAAGGCCGGCGGCCGGACACCAAGGACGCCAAGTGGTTCATTCCGGTGCCGGCCCACGGCCTGCAGGCCATGTCCATGGCCTTCCTGGTGACCGACAAGACCCCGATGGTCTGGCGTGGCCCCATGGTCAGCGGTGCCGTCCAGCAATTGCTGACCCAGACCCTTTGGGACGACCTGGACTACCTGGTGGTGGACATGCCCCCGGGTACCGGCGACATCCAGCTCACCCTGGCCCAGAAAGTGCCGGTCACCGGCGCGGTGGTGGTGACCACACCGCAGGACATTGCCCTGCTGGACGGCAAGAAGGGCATCGAGATGTTCCGCAA
>NZ_JAWVZL010000068.1:0-16647 GCF_033722195.1 Marinobacter sp.
AAGTCGGCTGCGGCCATCGCCCACTCGCGCTGGGTAGCCAATGGCAGCGTTCCCAGCCAGGCAGTGGATTTAGATGGTGCCACCGGCGTAACCATGTCTGCTGAGGGGTATCCCACTAACGACGCTGCTGGCATCGGAGTTGCCGCACAGCTCGACGCGAACGACTTTTCTTTTAGCGGAGGCAATATTGTTCTGGAGTCCGCAACCGATGCGGATAGCGATGGAACGGTTGAATGCAACTTCACGTATAACCCCGCAACTGGGGGCGTGAGTGCACGCAACACCACTGAGTGCTAAATCCCTGATGCGTTGCTATTCGCTACGCGTTTCAGGTTTTACCTTAGTGGAATTGGTCATGGTGTTGATCCTCATCGGCATCCTCTCCGCCCTCGGGATCGGCCTGTTCGCAGGCCGGTCCGCGTTCAGTCCCCTGCTGGCCCAGCAGCAACTGGCTTCGTCGGTGCTGCTGGCCCAGCAGGCGGGTCTGGCGGGTAACGGCGCGGATGCATTGTCGGTGACCCAGGCCTCCGATGACTTCGTGTTCACCATCACCGGTGGGCCGGAGCCCGTTGAATTCCGCATTGCCCGGGAAGGCACCAGCCTGGCTGTTTCCGGAGCCAGTTTTCCCCTCAGTTTCGACGATCTGGGCAGGCCATCCTTGGCCGGTAATGCCCAGTTCACTTTCACAGGCGACAGCACCTATCGGGTCTGTTTGAGCTCGCTGGGTGCCGTCTACGCCGGGAATTGCCAGCCATGACGAGCCGGGGGCGGGTGCAGAGCGGCGCCACCCTGGTGGAGCTGGTGATCACCATTGTCATCATAAGCGTGGCCATTGCCGGCGTTGTCGGCGCCTTCGCACTGATTACCGGTCGCAGTGCGGACCCCCTCAACCAGACCCGGGCGGTGGAACTCGCTCAGCTCTATATGGATGAAATACTCACCCAGCGCTACGACAACCAGACCCCTGTCGGCGGCATGCCACCCTACAGCGGCAGCTGCAACATCGGTCCCGAGTCGGGCGAGACCCGCGCCGGTTTTGACGACGTGGACGACTATCACAACCTGACGGACGATCCCCCGGCCACCCTGCAGGGGCCTGTTGCCGGCTACACCGGTTTCTCGGTGTCGGTCACGGTGGCGTGCGCCGGCGGCCAGGTCGGGCTGGCTTCGGAAGATGCCAAGCGCATCGACCTGACCATCACCGCCCCCGGCGGTCAGGACTTTGCCTTCTCCGCCTACAGGGCGAATTTCTGATGCGCCGGCGCGGCGGCGGTTTTACCCTGGTGGAGCTGGTCATCGTGATCGTGCTGCTGGCCATTGTCGCCACCATCTCCGTACGATTTGTAACCCTGTCCACTGGCGGCGCCATCGATACCGGAGCGCGTCAGCAGCGGGCACTGGCCACGGTGGTGATCAGTGAACAGGTCAGCCGGGCCCTGCGGGAGGCGCTGCCCACGTCGGTGCGCACCAACGGCGCCTGCATCGAATGGATGCCGACGATCGCCGGCTCCAACTACCTCAACCTGCCCCGGGGCGCCAACCCGGACTCCTTCGAGGCGGTGTCCCTGGCGGATGGTCAGGCAGCCGGCGGCCGTATCGTGGTCTACGGTTACGGCGGCAATCTCTACAACCCGGGCAGCCCTGGCCCCATCTCGCCACCGGCCACGGTACCGGCGGGCAACGGTCCGGTCACGGTGACCTTCGATGGCGGAGCCAGCCACCGGTTCAACACCAATTCACCCCAGCGTCGATTCTTCGTGGTGGCCAGCCCGGTGACTTTCTGCCAGGACGGTGGTTTTCTCTACCGCTACCGCAACTACGGCATCCAGCCTGGCATCGCCAGCAGCCTGCCGGGCAGCTTGCCCAACCGCGAGGTGCTGGCGGCCAACCTGGTGCCCGGCTCGGTGCAGTTCCAGGTGACACCGCCGACCCTGCTGCGGGGCGCCGTGGTGACTTTCGCCTTTGCCCTGCAGGATGCCGACTCCGGTGAGGTCACCCAGGTGAGCCAGGAGGTACAGATCCGCAATGTGCCCTGATCGCTGCTTTCACAGCCAGCGCGGTGCCGGCCTGCCGGTGGCGTTGTTCATCATCACCGTGCTGGCCCTGCTGGTGGTAGGCATGGCCCAGCTGCAGGAAAGCAGTGGCCGCTCGGTGAGCCTGCAGATCCAGAGCCAGCGGGCGTTCTTTGCGGCTGAAAGTGGTGCCCAGGTGGGCGTGGCCCAGGCGCTGGCTGCCGGTGCCTGCGGCGCCGTCACCTCGCCAAAAACCTTCAGCACCGGCGGTCTCAGCAGCTGTCGTGCCCAGGTGTCCTGCAGCTCGGTTTCGGCCGACATTGAAGGCAACAGTGCCCTGGAAACCGTTTTCAGTATTACCAGCGTTGGCCAGTGTGGGTCGGGTTTTGACCAGGCCGAGCGCGTAGTGGAGGTGCGGGTACGATGACACGATCAGCCAGAATCTCGATGCTCCTGAGTCTTTTGCTGCTGTTCCCATTCGGCAGCCTCATTGCGGCAGAGTGTAGTGAAGTCTTTCGGGCGTCAGATGGGGTGAATCGCAATCTCCCCAGCGACCGGCGCCTGGACTACGATCCGGCGACCTGGCCGGCAGAGCAGAACTGGCCAGCATCCAACACTCAACTCAGCAGCGGTGATTACTATTACCGGAATACAAATCTGGGTAATAACTACGAGCTGCGAGTAGCACAGGACGCCGTTGTCAGGATCTTCGTGGATGGCAACCTGACCTTTGGAAATAATGCACGCATAAATGCATCCGGAGACCCCGATCAATTGATCCTGGTGGTCGATGGCTCCGTGGGCTTTGGTAACGGCACCATTATCAACGGCGTGGTCTATTCCCGAGGCAGTATGAGCTTCGGCAACAACAGCACGCCCGCCGGGGTACTGGCCAGCGCGGGTAACATCAGCTTTTCGCAGAATGCCAGCTTGAATCATGTGCCGGAAGCGGTGACGCCCCAGCTACTGAGCGGCCTCTGTGAGACTGCATCAACAGGCCCGCTACCCGTCTTCGACGACTTCGAGGGCTACCCTCCAGGCTCCATCAGTGGCTTGAACGGCGGCACTGGCTGGGGCGGCAGCTGGCAGGGCGCCGATGGCCAGTCCGTCGTTGATACCTCCGGCAACCCTTTGCTCTTCCAGGCCAGCAACGGCCTGAGCATCCGCTCCGAGACCACGCTGGAAGTGGATGGTAACAACGCGCGGGTCGCGACCCGTCCGCTCTCCAGTACATTCACCGGCGACCAGATCTATCTCAGCATGCTGGTGCGCTTCCAGGGCACACCGGGCAACAATGATTTCCTGGGTTTCTGGCTGCAGCAGCCGGGCTTTGGCGACTCGCCCCAGTTCGGGGTCAAGGTGAATGAAGGCGGCGGCGGGGACGCGGATTTCTTCGTCCGGCTCGACACCAACGCCGCCTACAGCACCGAATTCCAGCCCGGCCAGACCTACCTGCTGGTGGCCCGGTTCGATAAGGACGGTAGCAATTATTACAACCGGGGCCGGCTCTGGGTGGACCCCCAATGCACGGACGCACCGCCGCCGACGCCGTCTGCGACCATCAGCCGTAATCCCAACAACCGTGTGACACAGATTTCCGAGCTGGGCTTCCGCTCCGAGAATCTGGGCGGCGGCGCCGCCATCCAGGTGGGCCAGGTGGCGGCGGGTGAGCTCTGGACCGATGTGGTGCAGTGCACCTGCTTCCAGAACGGCCTGGAGGCGACCTTCTACAACAATTATCAGAGCAGCGACCCTTTCCCGGATAACCCGGTGCTGACCCGACTGGACCCGGAGGTGGATTTCAACTGGGGTGGTGGCTCGCCCGATCCTGCGGTGAATAACAACGACTTTGCGGCCCAGTGGCAGGGCGCCATCGAGGTGCCGGAGTCCGGCAACTACCGGTTCCGGACCCGCACCGACGACGGTGTCCGGCTCTGGGTGGATGACCTGGCGTTCGATCAGGCCATCATCGACGACTGGAACGATCAGTCCGCCTCCAACAACACCAGCGACGCCATTTTCCTTGAGGCCGGTCGCCGCTATGCCATCCGTATGCAGTTTTACGAGAATGGCGGTCAGGCCGTCGCTGAACTGCAGTGGCAAACGCCTCGGGGCGGTGGCTTCAACATCATCCCTGAGGCCAATCTGTTTGCCTGCCTGCCGGTGGCCGCGCCGCTGCTGGAATCCGCGGATGCGGTCTGCGGCGCCTCCGACATCCTGCGGGTGCGCTTCGACCAGACGCCACGCTCGCGAGTGCTGGACGAGGCATCAGCAGAAACACCGGCGTTCTATACCGTCGAGGAGCTGGATTCGGGTAATACCATCACGGTCGATTCCGCCACTCTCGAACCTGGCGGCTACAGTGTGCTGCTGGATCTGGCGAGCAACCTGGCCAGCGATGAGAGCTACCGCGTCACTGTCACGGACGTGCAGGACGTGGGCGGCCTGGTGATGTCGCCAAACCCGGCCTCGGTGGAGTTCGAGGGCGGCGGTACCGGTCTGACTACCTTCTACTGGAACAACGTCGACCTGAGCGGGCCCACGGTGGCTCAGCAGAACTCCGCCGACATCAATGAGAACTATGGTGGCGGTAGCCCCATTCCGGGGGTAGTGAACAATGACCGTTTCTCGATTCGCTGGAGCGGGTTCATCGTGGCGCCAGCCACCGGTAACTACCGTTTCCAGACCCGCACCGATGACGGCGTGCGGCTCTGGGTGCAGGATTTGGACAACCCAATCATTAACCAATGGGTGGACCAGCCCCCCACCACCCATGAGTCCGGGGTGATTAGTCTGCAGCAGGGCCAGTCCTATGCCCTGCGCATGGAAATGTATGAGAACCGGGGTGGCGCCGTAGCCGAACTGAGATGGGACACGCCGCAGACCAGTGGGTTCGAGATCGTGCCGGCCTCGGCACTGTTCAACTGTCCGGACGCCGGCAACGAGCTCGACCATTTCCGGATCATCAGTGGTGGCAATGCGGTCACCTGCACCCCGGCGCCGGTCACCATCCAGGCCAGCGATGCCAACGGCCAGCCGGTGACGGACTATGCCGGCACCATCAGCCTGTCCACCTCTACCGGGCAGGGGGACTGGTTTGCCGGCGCCGGTGCCAACGGCAGCCTGAACCGGGGCCCGGGTAATTCCGGCCAGGCCAGTTACGGTTTTGTCCCTGCTGACAACGGGGTGGTGACGCTGGACCTTCGCCATACCCTGGCGGCGACGGTGAATGTGGATGTGGCCGACGGCAGCGTAACGGAACTGTCCGGATTCGACCCGGATATTCTGTTCGCTGAAACCGGTTTTCTGTTCCACCAGGCTGGCGATCTCAGCAGCTCCATCGGCAGCCTGGTGGCGGGCCGGGATTCGACGCTGAACCCCGGGGGACAGAGCCTGCGGCTGACCGCGGTGCGAACCAACGACAATACCGGCGCCTGCGAGGCCTTCCTGACCGGGCCCCAGGCCGTTGAAATCGGCTACGTCTGTGACAACCCCGCCAACTGCGCCCTGACGGACGCCCTGCAGATCAATGGCCAGACCGTGGCCTCCAACAACAGCGGCAGTACCGCCAACAGCAGCAGCCTGAGCCTGGACTTCGGTGATGACACCACAAGCTCGGCGCCACTGGTGCTCAACTACCGTGACGCTGGCCGCATCTCGCTGTTTGCCAGCCGGCCGCTGACCGATGCCGAGGGCAATCCCACCGGCGGCGAAATTGCCGGCACCAGTAACGCCTTTGTGTCGGTACCGGCGGGCTTCTGCATTGCCGCCACCGATACCAGTGCTGAATGCACCGGCGACCCGGCCACCTGCTCGGTGCTCACCACCGCCGGCAGTGATTTTCAGGTTCGCTACCAGGCCGTGGCCTGGCAGCAGGCCGGTGAGACCGGGGCCCAGTTCTGTGCCGGCAATCCGGTGACACCGGGCTTTGCGCGTCTCAACCTGGACCTGACCCACGAGCTGGTGGCGCCCACGGGGGGCGAGGCGGGCAATTTCACGCCGGCACAGGTGAGCTTTGGCACCGGCGCCGGCGGCGTTTCCGATCAGCTGCAGCAGATCAGTGAAGTGGGCGCCTTTAGGGTCCGCATACCGGCCGGCCAGTCTTACCTGGGGGAAGCCCTGCCTGAAGCTGCGAGCGCGGTCGTCGGGCGCTTCATACCGGCGCGTTTTGTGGTGAGCCTGGCGGATGCCGGCGAGTTTGCGCCCGAATGCACCGGAACGCCTGACTTCACTTACACCGGGCAGGATTTCGGCTGGCAGGTGCCGCCCTCGGTGCTGATCTCGGCGCAGAGCGAGCAGGGTGATGTGACCACCAATTACACCCGCGGGGACTTCCGAAAACTCCAGGCCGCTGATGTAGGGCGGGATCTGCCGGACACCGACTCCAACCAGCAGGAGCAGGGCAGTACCGATCTGCTGGACGTGACCATGACGGCCCAGCCTGCGGGCCTCACGACCGCGGCGCCCGGCCAGATAAGTTACCAGTTCTCGGCCTCGGACAGTCTGGTCTATCCCAAAACCGCGGTGTCCCAGGTGCCGCCGTTCAGCCCCAGCCTGAGCTTCGCGATCAGTGCCGTGATGGACAGCGACGGCGTCACCGGCGCCGCCAGCCTGCCGCTGAGCTTTGTGCCCGCCGCCAATCTGGAGGTCCGCTACGGCCGCTGGTTCATGGAGAACGTTTATGGTCCCGAGAACATCGCTGCGCTGCCCATGCCTTTCCAGGCCCAGTACTGGACCGGCAGCCGGTTCGAGCTCAATGAGGCGGACGATTGCAGCACCTGGAATACCGTGGACATTTCCGGCACCACCAACCACCACAGCCTGGTGGCGGCCTCAGGTACGCTCAATGGCGGCACGGGTGGGCCGCTGAGTCTGCAGCCCACCGGCAGCCAGGGCACCGATACCCTGGTATGGCAGCAGCCTGTCTGGCTGCAGCATTTCTGGAACGACGCGGCCACACTGCAGAACCCCTCCGCCCTGGCCACCTTCGGGGTCTATCGCGGTCACGACCGGGTGATCTACTGGCGGGAAAGACTCTAACCAGCCTGCGAGTGGCGCCGGAAGGACGCTAGCCCTCATCCTCGTTGTCGATGCCCAGCTCGTTGATCTTGCGGGTCAGGGTATTGCGGCCCCAGCCCAGCAGGATGGAGGCATCCCGGCGGCGGCCGCCGGTATGCTTGAGGGCGGTCTCGATCATGATGCGCTCGAACTCGGGTACCGCGGTATCCAGAATGCCCTTTTTGCCCCGTTTGAGCTCCTGTTCCGCCCAGCCCTGCAGGCCTTCCTGCCAGGTGTGGCCGGTGGGCGGGGTGTCGGCCTGGTGCAGCAGTTCCGGCGGCAGGTCGTCGACATGGATATCACGGCCGCTGGCCATAACAGTGAGCCAGCGACAGGTGTTCTCCAGCTGGCGGACGTTGCCGGGCCAGGGCAGGGTGGTGAGGTATTCCTCGGCATCCGGCCGTAGCAGCTTGGGCTCCACCGCCAGCTCCTTGGCTGCCCGCTTCAGGAAGTGCTGCATCAAGCGGGGGATGTCCTCCCGGCGCTCCGCCAGCCTGGGCAGGTGCACGCGGATCACGTTGAGACGGTGGAACAGGTCCTCCCGGAAGCTGCCGGCCTGCACCAGCTTCTCCAGGTCCTGGTGGGTGGCGGCGATGATGCGCACGTCCACCTTGATGGGGGTGGTGCCACCGACTCGGTAGAATTCGCCGTCCGCCAGCACCCGCAGCAGGCGGGTCTGGGTGTCGGCGGGCATGTCACCGATCTCGTCCAGGAACAGGGTGCCGCCGTTGGCCTGCTCGAACCGGCCCTGGCGCGCGGCGGCGGCACCGGTAAAGGCGCCTTTCTCGTGGCCGAACAGCTCGGATTCGATCAGGTCCTTGGGAATCGCTGCCATATTGAGGGCGATGAACGGATGCTTTGCCCGCGGGCTGTGATTGTGCAGGGCCTGAGCCACCAGCTCCTTGCCGGTACCGCTTTCGCCATTGATCAGCACGGTGATGTTGGAGTGGGACAGCCGCCCGATAGCGCGAAAGACCTCCTGCATGGCCGGCGCTTCGCCGATGATCTCGGTGTTGCGCTGGCTGCTCTCCGGGGCCGGCTCGGTGGTGGCCCGGCGCTCGTGGCTGTGGGCGACGGCGCGCTTGGCCAGCGCCACGGCATCGTCCACGTCGAAGGGCTTGGGCAGGTATTCGAAGGCTCCGGTCTGGTAGCTGGTCACCGCGCTCTCCAGGTCGGAGTGTGCGGTCATGATGATCACCGGCAGGTCCGGATGGGCCTGGACAATGCCGGACAGCAGGGTGATGCCGTCGATGCCGGGCATGCGGATGTCGCTGATGATGGCGTCGGGCTGTTCGTGGTCGAGTCGCATCAGGATGCTCTCGCCGCTGTCAAAGGTGCGTGGCTGCATACCGGCCTGGCTCAGGGCGCGCTCCAGCACCCAGCGGATACTGCGGTCATCGTCAATGATCCAGACGTTTGCCGGTTGACTCATGGTGCTTCCTCCAGAGGCAGGAAAATAATGAAGTTGGTGCAGCCGGGCTCGCTTTCACATTCCACCAGGCCGTGGTGCTGGCCAACGATGCTCTGGGTGATGGAAAGCCCCAGGCCGGTGCCGTTGGCGCGGCCGCTGATCATGGGGTAGAAGATGTTTTGCAGCAGCTCCGGCGGAATGCCCGGGCCGTTGTCGATGACGTCCACCCGGCACACCAGGCGGTACCGGCGGCTGCCGATGGTGAACTGCCGCAGGGCCCGGGTGCGGAAGGTGATCAGGGGAGGCTCGTCATCATGACGGGCCTCGGTGTGTTCGAAGGCCGCCTCCATGGCATTGCGGGCAATGTTCAGGAAGGCCTGGATCAGCTGTTCCTTGTCACCGTTAAGGTCCGGCAGGCTGGGGTCATAGTCGCGCTGGAAGGACACCCGGCCTCGGCTTTCGGCCTCCAGCAGGGTTCTTACCCGTTCCAGCACCTCGTGGATGTTGGTGGGCGCCATCCGCATCGCCCGGTTCGGGCCCAGCATCCGGTCCACGAGGCTGCGCAGCCGGTCGGCCTCATCGATGATTACCCGGGTGTATTCCTTCTGGCTGTCGTCCGCCAGTTCCCGGTCCAGCAGCTGGGCGGCGCCCCGGATGCCCCCCAGGGGGTTCTTGATTTCGTGGGCCATGCCGCGGACCAGGATACGGGTGGTTTCCTGCTGGGAAATGATGTCCTCTTCCCGGCTGATGCGCAGCAGCCGGTCCCGGGGCTGGACTTCCAGCAATAGCTCCGGTGGCTCGGCGCCCATGGGGGAGACCGAATAGTCCACCACGAAATGGACGCCGGAAGTCAGCGTCAGCTCGGCCTCACGCTTGGTGTAGGACTGGCCGTTACTGGCGGCGGCGTGGAGGGTCTCCAGGGCCTGGGCGGAATCCACGAACAGGTTCAGCACCGGAGTGTCCTGGATCCGGGTCAGGCTGGTTTCCAGAAGGCTCTCGGCAGCCGGGTTCAGATAGCGGACATGCAGCCCGGGGCTCAGCACCAGAACCGCGGTGGTCAGGTTGTCCAATATGTGCTTGTAGCCTGCCGGTGTTGCCATGCGTGCATCTCCTTATGGAAGGCTCAACTGCAAAAAGCGAACCAGAATGAGTCGGGCAAGCCAACTGTGTTCTGTGATCGTGCGAGAGGGCCGATCAGGCCATGAAAATGGCGCCGCTGGCGGTTTTGGCACGCGCGAATTTTGCGCGGGACAACAAAATGCGCCCCCTGTTAGATCAGAGTGTCGCGCCTTTCTGGTGCCAATGCACTAAATTAGTGCATTGCTTCCGGGGAGGTGGTGTTCGGAGGGGATCAGTTCAGAACCGAGGGCCGGTGAATGGTAAAGGAAATGCTCTGTCCGCGCTGGACCGGGCGGCCCTGGCTGTCCACCACAGAGACCTGGGCCTGGTGGGTGCCTCGGAAGACATTCTGCACCGCGACGGTACCATCGGTGCTCTGGCCCACGATCTGGCCGTCCAGGGTAACCTCGTACTTGTGGCCCTGCCGTAGCGGAGGGTTGCTGGACACACTGAAGGTGATGTCGCCGCTGCCGCTCCAGAAGGCTTCATTGTTCTCCGGCGCGTTGAACTGGATGCTCTGGTAGGACGCCTGGGGCTCCTGCTGCTGATCCTGCTGGTCCTGGTCACGGGTCTCGTCGGGCAGGTCCTGGAGTTTGGGGAGGGTCACGGTGGTGACCGGCTTGACCTTGATGGCTTCGGCACCGTTCTGGGGCTCATCCGAGAATGTCACGTTGCCGTTCTCGTCCACATGCCGGTAAACCTCTGACCAGGCGGGGAAGCTGATGGCGAGGATAAGAGCGGCCAGGGGTAATGCGGTTGGTTTCATGGTCTGCGCCTGTGACGGGACTGTAGCCTGATTATCGACAGTGGTCTGCGGCTTTGCAATGACGCGCGTCCCATACCGCGTTACGGAGCGTTAATACGCCAGTGGCGGTTCGCGGGCACAAAAAAGCCCCGCACAGGGCGGGGCTTTGGTGCTTGCCTGCTGGCCGTGGGGCCAGCGGGGCAGGCCTTACACCGAGTAGTAGAGTTCGAACTCGACCGGATGAGTGGTCATGTTCAGACGCTCGACTTCGGCGCGCTTCAGGTCGATGTAACCGGCGATCATGTCCTCGGTGAACACGCCACCGCGGGTCAGGAACTCGTGGTCCTTCTCCAGGATGTCCAGAGCCTGCTCCAGGGTGTGGGCCACGGTCGGAATGTTGATGGCCTCTTCTTTCGGCAGGTCGTACAGGTCCTTGTCCATGGCATCGCCAGGGTGGATCTTGTTCTGGATACCGTCGATACCGGCCATCAGCAGGGCTGAGAATGCCAGGTAGGGGTTGGCAGACGGGTCAGGGAAGCGAACTTCCATGCGACGTGCCTTGGGGCTGCTGACGTACGGAATCCGGATGGAGGCGGAGCGGTTACGGGCGGAATAGGCCAGCATAACCGGTGCTTCGAAGCCCGGAACCAGACGCTTGTAGCTGTTGGTGGACGGGTTGGTGAAGGCGTTCAGGGAGCGCGCGTGCTTGATGATGCCGCCGATGTAGTACAGCGCCATTTCGCTCAGACCGGCATAGCCGTCACCGGCAAACAGGTTCTTGCCGTCCTTGTTCAGGGACATGTGAACGTGCATACCGGAACCGTTGTCACCGACAACCGGCTTGGGCATGAAAGTGGCGGTCTTGCCGTAGGCGTGAGCCACGTTGTGCACGCAGTACTTGAGGATCTGTACCTCGTCGGCCTTTTTCACCAGGGTGTTGGCGCCAACGCCGATCTCGCACTGGCCAGCGGTGCCCACCTCGTGGTGATGCACTTCGATGTTCAGGCCCATGGACTCCATGGCCGCACACATGGCACCACGCAGGTCGTGCAGGCTGTCAACCGGGGGAACCGGGAAGTAGCCGCCCTTGACGCCGGGACGGTGACCAATGTTGTTGCGCTCGAAATCCTCACCGGAAACCCAGGCGGCTTCTTCGGAGTAGAGTTCGTACATGGCGCCCTTCATGTCGACGCTCCACTTGGCGGAGTCGAAGATGAAGAATTCGGGCTCGGGGCCGAACAGGGCGCCGTCCGCCAGACCAGAGGACTTCAGGTACTCTTCGGCGCGACGGGCAACGGAGCGCGGGTCACGCTCGTAACCCTGCATGGTGGAGGGCTCCACGATGTCGCAGGTGATGTTGACGGTGGTTTCTTCGGTGAACGGATCGATCACGGAGGTGGAGTCATCCGGCATCAGGATCATGTCGGACTCGTTGATGCCTTTCCAGCCTGCGATTGAAGAGCCGTCGAACATCTTGCCGTCGGCGAAGAAGTCGTCGTTCACTTCCTTGGCCGGCAGAGTGACGTGCTGCTCCTTACCGCGGCTGTCGGTAAACCGCAAATCGACCCACTTGACTTCGTGTTCTTTGATCAGATCAATCGTTCTGGACATTGTGCATGCTCCGTATGTTGCCCGCTACGCGGGAAAGTTCTGTGTTCTTGGTGCCGGATCGGCTGTTGCCGTCGGACGGTTACCCGGGCTCCGACATCCGACCTGCTTTTTCAGGTTCGGGCAGCTTAACAAAAGCCTTGGCTGCGTGCCTGTAAATTCGGCTACGAGTGTTTAAGCAATCCGCTTGCCAATCTTTGACCCAGTGCGCCAGAAGAGCGCAGGGATGCGGAATCTGAGCTTTTTTGGCGCCTGGCCGGGGTGATCAGCCGCTCGCGGGCACCGAGCTAATGCACCAAAATAAAGCACCAAAATAGGGCGTCGACCCAAAATAGTGCAAGCGCCGGGTTCCAGCGCGGCCCGAAGGCATCGGCAACTGCCTACATAGTTCCGTCATCAACTTTGCTATATACTGCGCGGCCCGGAATCCTCTGTGGGGTTCCCGGCTCCCTTTCAGATTTGAGACGGCATGCAAGTGTGGCGGCGAAACCGCTACCTGACGATCCTCTCAGGTCATCATGCATGCCGCAGGATTAAAGTTGTGATTGAGAATCTTCGTAATATCGCCATCATCGCCCACGTTGACCATGGCAAGACCACCCTGGTGGACAAACTGCTGCGTCAGTCCGGCACCCTGGATCGCAAAGAGCTCGAAAGCGAGCGGGTGATGGACTCCAACGACCAGGAAAAAGAGCGTGGCATTACCATTCTGGCCAAGAACACCGCGCTGAAATGGAAGGAATACGACATCAACATCGTCGACACCCCTGGCCACGCCGATTTCGGTGGTGAAGTGGAGCGGGTGATGAGCATGGTCGATTGCGTGCTGCTGGTGGTGGACTCCATCGATGGCCCCATGCCGCAGACCCGGTTCGTGACCCAGAAGGCATTCGACGCCGGCCTGCGCCCGATCGTGGTGGTCAACAAGATCGACCGTCCCGGCGCGCGTCCGGACTGGGTGGTGGACCAGGTCTTCGACCTGTTCGACAACCTCGGTGCCACCGACGAGCAGCTGGACTTCCCGATTGTGTACGCCAGTGCCCTGAACGGCATTGCCGGCACTGACCACGAGAACATGGACGACAACATGGACGCCGTGTTCCAGGCCATCGTGGATCACGTGCCGGCGCCGGATGTGGACCTGGACGGTCCTTTCCAGATGCAGATTTCCCAGCTGGACTACAGCAGCTTCCTGGGTGTGATCGGCATCGGCCGGATCACCCGCGGCAGGATCAAGACCAACTCGCCGGTGACGGCGATCAGCGCCAAGGGCAAGAAGCGCAACGGCCGTATCCTCAAGATCATGGGGCACTCCGGTCTGCACCGGGTGGAAGTGGAGCAGGCCCAGGCCGGTGACATCGTCTGTGTCAGCGGTATGGACGAGCTGTTCATTTCCGACACCCTCTGCGACCCGGCCAATGTGGAGGCGCTGCCGCCACTGACCGTGGACGAGCCCACCGTCTCCATGACCTTCCAGGTCAACGATTCCCCCTTCGCCGGTAAGGAAGGCAAGTTCGTCACCAGCCGCAACATTCGCGAGCGCCTGGAAAAAGAGCTGCTGCACAACGTTGCCCTGCGGGTTGAGGAAGGCGAGTCCGCCGACAAGTTCAAGGTCTCCGGTCGGGGCGAGCTGCACCTGTCGGTGCTGATCGAGAACATGCGTCGCGAGAACTTCGAGCTGGCGGTCGGCCGCCCGGAAGTGGTGATCAAGGAAGTGGACGGCGTCAAGCAGGAGCCCTACGAGAACGTCATCGTCGACATCGAGGAGCAGCACCAGGGCGCCATCATGGAGCAGATGGGCCTGCGCAAGGGCGACCTCACCAACATGGTACCGGACGGCAAGGGCCGCATGCGCCTGGAGTACACCATTCCGGCCCGTGGTCTGATCGGTTTCCGCAACACCTTCCTGACCATGACCTCGGGTACCGGTATCCTGACCTCCACCTTCAGCCACTACGGTCCCATCAAGCTGGGCGACGTCACCAGCCGCCAGAACGGCGTGCTGGTGTCCATGGCCACGGGTACCGCGCTGACCTACTCGCTGGAGACCCTGCAGAGCCGCGGCAAGCTGTTCCTTGAGCCGGGCCAGGAGATCTACGAGGGCCAGCTGTGCGGTATCCACAGCCGCGACAATGACCTGGTGGTGAACCCCACCAAGGCCAAGAAGCTGGACAACATGCGCGCTTCCGGTAAGGACGAGACCATTGCCCTGGTTCCGCCCATCAAGTTCACCCTGGAGCAGGCGCTGGAGTTCATCGACGACGACGAGCTGGTGGAAGTCACACCCAAGTCCATTCGCCTTCGCAAGAAAGCGCTCAAGGAAAACGAGCGCCGCCGGGCAGCCAAGGGCTGATCGGGTACAGGTGTTTGACAAGGCGACCTCAGGGTCGCCTTTTTCATGGCCGGCTTTCATAGCCGGTTGTTGTCCTGGCAGGAGCAGCTAGACTGGAGAGCGGAGGGTGCGTCCTGTTCCCTCTTTATATTGTCAGCCATTGACCCACTTGCCGACAGAAGCCGATGCCCATGCTGACCCTGTACCCGGAACTCAAGCCCTATGCCGAGCACCGACTGGCGGTGGAGGCTCCCCATGAGCTCTACCTGGAGGAGAGTGGTAATCCCGACGGCATTCCCGTGCTGGTGGTGCACGGCGGCCCCGGCGGCGGCTGCGAGGACTACTACCGGCAGTTTTTCGATGCCGAGCGCTTTCGCATCATCCTGATGGACCAGCGCGGCGCCGGCCGCTCCACGCCCCTGGCGGAGCTTGACGGCAACAGCACCGACCGTCTGGTGGCGGACATGGAGCAGGTCAGGCAGTTCCTGGGTATCGACCACTGGGTGCTGTTCGGCGGCAGCTGGGGGTCCACCCTCAGCCTGGTCTATGCCGAAACCTACCCCGGCCGGGTGTTGGCGCTGATCCTGCGGGGCATCTTTCTGTGCCGGCCGAAGGACATTCACTGGTTCTACCAGGAAGGCGCCAGCCGGGTGTTCCCGGATTACTGGGAGGATTTTCTCGCACCCATCCCGGAGAACGAGCGTGACGACCTGGTGTCGGCCTACTACCGCCGCCTGACCAGCAGCAACGAGCTGGAACAGATACAGGCCGCCAAGGCCTGGTCCATCTGGGAAGGCCGCTGTGCCACCCTGCACCCCAATGCCCGGGTGGTGGAGCATTTCGGTCACCCTCATGTGGCCATTGCCCTGGCGCGTATCGAGTGCCATTACTTCATGAACCAGGCCTTTCTGGAGCCCGACCAGATCCTCAGGAACGCCGGCCGGCTGGCGGGTATCCCGGGCATAGTGGTTCACGGCCGCTATGACATGGTGTGCCCGCTGGACAACGCGCTGGCACTGAGCGATGTCTGGCCGGAGGCGGACCTGAGGATCATCCGTGACGCCGGCCATTCAGCCGCGGAGCCCGCCATCGTGGACGCCCTGATGCACGCCTGCGACGACATCGCCGACAGGCTGGAGTTGCTGCTCTGAGGTCGGGGTTGCGACCGCCTGGGGCAGCCGCTAGACTCTTGCGCTGATGTGATTCCCTCGACAGGACGCCAATGAAGGGACTTATCCAGCGGGTCAGCCAAGCCAGTGTCGCGGTCGACGGCAAAGTGATCGGCGAAATCGCGCAAGGGCTGCTTCTGTTCCTCGGTATTGAACGCAACGACGATACCGCGTCCGCGGAGGCGCTGGGTCGCAGAATCGCCGGCTATCGCGTCTTTCCTGACGCCCAGGGCCGCATGAACCAGAGTCTCCTGGACACGGGAGGTTCGCTCCTCGTGGTTTCCCAGTTCACCCTCGCTGCCGACACCCGCTCGGGCACCCGCCCCGGGTTTTCTACCGCTGCTGCGCCGGAGCAGGCGGAATCCCTCTACCAGTCGTTTCTGGCCGTGGTCCGGGAACTGCTGGGGTCGCATCGCGTTGCCTGTGGCCAGTTCGGTGCTGACATGAAGGTGGCTCTGGTGAATGACGGGCCCGTAACCTTTTTGCTGGAATCGGGCGGTGCAATAAAATAGTGCGGAGATTATTTCGGGGCCCGTTCTTGGGGCGTTTCAGCGATGATCCGTCGGTCTGAAGCTGGGCATGTAGCTCACATCCGCATGATTTGCAAAGAATTAATCGAATATGGCCCTGTATTTGTTACGTTCGGGTTAATGGCCATAGCGGAAATGGCTGTCGTGTTTGTCACAAAACTGACAAAAAAACTTGATACAAACGTTTGCAAATGAGCAGGGCCTGTATTAAAAATGAAGGTCATGCGAGGCTTTAACAAAGCTTTGTAAGTGATTGTCCATCATGGGTTCCCGGGGTGTAGCTGATTGCTACGAATTGGCGCATAACGAGTGAACAGGTGGTGGCGACCCGTACATTCGCCTATCTGGCGGGCAGTGCGGAAAAGTTATAAAACTTTCGTCGTCATTTACAAACTGTCATGAAGATGACATTTTGCTGACACAGAATTGGGCACCTGATGGCCCGATCATTAAGAAAAACGGGTCGAACCCGTCGCTAAAACCTGAGTTAACTCAAAAAGGAAGACGCAACATGAAGAAGACGCTTATCGCTACCGCTGTTGCTGCGGCAACTCTTTCCACAGGCGTTCTGGCCCAGGCCGGTGCAGAAACTGCCGACGCCCGTGCTGATGCTCTGGCGGCGCGTATCGATTCCATGCCGGAAGTTTACGGTAACATCCAGCT
>NZ_JAWVZL010000069.1:0-16477 GCF_033722195.1 Marinobacter sp.
CTGGCCATCCTGATGAGCGGCACCAGCGAGGCGCTGGCCCTGGGCGTCAAAAACGGCCTGGATCCGGCCACCCTCTCGGAGATCATGAAAGCCAGCTCCGGTGGTAACTGGGCGCTGAACGTCTACAACCCCTGGCCCGGCGTCATGGAGGGCGCGCCGGCCTCCAGGGACTACCAGGGCGGCTTCCTGGTGAACCTGATGAACAAGGACCTGGGCCTGGCCCTGGACAATGCGGTCCAGAACCACGCCCCGGTGCCGATGGGTGCGCTGGCCCGCAACCTGTTCGAGCTGCACGCCGGGCAGGGCAACGGCGAGCTGGATTTCTCCAGCATCCAGCGCTTCTACTACCACGAAAAAGGCTAGTTTTCGGAGCCGGAAAGGTCCCACGCCCAGGGACTTTTCCGGTTACCAGGTTTACCTTTACGTAAACAGCAAGCTGTGCTAAATCTGACAATCGAAAAGCCCACTACAAAAACAATTGGAGCTGATCATGGCCCTTCCGGAATACGCAAGCGTCTACCAAGAATTCGACCCTGACCGTCTGGAAAACGAGATTCTGGATGGCAGCCTGACGTCCGGTCTCAATGTCTGTCACGAGATCTGCGACAAGTGGGCGGACGACCCCGAGCGCGTCGCCCTGTTCTACGAGACCGTCGATGGCGGCTCCGGCAAGCTGACATTTGCCGAGCTCAAGACCGCGTCGGCCCGTTTTGCCAATTACCTGGCTTCCAAGGGCATCGGCAAGGGCGACCGGGTCGCGGGCCTGCTGCCCCGCAGCCCGGAACTGCTGATTGTGATTGCCGGCACCCTGCGGGCCGGTGCCGTGTATCAGCCGCTGTTCACCGCCTTTGGCTCGGGCGCCATCGAATACCGGCTGGAGCGCGCCAGCACCCGACTGGTGGTGACCGACGCCGTCAACTACCCCAAGCTCACCGAAGTGGAGAACTGCCCGCCGATGCTCTGTGTGTCCGCTGCCGATACCGGCGCCCAGGTGGACGATCTCCACGATATCCTCGAGCAGCAGTCGGACCAGTTCGAGCCGGTGATGATTACCGGGGAAGATCCCTTCCTGCAGATGTTTACCTCCGGCACCGTTGGCAAGTCCAAGGGCGTTGCGGTGCCGGCCAAGGCGCTGTTGTCATTTTATGTTTACATGAAATACGCCATCGACCTGCGGGACGAGGACGTGTTCTGGAATGTTGCGGACCCGGGCTGGGCCTACGGTCTCTACTACGCGGTGATCGGGCCGCTGATGATGGGCCATGCCACCCATTTCAACCCCAATCCGTTCACCCCGGAAACCACCTACGACATGATCCGCAAATACCGGATCACCAACCTGGCGGCGGCGCCCACGGCCTACCGGCTGCTCAAGGCGAATGACGACGTGCTGCCGGAAGGCGAGAACCTGGGGCTGCGGGTGGCCAGCAGCGCCGGCGAGCCGCTGAATCCCGAGGTCACCAGCTGGATCGAGCGCCGTCATCACTGCGTGGTGCTGGACCATTACGGCCAGACCGAGACCGGCATGACCTGCTGTAACTTCCATGCCCTGGCGCATCCGAAGAAGACCGGCTCCATGGGCTATTCCGCCCCCGGACACCGGGTCGTCGCGCTCAACTACAAGAACGAGGAAGTGGGTGAGGGCGAAGTGGGGCAACTGGCGGTGGATGTGGCCAACTCGCCGCTGTTCTGCTTCGAGGGCTACACCTGGGGCGAGAAGGACCCCTTCACCGGCGGCTACTACCTGACCGGGGACATGGCCATTGCCCACGGCGATGGCAGTTTCTCGTTCAGTGGCCGGGATGACGACATCATCACCACCGCGGGCTACCGCGTGGGCCCGGCGGATGTGGAGAGCACGCTGCTGGAGCACGCGGCGGTGGCGGAGTCCGGCGTGGTGGGCAAGCCGGACGAGAAGCGCGGCTCCATCATCAAGGCCTACGTGGTGCTGCGCTCCGGCCACGAGCCCGACGATGAGGAGGCGCTCAAGACCGAGCTGCAGGAACTGGTCCGGCGGCGGCTGTCCACCCATGCCTTCCCGCGGGAAATCGAGTTCGTCAGCGAGCTGCCCAAGACCCCCAGCGGCAAGATCCAGCGCTTTATCCTGCGTAACCAGGCCAAGGAGGAACTTGGCCAATGACGGTGTCCACCGAGGAACTGAGGCATTTTCTGGCCGAACAGTTCCCCCAGGGCGAGCGCTTCGGAACCCTCGAGCGCTCCGGGGACGGCTGGGCGGAGATGAGCCTGCCGGTGGGGGATGAGCACCTTCGCCCCGGTGGCACCGTGTCAGGCCCGACGTTGATGGCACTGGCGGACGTGGCGCTCTACGCGGCCCTGCTCAGCCAGATCGGCCTGGTGCCGCTGGCGGTCACCAACAACCTCAACATCAACTTCCTGCGCAAGCCGGTGGCCGGTGAGCCCATCATTGCCTACGCCCGCATGCTCAAGGTTGGCCGGACCCTGGGGGTGGGTGAAGTCTACCTGCGCTCCCGGGGCGGTGAGGACCCGGTGGCCCACGCCACCATCAGCTACGCCATTCCGGGGAAGTCATGACCACCATCACCACCTCGGACCAGGCGGTAACGCTGGCGGAAGGCGTGACCCTGCAGGTACGTCGCTGGCACCAGCCCGGCGGGTCCGATCATACCCTGGTGCTGCTGCACGAAGCCCTGGGCAACATCGAGCTGTGGCGGGATTTCCCCATGCAGCTGGCGCGGGCCACCGGGCTGGACGTACTCGCCTATGATCGCCGGGGCTACGGCAGCTCCACGCCGGAGGCGTATCCCCGGCCCATGGACTATCTTGAAGTGGAAGGCGAGGTCTGGCTGCCGCGGCTGCTGGAGGCCCTGGCGCTGGACCAAGTGATCCTGGTAGGCCATAGCGACGGCGGCTCCATTGTCCTGGTGGGGGCCGGTGCCATGCCGGACCGGGTCACGGGGCTGGTCACCATGGCACCCCATATCACTGTGGACCGGCTCACCATCCAGGGCATCCGGGAAACCGCCGAACGCTACCGCACCACCGATCTGCCGGAACGGCTGGCCCGGCGGCATGGCGAGAGGGGCCGGTTGCTGTTCGATGCCTGGCAGGACACCTGGCTTGATCCCGAATTCCAGCAGCGTATGAATTTCGAGCCCTGGTTGGCCAGGATTCGGTGCCCGACCCTGGTCTTGCAGGGCGAAAACGACGAATACGGTCTGCCGGAGCAGGTCCACAGCATCGTGGAACGGCTCGGCGCCCGGGCACGGGGGCTGATGGTGCCGGAGGCCGGCCATTTCCCTCACGCCCAGCAGCCGGAGTTCGTCGTGTCCGCCATCCGGTCGTTCGTGACATCCATCATCATCGAGCCCGGGGAGGGGGAGGGCGGATCGGCTAGCGCAAGGTCTAATGGTGATAGCAATCAGTAAAGGTTGACGTTGACGTCAACTGCTGTTGAGATAGGGCATCACACCAAAACAATAAGTAGAGGTTACAGGGCAACATGAGTGACCAATTTGTACTGGAAACCCGTGGCCTGGTTAAAGAATTCAAAGGCTTTGTCGCGGTGGACGACGTTAATCTGAAAGTCGAGAAGGGCCATATCCACGCCCTGATCGGTCCCAACGGTGCCGGCAAGACCACGGTCTTCAACCTGCTGACCAAGTTCCTGCCACCGACCCGCGGCAAGATCCTGTTCAAGGGTGAGGACATCACGCCGATGAAATCTGCCGCCATCGCCCGTAAAGGCGTGGTGCGCTCGTTCCAGATTTCCGCCGTTTTCCCCCATATGACCGCGCTGGAGAATGTCCGCATTGCCCTGCAGAGCTTCGAGGGCAACAGTTTTCACTTCTGGAAATCCGGCCGCAGTCTCAATCGCCTCAACGAACGCTGTCTGGAGCTGCTGGATGCGGTCGGGCTGGCAGACTTCGCCGATACCCTGACCGTGGAACTGGCCTACGGCCGCAAGCGGGCGCTGGAGCTGGCCACCACCCTGGCCATGGAGCCGCAGCTTCTGCTGCTGGACGAGCCCACCCAGGGTATGGGCGGCGAGGACGTGGAGCGGGTGGTTGAACTGGTCCGCAAGGCCGCCAAGGGCCGCACCGTGCTCATGGTGGAGCACAACCTGAGCGTGGTCAGCAAACTCTGTGACCGCATTACCGTGCTGTCCCAGGGCGCTGTGCTGACCGAGGGCAGCTACCAGGAGGTATCTGCCGACCCAAGGGTGCGTGAGGTCTACATGGGCACCGCCTCGACGGCAGCGGAGGAGGCCCAATGAGCAGCACCAACGACCGGGATTACGAACAGCTGCGCATCGAGGGGCTGCATGCCTTCTACGGCGAGTCCCACATCCTGCACGGCATCGACATGGTGGTACGCCGGGGCGAGCTGGTGACCCTGCTGGGCCGCAACGGTGCCGGCCGCAGCACCACCCTCAAGGCCATCATGAACATGGTGGGGCGGCGTACCGGCTCCATCATGATCAACGGCAACGACACCATGACCTGTGCGCCACACCAGATCGCGCGGCTGGGGGTGGGCTACTGTCCGGAACACCGGGGTATCTTCTCCAGCCTCAATGTCCAGGAAAACCTGCTGCTGCCGCCGGTGGTGCGCAGTGGCGGTATGAGCCTGGAAGAGATCTACAACATGTTCCCCAACCTGTACGAGCGGCGCTTCAGCCAGGGCACCAAGCTGTCCGGCGGCGAGCAGCAGATGCTGGCCATGGCCCGCATCCTGCGCACCGGCGCCAACCTGCTGCTGCTGGATGAGATCACCGAGGGTCTGGCCCCGGTGATCGTCCAGAGCCTGGCGGATGTGCTGATGAAGCTCAAGGCCAAGGGCCTGACCATCGTGCTGGTGGAGCAGAATTTCCATTTCGCCGCGCCCCTGGCCGACCGTCACTACGTGATGGAGCACGGCCTGATCGCGGAAGAGATTCGCGGTGACGAGCTTGAAGCCAAGCAGTCGCTGCTAAACGACTATCTCGGCGTCTGACGCCTGGTAGCAGAGAACGGAAGGCTCCGAAAAACGGAAAATTCCGTGCAGAAGTTAACGAGCACCAAGACACCAACGGAGACACAACAATGACAATTATGAAGAAGCTCCTGACGTCCGCAATTGCCTCAACCCTGCTGGTTTCTGGAGCGCAGGCTGCGATTTCGGACGACACCGTCAAGATCGGCTACCTGGCCGATATGTCCGGTACCTACCGTGACCTGGCCGGTCCCAATGGCCTGGCAGCTCTGAACATGGCGATCAAGGACTTTGGCGGCACCGTCAATGGCGCCAAGATCGAGGTGGTCAGTGCCGATGACCGCAACAGCCCGGATGTGGCCTCCAGTACCGTAAGGCGCTGGGTCGAGAACGAGCAGGTGGACCTGGTGGCCGGTCTGGTGGCTTCCTCGGTCACCATCGCAGTCAGCAACATCCTCAAGGAAAGCAACCGTCTGGGCATCGTGTCCGGTTCGGCCGCCTCCAGCATCACCAACGAACACTGCACGCCGAACCACATCCACTACGTCTACGACACCTATCCGCTGGCCAACGGTACCGCCAGCGCCATCGTGAAGGAGGGCGGCAAGACCTGGTTCATCCTGACCGCGGATTACGCCTTCGGTCACGCCCTGGAAGCGGATGTGACCCGGGTGGTGGAAGCCAATGGCGGGGAAGTGATCCAGGCCGTGCGGCACCCGTTCCCGACATCTGACTTCTCCTCGTTCATCCTGCAGGCGCAGTCCTCGGGAGCCGACGTGGTGGCCCTGGCCAACGCCGGTGCCGACACCACCAACGCCATCACCACCGCCAACGAGTTCGGGGTGACCCAGACCGGCCAGACCCTGGCAGCGCTGCTGCTGTTCCTGACCGACGTGCATGCGCTGGGTGCCGACGTCGCCCAGGGCATCCAGCTGACCACTGGCTGGTACTGGGACATGAACGATGAGACCCGGGCCTGGTCCGACCGTTTCATGGAAGAGACCGGTGTGCGGCCCACCATGGTTCACGCCGGCATCTACTCCAGCACCATGCAGTACCTGAAAGCCGTGGACGAGACCGGTTCCGACGAGGCCCAGGCGGTGCGCAAGCAGATGATGGCCACCCCCATCAACGATATGTTCGCCAAGAACGGCGTTATCCGTGAGGACGGCCGGATGGTTCACGACATGTACCTGGCCGAGGTCAAGACCCCCGCCGAGTCCAAGAACGAGTGGGACCTGTACAAGATCGTGCGGACTATCCCGGGCGACGAAGCCTACCGCCCGCTGTCCGAGAGCAAGTGCCCGCTGGTCAGCCAGAACTGAGGCTCTGACCAGGCCTGCGGCCGATCCCGGGCGGACCTCCCCGCCCGGGTTGGCCGCAGGCACCCTTTACTGATTCGCTGGCTGGATGTGACAGCGGTTTTTTCCTTGGAGTTCTCGACATGACCATGATACTGGGAGTGCCCGTCGCCGTTCTTTTCGGCCAGCTGCTGCTCGGGGTCATCAACGGCGCCTTCTATGCGCTACTGAGCCTCGGCCTTGCGGTGATTTTCGGGTTACTTAAGATCATCAATTTCACCCACGGCGCGTTCTACATGTTGGGGGCCCTTTCGACGGTGGTGATGTTCGATGCCCTCGGCGTCAGCTACTGGGTGTCGCTGTTTCTGGCCCCGCTGCTGGTAGGTGCCTTCGGGGTGCTGATCGAGTATTTCCTGCTTCGCAGAATTGCTCATGAAGACCACATCTACAGCCTGCTGCTGACATTTGGCGTTGCCCTGGTGATTCAGGGTGTGCTGGTGAATATCTACGGCGTCTCCGGTCTGCGCTATTCCATTCCGGAGGTGTTCCAGGGCGGTATCAACCTCGGTTTCATGTTCATGCCCTATTACCGGGGCTGGGTCATCCTGATGGCTCTGCTGGCATGCTTCGCCACCTGGTTCATGATCGAGAAGACCAAACTGGGCTCCTACCTGAGAGCCGGTACCGAGGACTCCCAGCTGATGCAGGGCTTCGGTATCAATGTGCCGCTGCTGGTGAGCCTGACCTATGGCTTCGGCGTGGCACTGGCGGCCTTTGCCGGGGTGCTGGCCGCGCCCATCTATTCGGTCACGCCGGTGATGGGTTCCCACATCCTGATCGTGGTTTTCGCGGTGGTGGTCATCGGTGGCATGGGCTCCATTGCCGGTGCGGTGATCACCGGCCTGCTGATGGGCGTCATCGAGGGCTTCACCAAGGTGTTCTGGCCGGAGTTCTCCTCCGCGGTCATCTTCCTGGTCATGGTGGTGGTTCTGCTGATCCGTCCGTCGGGCCTGTTCGGTAAGGAGGCCTAACCATGGCAACACCCACTAACGATTCCGCGATCCGCACCACCATGGTCCAGCAGCAGAAGGCCGCTGACCGCAAGAAGCTGATCCTCAACCTGGTCCTGCTGGCGATCCTGCTGGTGGCGCCGGCGGTCATGTACCCGGTCTTCCTGATGAAGATCCTGTGCTTTGCGCTGTTTGCAGTGGCCTTCAACCTGCTGCTGGGGTTCACCGGCCTGCTGTCCTTTGGTCATGCGGCCTTCCTGGCAACCGGTGGCTACACCACCGGCTACCTGCTCTCCACCTATTCCGGGGTGACCACCGAAATGGGGATTCTGGCCGGCACCGCCGCCGCCACTCTGCTGGGGCTGGGCTTTGCCATCGTGACCATCCGCCGCCAGGGTATCTATTTTGCGATGATTACCTTGGCGCTGGCACAGCTGGTGTTCTTCTTCTTCGTACAGGCCGAATTCACCGGTGGTGAGGACGGCATGCACGGGGTGCCCAGAGGCTACCTGTTCGGGCTGGTGAACCTGGAGAACAACCTGGCCATGTACTATTTCGTGCTGGCGGTCTTCCTGTTCGGCTACCTGCTGGTTCAGCGCACCGTGAACTCGCCGTTCGGCCAGGTGCTCAAGGCCATCAAGCAGAACGAACCCCGGGCCATCTCGCTGGGCTACAACGTCAATTGGTACAAACTGGTGGCGTTCGTGATGTCCGCAGGCCTGGCGGGGCTTGCCGGCTCCATGAAAACCGTGGTGTTCCAGCTGGCGTCACTGAACGATGCCCACTGGCATATGTCCGGTGAGGTCATCCTGATGACACTGCTGGGCGGAACCGGCACCCTGCTGGGGCCGGTGGTGGGCGCCACCTTCGTGGTCAACCTGGAGTACCAGCTGTCCCAGGGGCCGCTCGGGGACTGGGTCGATGCCATCCTTGGCGGTATCTTCATCCTCACGGTCATCGCCTTCCGCTCCGGTATCGTAGGGGAGATTCAGAAGTTCGTGAAGAAAAACCTGAGCTGAGACAACTTGGCAGTGTGAGTAATGACAAGACCCCGGCTAGCCCGGGGTCTTGTCATTCATGGCACCGGGTTCGCCTGAATCCCTCAGGGCGAGAATTCGCCAGCGCAAGCCCAGGATCCGTCCTATCCTCAACGGTGTGATGGATTCGGGAGGGGATCGTATGAAATTGCCGTCGAGCACCGGTTTTGCGCTGTTTGGTGCGGTCCTGGTGGCGATCAGCTACGGGCTTGCGCGCTTTGCTTTCGGTTTGTTCGTGCCCCCGATCCGGAGTGAACTGGGGTTGACCGCCAGCGTCATCGGGATCATCGGCGCCTTGCCCCTGATCAGTTTTCTGTTGGCCACGGTGGTTGCGCCGCTTGCGGCTGACCGCCTGGGCGCCCGCAACACGGCGGTACTCTCAAGCGGTTGCGGTGTTGTGGGGCTGGCGTTGATCAGCCAGGCCTCCGGGGCCGTGTCACTTGGCCTCGGCGTGTTTGCCTGTGGCATCTGCACCGGTCTGATGATGCCCGCCCTGACCGCCGCCATGCAGGCGCTGGTGAAGCGCTCGCTGCATGGCCGCGTGAGTGCAGTGATGAACGCAGGCACCAGCATTGGCGTCGCCGTTGCCGTGCCGACGGTGCTTTTTCTGGCGGGCGCCTGGCGCTCCGCTTACCTGTCCTTTGCCGTCGTGGCCGGCTTGGCTGCCGTGGCGGCCTGGTATGTCATACCCTCCGTATCTCGAGTGATGCCCGCCAATGCCGCGCCAGCGCCGCCAATCAGCGCACTGCAGTGGTCCCGGCTCGCCGTGCTGTCAGCGTTTGCATTTGCCATGGGGTTCGTGTCCTCGGCCTACTGGATTTTCGCCCCCGATCTGGTGGTCAGCCTGGGGGGCCTGCCCGCCAGCTCAACCGGCTGGCTCTGGCTGGCGGTTGGCATTGCAGGGCTCGGCGGCGCCGTTGTGGCCGATCTGGCGGACCGCAACAACCCGGCGATCACCCAGGCATTGATGCTGATGATGCTGGCTTCCAGCCTGGCGCTGATTGCCGCCAGTCCGGATCAGATCCTGATCGCCGCGTTTTCCGCGCTGGTGTTCGGTCTGGCCTACATGAGTCTGACCGGGCTGTATCTGATGACCGGCATTCGCCTGCTACCCGGTCGGCTATCGATGGGGCCGGTGCTGCCATTCATGGCCGTGGCGTTGGGGCAGGCGGCTGGTTCGCCGCTTGTCGGCATGCTGGTCAATCAGCTGGGATACGCCGATGGGTTTGCGGCATTCGCCGTTATCGGCATTCTGGTGGCGATGCTGTCACCTTTATACCCCCGTTATCTTGACCTTGGGCCGGAGGCTGAAGGTGCGGAGGAGACGGGTCTGCAGGCTGCCTATGACTATCAGCTCCAGAACGAGGAGGGCGAGCCATACCGCTACGATAGCCGTGAACAGGAACGGACCTGATAAAGAAAAAACCCCGACGGTTAGCCGGGGTAAAGGGGTTGCCGGATTCTTGTGATGCGGCTTACTTCTTCAGGCCCATTTCCTCGATGGACATCTCGCGCATCTTGAATTTCTGGATCTTGCCGGTGACGGTCATGGGGAACTCGTCCACGAACTTGTAGTTCTTGGGGATCTTGAAGTGGGCGATCTTGCCCTTGCAGTAGGCCTGCAGGTCGGCACCGGTGACCGGATCCGCGTCCGGGCGCAGCTTGACCCAGGCGATCAGTTCCTCACCGTACTTTTCATCGGGAATGCCGGTCACCTGAACCTCCTCGATGGAGGGGTGGGTGTACAGGAACTCCTCGATTTCCTTCGGGTAGATGTTCTCGCCGCCGCGGATCACCATGTCCTTGATGCGGCCGACGATCTGGATGTAGCCGTCCTCGTCCATGGTGGCCAGGTCACCGGTGTGCATCCAGCCGGCGTCGTCGATGGCCTCGCGGGTCTTCTCCTCGTTGTTCCAGTATTTCAGCATCACGCTGTAGCCGCGGGTGCAGAGCTCGCCAATCTCTCCCCTGGGCACCACATTGCCGTTGGCCGGATCCACGATCTTGGTCTCCAGGTGCGGCTGGGTGCGTCCCACGGTGGTGACCTGCTTCTCGAAGGGGTCGAGGGAGCTGGTCTGGGTGGACACCGGGCTGGTCTCGGTCATGCCGTAGGCGATCTGGACCTCCTTCATGTTCATCTTGCCGTTGACCTTCTTCATGACCTCGGCCGGGCAGATGGAGCCGGCCATGATGCCGGTACGAAGGCTGGAAAGATCGAAGGTCTCGAAGTCCGACTCCGCCAGTTCGGCAATGAACATGGTGGGTACGCCGTAGAGGGCGGTAGCCTTCTCCTGGTGCACGGCCTGCAGCACGGATTTCGGCTCGAAGCCTTCGCCCGGGTAGATCATGGTGGTGCCGTGGGTAATGCAGCCCAGGTTGCCCATCACCATGCCGAAGCAGTGATAGAGCGGAACCGGGATGACCAGGCGGTCCTTCTCCGTCAGCAGTTGGCTCTCGCCCACGAAGTAGCCGTTGTTGAGAATGTTGTGGTGGGTGAGGGTGGCGCCCTTGGGGTTGCCGGTGGTGCCGGAGGTGAACTGGATATTGATGGGGTCGTCGAACTGCAGGGTGGCCTGGACATCATCCACCTGGGCCTGGGTAGCCCCCTCCGCCTGCTTGATGAAATCCGCCCAGGACCACATGCCGTCGTGATTCTGGTCGTGCAGGTTGATCACGCCTTCCAGTTCCGGCAGCCGCTGGGCCTTGAGCTCACCGGGCTTGCAGGCTTTCAGCTCCGGCGCCAGCTCGTACAGCATGGCCCGGTAATCGGACGCCTTGAAGCTGTCGGCGGTTACCAGGAAGCGGACCCCCGCCAGGTTGAGGGCGTATTCCAGTTCGTGCACGCCGTAGGCGGGGTTGATGTTCACCAGAATGGCGCCGACCTTGGCGGTGGCAAACTGGGTGACGGTCCACTCGTAGCGGTTGGGTGACCACATGCCGACCCGGTCGCCGCGCTTGACGCCGATGGCGATGAACGCCCGGGCCGCCTCATTGACCTTGTCAACGAACTCTTTGTAGGTCCAGCGGATGTCCTGATGCAGACACACCAGGGCCTCGGTGTCCGGGAAGCGTGCGGCGGTGCGGTCCAGCATATCGCCGATGGTCATGCCCAGAAGAGGCTTGTCGGATACGCCGCTGGTGTAGCTGGGAAGTGCCTTGTTCATGCTTTATCCCCCTTGTTGTTGTAGTAGGGAGCCAGCACTGTCATGCAGTGGGCTGGCGGTCCTGATTGTGGTATTCCGGATTGGGCTTCATGTCGCTGGCGATGGCCACGCGGTTGGTCATGTTGTAGAAGCCGATGACGTTGCTGAGGTCCCAGATTGCCCGGTCACTGAAACCCTGCCTCCGGAGTTCGTCGGCATCCGCCTCGGTGACCTGGGCCGGTGTGCGGGTCAGCAGGCTGGCGTAATCCAGCATGGCGCGGTGGCGCGGGCTGAGGTTGGCGCTGCGGTAGTTCATCACCAGGTGTTCCCCCAGTACCGGGTCACCGCTCAGGGTGCGCACCGCGGCGCCGTGGGCCACCAGGCAGTAGAAGCAGCGGTTCTCGGCGGACACCACCACGGCGACCATCTCACGCTCCAGTTTGTCCAGTTCGCTCTCACCCAGCATCAGCTCGTTGTAGATGTGGGTGAAGGCATTCATCTGGGCAAGGTTTTGGCTGTAAGCCCGCAGCACGTTGGGAATCATGCCGAGCTTTTCCACGCAGATATCGAAATAGCGGCGGGTTTCCGTCGGCAGCTCGTCCAGTGATGGTATGGGCAGGTCCAGTGCGACGGGCCGTTCAGTGCTGGTCATCGGATGTCCTCGTGTTGTTGTCCGGAGCGGCCATGGCCTGGCCCACCTTGGAGCCATTGGCCCGCTTGAGCTGGGCGCTGATCCAGCCGCCGGTTTCCACCAGTTTGTCCAGGTCGACGCCGGTGGCGATACCCAGACCGTTCAGCATGTAGAGCACGTCTTCGGTGGCAACATTGCCCGAGGCGCCCCGGGCATAGGGGCAGCCGCCGAGGCCGGCAACCGACGAATCGATCACCGCCACGCCTTCCTCCATCACCGCGTAGAGATTGGCCAGGGCCTGGCCGTAGGTGTCGTGGAAGTGGGCCGCCAGGCGGTCCATGGGGACTTCCTTGGCCACCGCCGCCAGCATGCGCTTGGCTTTCAGTGGCGTGCCCACACCGACGGTGTCGCCCAGGGAGATCTCGTAACAGCCCATGGAGGCCAGCTCCCGGGCCACCGCCGCCACCTGCTCCGGCGCGATCTCGCCCTCGTAGGGGCAGCCCATCACCGTCGAGACATAGCCCCGCACCGGAATGCCCTTGGCACAGGCGGCTTCCAGCACCGGCCGGAAACGCTCGAGGCTCTCGGCGATGGAGCAATTGATGTTCTTCTGGCTGAAGGTCTCGGAGGCGGCGGCAAAGACCGCCACCTCGTCGGCCCGGGCCTCGAGGGCGTTCTCGAAACCTTTCATGTTTGGGGTGAGTACCGAGTAACGTACGTTGGCACGGCGGGTGATGCCCGCCATCACCTCGGCGGCGTCGCCCATCTGGGGCACCCAGCGGGGCGACACGAAGCTGGTGGCCTCGATGTGGATCAGGCCAGTGGCCGCCAGGCGGTCGATCAGCTCGGTCTTGATGCGGGTGGGAATCACGTCCCCGGGTTCGTTCTGCAAACCGTCCCGGGGGCTCATTTCCACCAGCCGGACCACATTGGGAAGGGCCATCAGACTGCCTCCTCGTCCTGGTTGACTTCAATGGCGATCAGCTCGGCGCCCTCGGACACCTGATCGCCCTCGGCGAAGAAGATGTCGGTCACCACGCCCTCGGCCGGGGCCTTGATGGCGTGCTCCATCTTCATGGCCTCCATGATCACCAGGGTCTGGCCGGGGCTGACCCTGTCGCCCACCTTGGCCTGTACCGCCACAATGGCACCGTTCATCGGTGCCGCCAGGCTGCCTTCGCCGGCCATCTCCTCGAACCCGTAGCTTTCACGGTACAGGGTGCACTGGAAGGTGTCGCCCTCATAGAAGAGTACCAGCTGGTCGTTGTGCAGGTTGCCGTGGACACTGATGCGGTGGCCGTTGATGACCGCCTGCAGGTAGTCGTCGTCCAGCCGGGCGGTCAGGTTGTAGACACTGTCACCCACGTATACCTGGTAACGGTCGTCCCGTTCCAGCACCTTGAGCTCGTGGATGTCGTCACCCACCTGCAGCCGCAGCGGCTGGGCGTATTCGGAGTTCAGGCGCCAGCTGTTCTGGCGACCGAAGGGGGACCAGGGGTCGGTGCTGATGACCTCCCGGGACTTGCGCTGCTCCAGCACGAAACCGGCGGCCAGCACCAGCGCCTTGTGGGTGTCCAGCCGGGATTTCGGGAACAGCAGCTCCCGGTGATCCTCGATGAAGCCGGTGGTCAGGTCCGCCTCCCGGAACGGCTGGCAATCTGCCAGGGCGTGCAGGAAGCGGATGTTGGTCTTCACCCCGGCGATGCGGTAGTGCTCCAGCGCCTGCACCATGCGGTTGATGGCCTGGTCCCGGGTTTCGTCCCAGACGATCAGCTTGGCGATCATGGGGTCGTAGTGGATGCTGATGTCGTCGCCTTCGGTGACGCCGGTATCCACCCGCACGTGGGCGCTTTCGTCCGGGGTACTGAGGTAACGCAGGTTGCCGGTGGCCGGCAGGAAATCCTGGTCCGGGTCCTCGGCGTAGATGCGGGCCTCCAGGGCGTGGCCGCGGGTTCTGACCTGGGCCTGTTCCAGCGGCAGGGCTTCGCCCCAGGCCACTTTCAGCTGCCATTCCACCAGGTCCTGACCGGTGACCATTTCGGTGACCGGGTGCTCGACCTGCAGTCGGGTGTTCATCTCCATGAAGAAGAAGGAGCCGTCCACATCGTAGAGGAACTCGACGGTGCCGGCGCCCACATAGTCGATGGCCTGGGCGGCTTTCACCGCCGCTTCCCCCATGGCCTTGCGGGTATCCTCGCTGAGACCGGGGGCGGGCGCTTCCTCCAGCACCTTCTGGTGACGGCGCTGGACCGAGCAGTCGCGCTCGGCCAGGTAGACGCCTTTACCGCTCTTGTCGCAGAACACCTGGATTTCCACATGCCGCGACTGGGTCAGGTAGCGCTCAATGAGCATGTCCGGGTTGCCGAAGGCGTTCTTCGACTCCCGTTTGGCGGCGGCCAGGGCGTCGTCGAAGTCTTCCATGCGCTCCACGACCCGCATGCCCTTGCCACCGCCGCCGGCGACGGCCTTCAGCAGCAGCGGGAAGCCGCATTTCTCGGCTTCCTTGCGCAGGGTTTCCGGGGACTGGTCGGCACCGTGATAACCCGGTACCAGCGGAACACCGGCCTTTTCCATGATCGCCTTGGCGGCGGATTTGGAGCCCATGGCGGCGATGGCCGAGGAGGGCGGGCCGATGAACACGATGTCGTTGGCCTCGCAGGCCTCGGCGAACTGGGTGTTCTCGGACAGGAAGCCGTAGCCCGGGTGGATGGCCTGGGCGCCGCTCTTCCTGGCAACCTCGATGATCCTGTCGGCTTGCAGGTAGCTTTCGGAACTGGGCGCCGGCCCGATGTGAAAGGCTTCGTCGGCCATGGCCACATGGCGAGCGTTTGCGTCGGCGTCCGAGTAGACGGCGACCACGCGGATACCCATGCGGTGGGCGGTCTGTGTGATCCGGCAGGCGATTTCGCCACGGTTGGCAATGAGAATCTTGCTGAACATTATGACTTATCTCCCTGAATCCAGGCGGCTTTGCGCTTGTTCAGAAAGGCGCTGAGCCCTTCCTGGCCTTCTTCACCGACCCGGATTTCCGCGATGCGGTGGGCAGTGTCGTCAATCACGTCGTCGCTGATGGGCTTGTAGCTGACGGCAAACACCAGGTCCTTGGCGGCGTTCATGGCCTCGGGGCCGTTCATGGCCAGTTGCTCGAGCATGTCGTTACAGCGGGCCTCCATGGCCTCCACATCGTCACAGACGATGTGCACGAGGCCGAATTCCTGAGCCTGCCTGGCGCTGAACACTTCGGCGGAGATGAAATACCGCCGGGCCTGGCGCTCGCCAATGGCGCGCACCACGTAGGGGCTGATCACCGCCGGTATCAGGCCGAGTTTGACTTCACTCAGGCAGAAGCTGGATTTCTCGGTCGCAATGACGATATCGCAACAGGCGGCCAGGCCCACCGCGCCCCCGTAGGCGGCGCCCTGGACCAGGCCGATCACCGGCTTGGAGAGGTGATTGAGCACATTCATCAGCCGGGCCAGTTGCCGGGAGTCGTCGAGGTTCTCCTGGCGGCTGTTGTCCGCCATGCGACGCATCCAGCCGAGGTCGGCGCCGGCCGAGAAATGCTTTCCCTCGGAGCGCAGGATCACCACCCGGGTAGCGTCGTCGACATTGACTTCTTTCAGGGCGGCGATCAGTTGCTGGATGATGACGTCGTCGAAGGCGTTGCGCTTGTCCGGCCGGTTCAGCACCACCTCGGTAACCCCGCCGTCCCGGCGTCTGAGCACAACCGCTGCATCAGTGTCTTGCATCTTGGTCTCCTGGGTTACATCCGGAACACGCCGAAGCGCGTCGGTTTGGCCGGACGGTTGAGGGTGGCGGACAGGCTCAGGGCCAGGACTTCCCGGGTCTGGGCCGGGTCGATGACGCCGTCGTCCCAGAGCCGCGCGCTGGCGTAATAGGGGTGGCCCTGTTCCTCGTACTTGTCGATGACCGGCTTCTTGAACTCGGCCTCTTCTTCGGCGCTCCACTCCTGGCCTTTGCGCTCCATGCCCTCGCGTTTTACCTGGGCTAGCACGCCGGCGGCCTGCTCGCCGCCCATGACCGAGATACGGGCGTTCGGCCACATCCAGAGGAAGTCCGGGCTGTAGGCGCGACCGCACATGCCGTAGTTGCCCGCCCCGAAAGACCCGCCGATCAGCACGGTGATCTTGGGCACGTTGGCACAGGCCACGGCCATGACCATCTTGGCGCCGTGCTTGGCGATTCCTTCGGATTCGTATTTCTGGCCGACCATGAACCCGGTGATGTTCTGCAGGAACAGCAGCGGGATGTTGCGCTGGCAACACAGTTCAACAAAGTGCGCGCCTTTCTGGGCGGCCTCGCTGAAAAGAATGCCGTTGTTGGCGATGATGCCCACCGGGTAGCCATGGATATGGGCAAAGCCGGTGACGAGGGTCTGGCC
>NZ_JAWVZL010000070.1:0-16454 GCF_033722195.1 Marinobacter sp.
AGTAAGGCCGGATTCCGCCAGCGAACCGCGGCCTTGCGGCCCGACACAACCAAAGCCGTGGGCATCGTCCACCACCAGCAGGGCATCGTGCTGACGGCACAGGGCCGCCAGCTCCCGCAGGGGCGCGATATCGCCGTCCATGCTGAACACACCGTCGGTAACCACCACCTTATGGCCTTCGGTTTCCGCCAGCTGGCGGGCCAGGGTGTCGGTATCGGCGTGGGGATAGGTCCGTATGGTGGCGCGGCTGAGTTTGCAGCCATCGATGATGGAGGCATGATTGAGGGCATCGGAGAAGATGGTGTCGCCCTTGCCGGCCACCGCCGAGATCACCCCCATGTTGGCCATGTAGCCGGTGGAGAAGAACAGTGCCGCGGAGCGGCCGGTGAATCGGGCAAGATCCAGCTCCAGCTGATGGTGGGCATGGTGATGGCCGCAGATCAGGTGGGACGCTGCCCCCCCCAGACCCACCTGGTCAAGCCCCTTGGCCACTGCCGCCCGCAACTCCGGGTGATTGGCCAGGCCCAGGTAATCGTTGCTGCAGAACGCCAGCACCGCTTCACCGTCGGCGCTCAGCTGGGGCTGCTGGGGGCCACTTACCAGGCGCCGGACCCGATACAGGCCGGCGGCCTTGCGGGCCTCGATCTCACCGGCGAAATCACGCATGGTCATCAGGCCGACTGGCGCGCGGCGTCATAGAACAGGTGGCGGTTGGCTTCGTCTTCAACCGCCTGGGCCAGCGCGCCGGCACGCTCCTCCTCGGTATGCTCGGTGTGGCGTTCCTCCGGGCGGATGCCAAGGCGCTGGAACAGCTGGCGATCCTTGTCCGCTTCCGGGTTGGCCGTGGTCAGCAGCTTCTCACCGTAGAAGATGGAGTTGGCGCCGGCCAGGAAGCACAGCGCCTGCATCTGGTCGTTCATCTCCTCCCGGCCGGCGGACAGGCGTACATGGGACGCCGGCATCATGATGCGGGCCACCGCCAGGGTGCGGATGAAGTCGAACGGGTCCAGATCTTCCACGTTTTCCATCGGGGTGCCGGGCACCTTCACCAGCATGTTGACCGGCACACTTTCCGGATGGTGTGGCAGGTTGGCCAGCTGCACCAGCAATCCGGCGCGGTCGTCAAGGTCCTCACCCATTCCCATGATGCCGCCGCAGCATACCTTCATGCCGGCCTTGCGCACATTGGCCAGGGTGTCCAGGCGGTCCTGGTAGGTGCGGGTGGTAATGATGTGGTTGTAGTACTTTTCGGAGGTGTCCAGGTTGTGGTTGTAATAGTCCAGGCCGGCGTCCGCCAGCTCCTGGGCCTGGTCTTCCTTCAGCATGCCCAGGGTCATGCAGGTTTCCAGCCCCATGGATTTGACCTGTTTGACCATATCCACCACGTAGGGCATGTCCTTCTTGGACGGGCTGCGCCAGGCGGCACCCATGCAGAAGCGGGAGGCGCCCTTGGCCTTGGCGGCCTTGGCTTCGGCCAGGACCTTCTCGATTTCGAGCAGCTTTTCCTTCTCGAGGCCGGTGTTGTAGTGGCCACTCTGGGGGCAGTACTTGCAGTCCTCAGGGCAGGCGCCGGTCTTGATGGACAGCAGGGTGCTCACCTGGACCTCGTTGGGATCGAAATGCTCCCGGTGCACTGCCTGGGCGCGGAAAATCAGGTCATTGAATGGCAGGGCGAAGAGTGCGCGGGCTTCCTCAATGGTCCAGTCGTGGCGAAGGGCGGTGGCGGTCATGGAAAAGTCCTGTTAGAAAGAATCCTGATCAAGGGAGTCCCGATACCGGGGATTCTGGGATGTCATGAGCCGAACCGGCTCCGTTCAGGGAATGAACAAATGATAGAGAGCCTGGAGTGGCTGTCAACCCATATCAAACGAAAGGTTAACAGCGCCTGTACGCCGTTGACCAGCCGCCTGCCCCGGTGGCCGGGCCAGTGTGTGGCCTGTCTGGCGCCGGTGGATAACCATGGGCTGTGTCCGGATTGCCGGGCGGATCTGCCGGTGAACCACAGCCATTGCCACCGCTGCGCCCTGCCCCTGGCCGTAGCAGCTTCGATGATGACCTGCGGCGAATGCTTGCGGGCACCGCCTCCGTTCCACCGGGTGATCGCGCCCTGGCGCTACCAGTTTCCGGTCAACCAGCTGATCAGCCGCTACAAGTATCAGGGTCAGCGCGCCCTCGGTCAGCCCCTCATTCAGGGCCTCACCGCTGAAGTCCTTGGCACGCTCGCACGGGAGCCCGAACGCCGCCCCGACCTGCTGGTACCCAGCCCCATGCACCCGGCCCGCCAGCGCCGCCGGGGGTTCAACCAGGCCGAGGACATTGCCGAACATCTGAGCAGGACACTGGCGATACCCTGGTCGGTGACCCTGCTGCGCCGGGTGACGACCAGCGCGCCCCAGTCCGGCCTCAACCGCAGGGAGCGCCTGGCCAATCTACGGGGCTGCTTCAGGGTCTGCGGTACGCCACCGGAAAAAATAGCGCTGGTGGACGACGTCATCACCACCGGCGCCACCGCCCGTACCCTGGCGGCGCAGCTGATCGGGGCCGGCGCGCGGGAGGTGGAAGTCTGGGCTCTGGCCCGAACACCGTCCTGACCGGTTCAGTCCGCCAGTATCTCGGCGACCCGCTCGGCGAGCGCCAGACTCGCCGTCAGGCCCGGGGACTCGATGCCGAACAGATGCACCAGGCCGGCAATGCCGTGCTGGCCCGGGTCCTGGACCTGGAAGTCGAAAAAGCCGCCATCCGGACCTTTGAGCTTTGGCCGCACGCCGGCGTAGGCGGGCTGCAATCGTTGCGGGTCCAGCCCCGGCCACCAGATCCGTATGGCATCGGCGAACACTTCCCGGCGGGCCGGGTCGACGCTGAAATCAGGCTGACCAATCCACTCCACATCCGGGCCGAACCGGGCCTGGCCGGCCAGATCCAGGGTGAGATGAACGCCCAGGCCGCCGGGCTCGGGCACCGGATAGATCAGGGTATCGAACGGGTGGCGGCCGCTGTAACTGAAGTAGCAGCCCCGGGCGTAATACAGGGGCGGGCAGTGGCGGGGGTCGTAGCCGGTCCAGTGGCGGGCCAGTGGTACCGCGGCCAGGCCCGCGGCATTGACCACCCGCGTGGCCGCCAGGATGCAGGGCGCCTCGCCACCGACGCTGACGCGGTGACGGCCCGGTTCGCTATGAACGGCCGTCACCGGCGCGCGGCATACCAGCTGGCCGCCGTTCTCCTCCAGCTCCGCCAACAGGGAGAGCATCAGGCCGTGGCTGTCGATGATGCCGGTTTCCGGTGAGTGCAGGCCATAGACAGCCCTTACTTCCGGCAAGGCCGCCTGCAGCTCGCCGCCCTCCGCCGCTGCCAACGACACTCCGTTGCGGGCCGCCTGCGCCTGCAACGCCTCCAGGCTGGCACGCTGACTCTCACTGGTGGCAATGATCCACTTGCCGGTTTTGCGGTGCGCCACCCCGCGCCGTTGGCAGTAGTCGTAGAGGGCCTGGCGGCCCTGGACGCAGAGGCGGGCCTTGAGGGAGTCCTCGGGGTAGTAGAGGCCGGCGTGAATCACCTCGCTGTTGCGGGAGGAAAGCCCCTCCCCGAAGCGGTCTCCCGCCTCCAGCAGGATCACGTCCTGACCCCGCAACGCCAGCCGCCGCGCCACTGCCAGGCCCACCACACCGGCGCCGATAACGACGGTGTCGGTACTCAGCAAGTCCTGCTCGGTCATGACAGCTCCCACCCGTGGATAGTGGCTGTCATTCTAGCAGCTGCGCTACCGGTGGATTAGCTGACCGGCTGACTCCGAAATGCCGGTGAAAACCGGTATACTCTGGGCCTTGAGATCCTAAGAGCAGGAAGCACAGGGCGTATCCATGTCGGACCGGAAGCAGTTTCTGATCGTCATGCTGGTGGCAGCAGTCTTTGTGGGCTGGCTGGGCTGGCGGGGTTTTGAGGTGATTTCGCTCAACCAGCGCCTGCAGGCGGACGAGCTGGTGGCGGATTACCCCTACCAGCACCGGGTGCTGCGGGTGGACGGCGATACCGCGGTGATGAGCTCGCTGCGTTCCCACGACGTATCCACCCGGGAGGCCCTGATCAACATCTTTCCCAGCCTCAGCGCCCTCAACGAGAACCATCGCGAATGGCAGCGGGCGGAGCGGGAGTTTGCCCATATCCAGGCCCGGGCCGGCGACATCGTGCTGGCCAGCCCCGGTGTTGCCCGCGTACGCTGGGAGCTCGACGAGAACTGGTACCATTTGAGCGCCATGCGGTCACAGACCGGGGTGCAACGCTGACAGGCCGCCATGACAAACCCCCATCCCTACGACGATCTCACCCCTGATGTTCTGCTGGATGCCATAGAGGCGGCCGGCTTCGAGATCAGCGGCCGGCTGTTTGCCCTCAACAGCTACGAGAACCGGGTCTACCAGGTGGGACTGGAAGGCAAACCGCCGTTGATCGCCAAATTCTACCGACCCGGCCGCTGGCAGGAAGCCCAGATCCGCGAGGAACACAGTTTCTCAAAGGAGCTGGAAGCCGCCGGCATCCCCGTAGTGGCGCCCCTGAAGATGCCCTCGGGCGACACCCTGGGGGAGCACCGGGGTTTTCTGTTCGCGCTTTTCAACCAGCGCGGTGGCCAGGCCCCGGACACCAGTGTCGAGGATACCCTGTACCGGCTCGGCAGCTGGCTGGGCCAGATGCATAACATCGGCGCCCGGCAGCCGTTCCGGCATCGCCCGGCCCTGGATATACTGCCCGGCCTGACCGACAACAGCCGCTTTCTGACCGACAACGGCTGGATCCCGGCCGACCTGAGGCCGGCCTGGGACACCCTGATCCCGGACCTGATCAACCACTGTGAGGCGCGGCTGCGGGACGCCGGCGACGCCATCAACCAGATCCGCCTGCACGGCGACTGCCATGCCGGTAACATCCTGGTGCGGGACGAACAGATGCTGTTCGTGGATCTGGACGACTGCCGCAGCGGGCCGGCGATCCAGGATCTCTGGCTGCTGCTGAACGGCGATGACCACAGCCGCGGCGCCCAGTTCGCCGAGCTGCTGGAAGGCTATGAGATGTTTCGGGAATTCGACCGCCGCGAGCGCCACCTGATCGAACCCCTGCGCTGCTACCGCCAGATCAGCCACTGCACCTGGCTGGCCAGGCGCTGGGATGATCCGGCTTTCCCGCGATTCTTCCCCTGGTTCGGCCAGCCCCGGTTCTGGTCCGACCAGATCCTGTCGTTGCGGGAGCAACTGGCAGCCCTGCAGGCGCCGGCGCTGTCCATACCCGGCCAGTTCTGACCACCTCCTTTTTGCGACCCGATTCCGGAGAGACTCCAGCCATGAGCCAACCCGAAGCCCGTTACACCGTTCGAGCCCTGCTGCTGACCGCTGTCCTTACCATCATTGTCACGGTTGTGGCTCTTCAGCTGTCTGGCCGCATTGATCACAGTGGCGGCCAGCTGGGTGAACCGGTGGGGGAATTCACCGCGGTGCACCTGACGCCCAACGAGGAGTTCCGCATGTCCGCCAAGAACTCGGAGCTGCATGCGGTCTGCCGCAACGGCTACCTGGGCGTCGCCTCCAATGTGGATCCGGATTTCTTCGGCGTGCTGGTGGACTACAGGAACCGCGGCGTGCGCTGCGGTCCCGCAATCAACGCCACCGAACGCCGGTCGCCGGCGCCCACGGCTCCGGCTGACGATGCCCCGTCACAGTGACACCGCCATGAGCCGACCCAAGCCCCCGAGCCCCACCGAAGCCGATCGCCTGTTCGCGGAGACCCGGACGCCGGAGGACTTCCGCTTCGATGCCGCCGTCGCCCGGGTGTTCCCGGACATGATCCGTCGCTCGGTGCCGGGCTATACCACCATCATTCCAATGATCGAGGTGATCAGCGAGCGCTACGCCCAGCCCGGCAGCCATTGCTACGACCTGGGCTGCTCCCTGGGGGCCGCCACCCTCGCCATGCGGCACGGCATCCCCCACCCCGACTGCACCCTGGTGGGAGTGGACAATTCCCGGGACATGATCGAGCGCTGCCAGCACTACATCGCCCTGGACGACCACCCCCTGCCGGTGCAGCTGCGGTGCGAGGATATTCTGCACACCGACCTGCGGGACGCCTCGATCACCACCCTGAACTTCACCCTGCAGTTCGTGCCGCCGGGGGAGCGCGACCGCCTGCTGCAGCGCATCGCCCGGGCCACCCGGCCCGGTGGGGCGCTGATCCTGTCGGAGAAGATCCGCTGCGAGGATGAACGGGAGCAGGCCGCCCAGACCCTGCTGCACCATGAATTCAAGCGTGCCAACGGCTACTCCGACCTGGAGATCAGCCAGAAGCGCTCGGCCCTGGAACAGGTGCTGATTCCCGAAACCCTGGCCGCCCACCGCAGGCGGCTCCATGATGCCGGTTTCGATCAGGTCATGCTCTGGTACCAGTGCTTCAATTTTGTCTCCATGCTGGCCATCAAGAGCGCTTGAGCCCACTCTCAAACCGACTGCGATCCATGACCCACTTTGACTGGCAAGCCACCTACCAAAACCTGTTCCAGCACCTGGCCGGACAGGGCCTGGACGGCTGGCTGACGGCCCTGAAACGGCAACTGACCCAACGCTTCGATGAACAGCCCCACGGCGACATGGACCGGTGGCTGGCCGCCCTCGCCCAGCTGCCCCCGATGGGCCAGGTCAGCGCCGACCTGGAGGCCTGCGCCATCACCCTGCGCTCCCAGCCGGCACCGGATGCCGCCACCCTGGCGCAGGTGGAGCAGGCACTGCGGGGTCTGATGCCCTGGCGCAAGGGCCCCTTCGACTTCTTCGGCGTGTACGTGGACACCGAATGGCGCTCGGACTGGAAATGGGAACGGGTGGCGCCCTGGCTGGCGGACCTGTCGGGGCGGCAGGTGCTGGATGTGGGCTGCGGCAGCGGCTACCACTGCTGGCGGATGTACGGCGCCGGCGCCCGGCGGGTGATCGGCATCGACCCCGGCCTGCTGTTCCTGTGCCAGTTCCTGAGCGTCAAGGGTTACCTGGGGGAGGTGCCGGTAGATCTGTTGCCGGTCAGGATGGAGGACCTGCCTGCCGGCCTGGAGGCCTTCGATACCACCTTTTCCATGGGTGTGCTCTACCACCGCCGCTCACCGCTGGATCACCTGCTGGAGTTGCGCGACACCCTGAGGCCCGGGGGCGAGCTGGTGCTTGAAACCCTGGTGGTGGACGGGCCGGAGGGTATGACCCTGATGCCGGAGGACCGCTATGGCCGCATGCGCAACGTCTGGTTCCTGCCCAGCTGCCAGACACTGCTGCGCTGGCTCGCCCGCACCGGTTTCACCAACGCCCGGGTGGTGGACGTGACCGACACCACCACCGAGGAGCAGCGGGCCACCGACTGGATGCGGTTCCAGTCCCTCGAAGACTTCCTGGATCCGGATGATCCGACACGAACCGTCGAGGGTTACCCCGGCCCGAAGCGGGCGACGCTGATTGCCAATCGGGGCTGACGAAAGGGAAATCTGCGCCTCCTGGACGAGGCGCAGAAGCGGCGGCCTGTTAACCGCCGAAGGGATGCCGCATGACGATGGTTTCCACCCGGTCCGGGCCGGTGGAAATAATGTCGATGGGTGCCTCGATCTGCTCTTCCAGGAAAGCGATGTAGGCCTTGGCGTTTTCCGGCAGCTGATCCAGTGAGGTCAGACCCACCGTGCTTTCCTGCCAGCCCGGCAGTTCCTTGTAAACCGGCTCGATGTACTGGTAATCGTCAACGCTGATGGGCGGGCGCTGGAACTCGCCACGATCGGTCTTGTAGCCCACGCACACCTTGACGGTATCCATGCCGTCCAGCACGTCGAGCTTGGTCAGGCAGATGCCGGACACACTGTTGATCTGGATGGCGTGGCGCAGGGCCACGGCATCGAACCAGCCACAGCGGCGGGCGCGACCGGTGGTGGTCCCCACCTCGTTACCTTTGACGGCCAGGTGCCGGCCGAAGTCGTCGAACAGCTCGGTCGGGAAGGGGCCGGAGCCGACCCGGGTGGTGTAGGCCTTGGTGATGCCCAGCACGTAATCCAGGAACAGCGGGCCAAAACCGGTGCCGGTGGCGGTGCCGCCGGCGGTGGTGTTGGACGAGGTCACGAAGGGATAGGTGCCCAGGTCGATGTCCAGCAGGGAGCCCTGGGCGCCCTCGAACAGGATGTGCTCACCGCGCTTGCGGTAATCGTGCAGGATGTCGGTGACATCGGCCGCCATCGGCAGGATTTCCTCCCCCATGGCCTTCAGGTCTGCCAGCGCCTGGTCGATATCCACCGGCTCTTCCTGGAAGTACTGGGTCAGCACGAAATTGTGATAGCTCATGATTTCCCGCAGCTTGAGCTCGAACGAATCCGGCCGCAGCAGGTCACCCAGACGCAGGCCCCGGCGGGACACCTTGTCTTCGTAGGCCGGACCGATACCACGGCCGGTGGTGCCGATCTTGTCGTTGCCGCGGGCTCGCTCACGGGCCTGGTCGATGCGCACGTGGGTGGCCAGGATCAGCGGACAGGCCAGGCTGATGCGGAGCCGGTCACGGACCGCCACGCCGCGGGCCTCCAGCTCGCGCACTTCCTTGAGCAGGGCCTCCGGCGACAGCACCACGCCGTTGCCGATCAGGCAGGCCACGTTCTGACGGAGGATGCCCGAGGGAATCAGGTGCAGAGCGGTTTTCTTGCCCTCGATCACCAGGGTATGGCCGGCGTTGTGACCACCCTGGAAACGCACCACGGCTGCCACCTGTTCGGTCAGCAGGTCGACGATCTTACCCTTTCCTTCGTCACCCCATTGGGTGCCCAGCACTACGACGTTTTTACCCATGACTCTCTCTCAAGGCTGCCGCGCCCAGGGAGCCGGCAGCGACACAGTTAATTGAGTGGTTGCACGACCCACTGTCCGTTTTGCCGGACCAGTTGCCGGTCACAGCCACGTTGACGGGGATCGGTGACGGTATCGTCAGGCAGCGCCTGGATTACGGTCTCGGTCAGCCGCAGCTCGCTGACCACGCCGGCGAGGGCCGGATCTGCCTCGGCCGGTGCCCAGATGGCGCCGTTGCGCTGGCCCCTGGCTTCCGCCAGTGCCACCAGGGCGCGGATATCGATACTGAAGCCGGTCGCCGGTCGGGCCCGGCCAAAATCCTGGCCAATGGCATCGTAGCGGCCGCCCTTGGCCACGGACTCCCCATGACCGCGGGAATAGGCCGAGAACACCAGGCCGGTGTGGTAGTTGTAGCCCCGCAGCTCACAGAAGTCGAAGCCGGTGGTGACCTCCGGGTAGTGCGCTGCCAGCATGTCCGCCATCCGCTCCAGCTGATCCAGGGCCTCGGTGACTTCGCCGGAGGCGCCACTGAGAGCCTCCCTGGCCTGGGCCAGGGCATCCCGGCCACCGCTGATGCGGGCCAGCGCCTTCAGACGCGCCTTTGGGGTGCCCTCCTCGCAGCCGTTGAACAGAATGTCCAGTTCGGGAATGGACTTGCGGCGCATGGCGTCGAAAATCTCGGATTCGGTGGCCCTGTCGAACTTGGCCTCGCGAATCAGCGCCTGGTAGATGCCCACGTGGGCCATATCCAGGTGGACACGGGGCAGGCCGGCAACCCGCAGTACCTCCAGCATCAGACTGATGATTTCCCGGTCGGCAGCCTCGGAGGCGCTGCCGAACAGCTCGCAGCCGGCCTGGATCGGGGTCCGCCCGGCGAGCATGTGCTGGGGCCGGGTGTTGAGCACGTGGCCGGCGTAGCACAACCGGGTCACGCCTTCCTGGCGCAGGGTATGGGCATCGATTCGGGCGGCCTGGGGGGTCATGTCCGCCCGCACGCCCATCATCCGGCCGGTGAGCTGGTCGGTGAGCTTGAAGGTCTGCAGGGCCAGGTCATGGCCGGTACCGGTGAACAGCGATTCCAGATACTCGATCAGCGGCGGGATCACCAGCTGGTAGCCCCAGCGCTGGCAGGTATCCATCACGCTGCGGCGCAGGGTTTCGATCTGTCCGGCCAGCGGTGGCAGGATATCCTCCACGCCATCGGGCAGTAACCAGCGATCAGAGTCTGTCATGTGTCTCCAGCGTCCGTTGTGGGGCGGCATCAACGCCAGGCCGATGGGCCGGCGCGACGATCAATCAGGTCAGGGACCGGGTTCGGGACAGGATGAAAATCCGAACCAAAACCGGCGGAATTCTACACGTTCGACAGGCATAAAAAAACCGGAACACCCAAGGCATTCCGGTTTCGGGGCCCGGCATGGCCGGGCCTACAGGCTGTTACTGGGCCGGACTGGCACCCTTGGGATCCTTCAGATAACGCAGGAAACTGTTGTCCGCGTCGATCACCATGATGTCGTCCTTGCTGGTGAAGGTGTTCTGATAGGCCTCCAGGCTGCGGTAGAACTGGTAGAACTCCGCATCCTGGGTGTAGGCGTCAGCGTAGATACGCGCCGCCTGACCATCACCCTCACCGCGGGTCTCTTCGGCCCGGGCGAAAGCTTCCGCCAGCACCACGGTGCGCTGACGATCGGCGTCGGCCCGGATACCCTCGGCCAGCTCGCGACCGCGGGAGCGGAACTCCTGGGCCAGCTTCTCACGCTCGGTCGCCATGCGGCGGTAAACGTTCTCACTGACCTGGCCGGGCAGTTCGATGCCCTTGACCCGGATGTCCAGTACCCGCACACCAAACTCTTCCTTGGCGGCTTCGTTGACACGGGTGGTCAGGGTGTTCATCAGTTCGTCCCGCTGGCCGGAGACCACCTCGTGCATGGTCCGGACACCGAACTCGTCACGCAGGCCGTTATCCACCCGCGACGACAGCAGGGACTGGGCACGCAGCTCGTCGCCGCCGGTGGCGCGGTAGTACTGGTCGACATCACTGATCTGCCAGGCCACGTAGGAATCCACGTCCAGCGGCTTCTTCTCAACCGTCAGGTACTGGCGGGACGGAAGATCCGTGGTCAGCACCCGTACGTCGAAGCGGCGTACCTGGTCCACCACCGGCACCTTGAAGTGGATGCCCGCCTCGATATCGGTCTCGATCAGTTCACCGAACCGCAGCAGCACGCCGCGATGGGTTTCGGGAATGATGAAGACACTCGACAAAACCAGCAGGACAACGATAAGGGCGCCTGCAAGACCCAGTATGCTTTTAGGTCCCATGATTATCTCCCCGTCCTGGTACTGGTGTTCTGACGACTGCGAATTTCCTGGATCACCTGGTCGGTGAGCGACTGGATATCGGAGCCGCCGCTGGTGTTGCCTGAACCACCGCCGTCAGTGTCGCCGGTGGCGGCTGCGCCCTGGCGGTTAACCAGACGATCCAGCGGCAGGAACATCATGTTGTCGCTGCTCTCGGTGTCCACAAGCACCTTGGTGCTCTGGGACAGCACGGTTTCCAGGGCCTGGATGTACATGCGATCACGGGTGACCTCAGGTGCGTTCTCATAGACCGCCAGCAGCTCGTTGAAGCGGGCGGTTTCACCGCGGGCGCGCTCGACAACCTGCTGCTTGTAGGCCAGGGCTTCCTCGATCAGGCGCTGGGCCCGGCCACGGGCTTCCGGTACCACCTTGTTGCGGTAGGTCTCGGCTTCCTCTTTCAGGCGCTGCTCGTCTTCACGGGCGCGCTGGACCTCGCGGAAGGCGTCCTGCACCGGCTCAGGTGGCTGGGTGCTCTCCACGTTGACCCGAACGATCCGCAGACCGGTGCCGTAATCCTCAAGGAAGCGCTGCAGCCGCTGCTCCACACGGACGGCCAGCTCGGCACGACCCTCGGTCAGTACCTGATCGAGACTGGAGCTGCCCACCTCGTGACGCAGGGCGCTGTCGGTCGCGTAGGCCAGGGCTTCATTGGAGTTGCGAACGTTGAGGACATAGTCACGGGCACTGTCGACCCGGTACTGGACCTGCAGCTCCACCGACACCAGGTTCTCGTCCTCGGTCAGCATCTGACCCCGGGACTCGGCGGTCCGCACGTTGGTGACCCGCACCTTGGTAACACTGTCGATCAGCGGCACCTTGAACCTCAGACCCGGGTCCTCGGTGGTGTGGTACTCACCGAAGCGCAGCACCACGGCGCGCTCCTGCTCGTCCACGGTGTAGAAGGACTGGAAAATCACGTAACCGACAAACAGGATGGCCGCGACCGCCAGAATGGCTCCAAAGCCGCCGGCACTGCTGCCGCCGCCACCGGAAGAGCCACCTGAGCCACCCTTGCGACCTTTGCCGCCCAACAGCTGGTTGAGCTTGTCGAGGCCTTTCTTAAGCGCCTCATCAAGATCTGGCGGACCCTGATCCTTGCCGCCGCGACCACCACCTGTTCCCCAGGGGTCGTTGTCGTTGCGGTTACCACCCGGTTCGTTCCAGGCCATAATGCTCTCCGTTCTTAACCAATCGAATGGCTGCAAATACTAGGGATTTATACCGGCCCCGGCAATAGTGAAGCCGGCCTGACGCCTGCTCGTTCAATCCGGATACTGCCGGTGGGGCGTTTTCAGGCGCGATGGTCGTAGCGGATCTCGTCGGCCCGCACGCCGGCACGGCTGAGGAGCTGGAACCAGTCCCGGCTCTGCAGGCGCACTTCCATGACCGAATCGCCATTGTCCCGATGCTCTTCGCTCAGCACCGAGCCGGACTGATGCAGCAGCGCCCGGATCTTGCCGTCTTTGGGCCCCAGCAGCACGAACTGGTGGACCACGTCCTCCGCCAGCCGCTCCACTACGGCATCGAACAACTCGGGAATGCCGGCGCCGGTCACCGCCGATACCCAGACCCGGACCGGCACGCCGTCTTCGTTGCGCTCCACCCGCGGGGTGAAGTTGTCCAGCAGGTCGATCTTGTTGAACACCTCAAGTACGGGAACCTCGTCGGCCCCGATCTCCAGCAGTACGTCTTCCACCTGCTCCATGTTTTCGTCGCGGCGATCATCGGCACAGTCCACCACATGGAGCAGCAGAGCCGCTTCGACGGTTTCCTCGAGGGTGGCCCGGAAGGCCTCCACCAGTTTGTGGGGCAGATGGCGGATGAAGCCCACCGTATCCGCCACTACGACCGGCCCCAGGTCAGGAAGTTCCAGCCGTCGCAGGGTCGGATCCAGAGTGGCGAACAGCTGGTCGGCGGCGTACACCGAGGCGGTGGTGATGTGATTGAACAGCGTCGACTTGCCGGCGTTGGTGTAGCCCACCAGCGACACCGTGGGAATGTCTGCCCGCTGACGGGCGCGCCGACCCTGGTTACGCTGGCGCCGGACCTTCTCCAGACGCCGGTGGATGTTCTTGATGCGGGCCCTGAGCAGCCGCCGGTCGGTCTCCAGCTGGGTCTCACCCGGGCCCCGCAGGCCGATACCGCCCTTCTGACGCTCCAGGTGGGTCCAGCCCCGGATCAGCCGGGTGGACATGTGCTCGAGCTGGGCCAATTCAACCTGCAGCTTGCCCTCGTGGGTGCGGGCGCGCTGGGCAAAGATATCCAGGATCACGCCGGTGCGATCCAGCACCCGGCACTTGAGCTCGCGCTCCACGTTACGCTCCTGGCTCGGACTCAGGGCGTGGTTAAACAGCACCACATCGGCATTATGAGCGGCCACCGCATCCCGCACTTCTTCCAGCTTGCCCTCGCCGACGAAATAGCGGGGACTGGGCTGCTTGCGGCTGCCGGTCACGGTTCCGGCCGGTTCCACGCCGGCGGAAGCCACCAGCTCCCGGAATTCTCCCAGATCCTCGGACTCGCCATGGCTGGAAAACTCGATGTGAACGAGCACCGCTCGCTCACCTACATCCGGACGCTCGAACAATCTTGTATCACTCCAATCCAATCAAGGTGATGCTTTAAAACGCAAATACCCGTGAACCCTGCTACCGGAAAACGCCGGTCCAGAATTCACGGGTGCCTGTAAAACCTTGCTTCGGTACCGCCGACGACCTTGGTAGATCAGTCTTCCGCCTCACCCTCAGCCGGGTTCTGCTGGGGGATACGAACGTTGCGCGCCGGCACAACCGTTGAGATGGCGTGCTTGTAGACCATCTGGCTGACCGTGTTCTTCAGCAGGATGACGAACTGGTCGAAGGATTCGACCTGGCCCTGCAGCTTGATGCCGTTCACGAGAAAGATGGAAACCGGAATACGCTCCTTGCGCAGTGCATTGAGGTAAGGGTCTTGTAGAGAGTGCCCTTTTGACATGTGTGTTCTCCTGTTTTTTTAAGTGCAGATCGTCATGGTAACGGTTGAGGGGCAGCCGGCATCAATCGACACAACGGCCCATTGCGTCCTCGCAAAGCCTGCAACCAAGCTGCGGAACCACCGCCAGACCGCTGTAGTGACAGGAGCCGGCCGCACGCCATGCCCTGCCACACCGTCAGCGATTCGTCGATCATTCCGTATTGCGGAGCTTCCGATGGAAATTCCGTCAATTCAATGTGGTGCGAAGCTGAATAATTTTCAAGGCAATCGCCGCGTTTTCGGCGGATTCCGCCTCGAGCCAGTCCACGCCGGGCCATTTACGGAGCCAGGTGAGCTGGCGCTTGGCCAGTTGCCGGGTGGCAGCGATGCCTTTTTCCACCAGGGTCGGGTAGTCGTATTCGCCGGCCAGATACTGCCAGGCCTGGCGATAACCCACGCAGCGCATGGAAGGCAGGTCCGGCGTCAGGTCCGGGCGCGCCCGAAGCGCACGCACTTCGTCGAGAAAGCCCTGATCGAGCATCTGCAGGAAGCGCCGCTGAATCCGCTCATGCAACCAGCGACGGTCCCCTGGCGCTATTGCGATTTGACAGACAGTATACGGAAGGTCGCCGAGTTCGTCTGCCTGCCAGTGGGTGAAATACGGGTAATCCTCAATAACTTTGGTATTAGCGCCGGCCCCGGCCTGCCAAAGCTCGGATATGGGCCTGCCGGTGAGGCGGACAACCTCCAGCGCCCGGGTCAGGCGCTGCCGGTTATTGGGATGGATCGCCCGGGCCGCCTCCGGGTCCTTCACTGCCAATTCACGGTGCAGCGCCGGCCAGCCCTCGGCTTCAGCCTGGCGCTCGATCTCGGCCCTGATCCCGGCGTCCGCCGCCGGCAGATCCGACAGTCCGCTGAACAGGGCCTTGAAGTACATCATGGTCCCGCCCACCAGCAGCGGTATGCGCCCGGCGGCGCTGATGGCGGCCATCTCCGCCAGGGCGTCCCGGCGGAAGTCCGCCGCCGAGTAGGTGTCGGCCGGATCGCAGATGTCGATCAGGCGATGGGGATGGCGGGCCAGCTCCGCGGCCGTGGGTTTCGCGGTGCCGATGTCCATGCCCCGGTAGATCATCGCCGAATCGACGCTGACGATGTCGCAGGGCAGCTGGTCTCGCAGAGCCATGGCCAGATCGGTCTTGCCGGAAGCGGTCGGGCCCATCAGGAAAATGGCGGGAGGCCGGGACGCAGCCATCACCGCCCCCGCAGGAACAGCTTGTCCAGTTCCGCCAGGGTCACCAGGGTCCAGGTGGGACGGCCGTGATTGCACTGGCCGCTGCGCTCGGTGGCCTCCATGTCCCGCAGCAGGGCATTCATCTCGGGAATGGTGAGCTGCCGGTTGGCCCGCACCGAGCCGTGACAGGCCATGGAGCCCAGCAGTTCGTCGGTGACCGCCTGCACCCGGTCGCTCTGGCCGTGCTCGATGAGATCCGCCAGCACGTCCCGCACCAGCTGCTCGGTATTGGCTCCCCGCAGCAGGGCCGGCACCTGTCTCACCGCCAGGGTTTCCGGACCTATGCGCTCCACCCCCAGACCCACCCGCTGCAGGTCCGCGGCGTGGGTTTCCGCCAGCCCGGCTTCCTTCTGGCTCACCGCCAGCGACACCGGCACCAGCAGCGGCTGGGTTTTCAGGTCCTGGGCCGCCAGGGCCCGCTTCATGCGCTCGTAGGTGATGCGCTCGTGGGCGGCGTGCATGTCCACCACGATCAGGCCCTGGCGGGTCTGGGACAGGATGTAGATGCCGTGCAGCTGGGCGATGGCGTAGCCAAGGGGAGGTTCACCCCCCTCCGATTGTGGTGGGGTTGGCGCCGTGGTGGCATATTCCGTTGCCACTCCGCTGTCAGGCCTGCTTTCGCCCCGCAGCGAGTCGTACAGCGCCACCTGGTCGCGGGCCTGCCAGTCATGCCGCGGCGGCGCGGCACTGAAACCCGAGGCGCCACTGTTGGCGGGCTGACCAAACAGGCCGGCGGTGGGACTCTGGCTGGGCATGCCCGGTCGGCTCCAGGCTTGCGGACCACCGTTACCGTCGGCCACCGCCACTTCCCGGTCCAGTGACTGGGCCACGGCGCCACGCAGGTGATCGTCGGGCTTCACCTCCGCCAGCGCCCGGTGCAGGGTACGGAAGATGAAGTCGTGCACCAGGCGACCGTCCCGGAAGCGCACCTCGTGCTTGGTGGGGTGCACGTTGACGTCCACCGTGGCCGGGTCCACCTCGAGGTAGAGCACAAAGGCCGGATGCCGGTTGTTGTAGAG
>NZ_JAWVZL010000071.1:0-15851 GCF_033722195.1 Marinobacter sp.
GGGGTCGGGCCTATGCCCGGCCCCTTTTTTGTCCAGGCGTTTCCACATCTGACGCCGGCTCGGGGTGGTGGTCGTCGGCGGTCTTGCCATACTGGTGGCTCATTCGATGAAAGGGAGATGCAACGATGGACAAGGTTTGCGCCATCATCGGAATCGGCCCGGGCAACGGGGAGGCCCTGGTCAGACGCTTCTGCGACGAGGGTTATCAGGTCGCCATGCTGACCCGCAGCGAGGACACCCTGAGCGACATGGAGCAGCGTTACGGCAGCGCCACCGGGTTTGTCTGCGATGTCACCGACAGCGACCAGATCCACAAGGCCCTGGGGCGCATCGAGGACGAACTCGGGCCGGTCCAGACCCTGGTCTACAACGCCGGGGCGGGGGTGTTCAAAACGACAGAAGACAGCACCGAGGCGGACTTTGAGCACACCTGGAAGGTCAACACCCTGGGCCTGGCCATGGCCGCCAAGGCGGTGCTGCCCCAGCTGCGCAAGCACGACCAGGCCAACCTCATGGTGACCGGTGCCTCCGCGGCCTGGCGCGGCCGGGCCAACACCGCACCCTTCGCCTCCGCCAAGGCCGCCCAGCGCAGCCTGGCCCAGTCCCTGGCGCGGCAGCTGGGGCCGGAGAACATCCATGTGGGCTATCTGGTGATCGACGGGGTGATCGACCTGCCGCGCACCCGCAAGATGCTGCCGGACAAGCAGGATGATTTCTTCATCCAGGCCGATGCGGTCGCCGACGCGGTCTGGGCGCTGTGCCAGCAGCACCGCTCGGGCTGGACCTTCGAGCTGGACCTGCGGCCGTTCGGGGAGAGCTGGTAACCCATGCGCCAGGCCATTGTCGGATACCACCAGGATGAAGAGAACCACTGGGTGGCGCGACTGGCCTGCGGCCACAATCAGCACGTGCGCCATGACCCGCCCTGGGTCAACCGGCCCTGGGTAATTACCGAGACGGGACGTGCCGGGCGCCTCGGGCAGACGCTCGAGTGCCTGAAATGCGACTGTGGCGAGGCGCGCGACCGGGGCTGATTTGCGATATGATCCGCGCCGGCGGGCGGCTGACAGCATAGGGTTTGGTTAAAAATTGTGCTATTATCCGCCGCCATACACGCCTACCGATTCCCAGGAGCCCGGCTCGCCGCCATGCAATCCGCCAAGCCTTTGTTCGATTACCCCAAGTACTGGGCCGAGTGTTTCGGACCCTCGCCCTTCCTGCCCATGAGCCGGGAGGAGATGGACCAGCTGGGGTGGGACTCCTGTGACATCATCATCGTAACCGGCGATGCCTACGTGGACCATCCGTCGTTCGGCATGGCGGTGATCGGCCGGCTGCTGGAAGGCCAGGGTTTCCGGGTCGGTATCATTGCCCAGCCGGACTGGAACTCGAAAGACGACTTCATGAAGCTGGGCGAGCCCAACCTGTTCTTCGGCGTGGCGGCCGGCAACATGGATTCGATGATCAACCGCTACACCGCCGACCGTAAACCCCGCTCCGACGACGCCTACACCCCCGGTGGCGAGGGCGGCAAGCGCCCGGACCGGGCCAGCCTGGTCTACACCCATCGCTGCAAGGAAGCCTACGGCCACGTGCCGGTGGTGCTGGGGGGCATCGAAGCCTCGCTGCGCCGCATTGCCCACTACGATTACTGGCAGGACAAGGTGCGCAAGTCCATCCTGGTGGATTCCGGCGCCGATATCCTGCTCTACGGCAACGCCGAGCGGGCGATCGCCGAGGTGGCCAACCGCATCTCTCTGGGAGAGTCGCTGGACAGCATTACCGATGTGCGTGGCACGGCCTTTATCCGCCGCGATACGGCTGAGGGCTTCTACGAACTGGACTCCACCCGGGTGGACCGCCCCGGCCGCATCGACAAGCTGATCAGCCCCTACGTCAATACCCAGGAAACGGCCAGCTGTGCCAGTACCCAGGAGGCCGGGCCGCTGCAGGAAAGCGACGAGACCGTGGTGGTGGACCTGCTGCCCAGCTCCAAGGTGCGCCGGGGCAACACCGTGATCCGGCTGCCGTCGTTCGAGAAAGTGCGCAATGACCCGGTACTCTACGCCCACGCCAACCGGGTGCTGCACCAGGAAACCAACCCCGGCAACGCCCGCGCCCTGGTGCAGAAGCACGGCGAGCACGACGTCTGGTTCAACCCGCCGCCGATTCCGCTGACCACCGAGGAGATGGACTACGTCTTCGACCAGCCCTTCGCGCGGGTGCCGCACCCCAGCTATGGCAAGGCCAAGATACCCGCCTACGACATGATCCGGTTCTCGGTGAACATCATGCGGGGCTGCTTTGGCGGCTGCACCTTCTGCTCCATCACCGAGCACGAGGGCCGCATCATCCAGAACCGCTCCCAGGATTCCATCATCCGGGAAATCGAGGCCATGCGGGACAAGGTGCCCGGCTTCACCGGCGTGGTGTCGGACCTGGGCGGTCCCACCGCCAACATGTACCGCATCGCCTGCAAGTCGCCGGAGATCGAATCCGCCTGCCGCAAGCCGTCCTGTGTCTATCCGGGCATCTGCGAGAACCTCAACACCGACCATTCGTCGCTGATCGAGCTCTACCGCAAGGCCCGGGAGCTGCCCGGCGTGAAGAAGGTGCTGATTGCCTCGGGCCTGCGTTACGACCTGGCGGTGGAGTCGCCGGAGTATGTCCGCGAGCTGGTGACCCACCACGTGGGTGGCTACCTGAAAATTGCCCCGGAGCACACCGAGGAAGGCGTGCTGGACAAGATGATGAAGCCCGGCATCGGCAGTTACGACCGCTTCAAGGCCATGTTCGACAAGTACTCGAAAGAGGCCGGCAAGGAGCAGTACCTGATTCCCTACTTCATCGCCGCCCACCCGGGCACCACCGACGAGGACATGATGAACCTGGCGCTCTGGCTCAAGGCCAAGGGGTTCCGGGCCGACCAGGTGCAGGCGTTCTATCCCTCACCCATGGCCACCGCCACCACCATGTACCACACCGCCCGCAATCCGCTGCGCAAGGTGACCTACAAGTCCGAGAAGGTGGGCACGGTGAAGGACCCCAACCAGCGCCGCCTGCACAAGGCCTTCCTGCGCTACCATGATCCCAAGAACTGGCCGCTGCTGCGGGATGCGCTCCAGCGCATGGGCCGGGCGGACCTGATCGGTAACGGCAAGAAGCACCTGATCCCCACCTACCAGCCCAAGACCGAGGGCTATCACAGTGCCCGGCGCAAGAACTCCACGCCACCGGGGGCGGGCCGTGCCGGCAAGCCACTGCTGACCCAGCACACCGGCCTGCCGCCGCGTTCCACCACCGGCAGCAAGCCGTTGCCGGGCCGGCCGAAAGCAAAGAAACCCGGCAAGGTGGCACGCCAACGCCCGGTGCGGGGTTAGTGTCCCGGCTGGTTCATTCGTTGACCTACTGCGTGACGCTGGCGACTCAGGCGCCGTTCTGCTGTGCCACCTCGGCCTTGAGCTGCCGGATGCAGCGATCAAAGGCCCGGCTGATCCGGGTCTGGTCGTGGATCATGGCGATCCGCGGCCAGGTGGCCTGCTCCCCCAATCGGATGAACATCTCCAGGTCCTCGGGGTCGGGGTTGGACAACACCTTGCGATAGAGCGCCGGGCGCACCGGGAAGTGGATGTTGATGTCGCCCAGATAATCCTGGCTCGCCATGGCGTGGGCCTGTTCCAGCAGGGGTCGCAGGATGCCCGGATGGGGGCTCTGGCGAGTCAGCTTGAGCGCCGTGGCCACCTGGCCATGGGCAACCGAGACCGCCGCCTGCTTGGCCCGCGCCTTGATGCCGCGCTGGTGGAGATGGCTGATGAAGGGCACCACATGCGGGTTGGCTTGGCTCACGATGGTCTTGTTGACGTTGTGCAGACGGGCCATCCGCATCAGTGGCAGGTCGCCATGGACACTGCCGTCGATCCAGCTCTCGGTGGGCATGTAGGGCACGCTGCCCTGATGCTGGCCGTCGGGCTCCCTGGCCCGCAGCGTCACCGGCGGGTAGATGCCCGGCACCGCACAGGAGGCCATGACCGCCGAGTCCACCAGCACCGCCGGTGAGGCCAGGTGGTTGAGGAGCCGCGGCTTCTGCTGGGTTCGGGTGGGCGACACCGAGATGCTCAGGATCCTGCCACTGCGCTGGAAGGCCTCACGGAAGCTGGCGCTGCCCAGGTTGCACAGCAGGTGCTCGTGAAGCTGGCGCGGGTCCATGGCGTGGCCGGCCCGCAGGGCCTCCATCAACCCCAACCACCGGAAAGCCTGGCGATGGATACGCTCTGGGTGCTCGAAGAAGGCCTCCACCTCAGCCTCGTCACGGCAGCAGATGGCCCCCGCCACGATGGCCCCCATGCTGGAGCCCGCCATCACGTCCGGCAGCAGGTCCTGGCGCCAGAGCGCCCGGGTGACGCCCAGATGATAGACCCCGAAAGCAGCGCCGCCGCTGAGCATCAGTGCCGGCCGGCCGTACACCCGCTCGGCGTCCCGGAACAGCTGTAACTTGCCGTCCGGAGTGACCTCCGGGATGGGATGGTCGCAGATGAACGTCATGGAGGTTTCCACCTCGTCCAGGAACTCGCTGACCAGACGCTTGGTGCCGGTACGCGCGATGGCGTAGAGGTCCGGGTTGGAAAGCTCACCGAGATGGCGGTAGAGGCTCTCCTGCAGCACGCGGATCAGCCGGCGCATGTCGCGGCTTTGCCGGCACCGAGCCATGACGTCCATGTGCTCGCGCATCAGGCTTTCGTGCAGCATGTCGGTCTCGCCCCGCTCGCGCCAGGCCAGCAGGCCGTCCATGTCGTCCAGGGCCGTGGCGGCGTCCCGCCACTGCTCGTAGCTGCGGGCTGCCGCCAGCTGCTGTTCCAGCTGTTTTCTGGCTCGTGCGTTAGGTCTCATGGGGTCACCATAACCGATCAGAGGCTTCCTGTGGACTGCCGGCTGCGGCCATAAACGGTAAAACGTTTACCTGTTTAAACAAAAACCCAACGGAAAATACCGTGCCCGGATTGCAGAATGACCGCTGCAAATTCCCTCTCAATGTGATGTTTTCCCATGATCAGACTCAGCCAAATGCGCATTCGCTCCCGCCTGATGATCGGCGTACTGGTACCGGTCATTCTGACCGCTGGGGTGATGGGCTGGAGTGCCTACGCCCAGATTCAGAGTCAGGCGGATGCCGAGCTGCAGCGCCTAGAACAGAACCTGCTGGACTCCCGCAAGGAGAGTTTGCGGGATGTGGTGCGGATGGCCTATTCCCAGGTGGAGGAGGTCATGGCGAGGCCGGGCCTGACCAGGCTTGAGGCCCAGGAAGAGGTTCGCGATCGGTTGCGGGCCATGACCTTCGGCAATGACAACTATGTGTTCGCCTACGACCGGCAGACCAACAACATGGCTTACCGGCCGAACCCTGACGCCGAAGGACCGACCACCAAGCCGGTGGTCCGGGAGCTGGTGAGGAACATCATGGCAGCGGCGGAAAATGACGGCTTCTATGGTTACCAGTGGGTCAACCCCGGCTCTGGTAACGAAGAGCCGAAGCTGTCCTACGCTGTGATGATTCCCGAATGGGACTGGATGGTGGGCGCAGGCATCTACACCACCGATATCCAGAAGGTGGTGGACGCCGCCCGGGCCGACATCAATGAGCAGGCGGCCACTACCCTGACCTTCCTGGCTGTGGAATCGGGCCTGGTGGTGCTGGCTGCGGTCGGTCTGGGTCTCGTGGTAGGCCGTTCGGTGACCCGTCCTCTGAACCGCGTCAGCAGCCTGATGCAGGAAATCGCCACCGGCGATGGCGATCTGCGCCAGCGCCTGCCGGACGAGGGCAGTGACGAGCTGGCGGAACTTGGCCAGCGCTTCAACGCCTTTGTCAGCCGTATCCAGGACACCATCCGTGAGGTGGGCAGCACCACCGACCAGTTGGCCTCGGCGGCAGAGGAACTCAGCCGGGTGGCCCAGGAAACCCGGGAGTCGGTACAAGTGCAGGGCTCCGAAACCGACCAGATCGCCTCTGCCATCAACGAAATGGCCGCCACGGTGCAGCAGATCGCCGGCAACGCCAGTGAGGTGGAAAGCGCCGCCTCCGATGCGGATCGCCTGGCCCAGGAAGGCGGCAAGACCGTCAGCAGTGCCCAGCAGTCGGTGAACCAGCTGTCCGAGGAAATCGCCCTCAGCGCCGGCACGATCGATGCCCTGGCGCAGAAGTCGGACGACATCCAGCAGGTGCTGGACGTGATCCAGGCGGTCACCGACCAGACCAACCTGCTGGCGCTGAACGCCGCCATTGAGGCTGCCCGGGCCGGTGAGCACGGCCGTGGTTTCGCCGTGGTCGCCGACGAGGTCCGCCAGCTGGCACGGCGCAGCGCCGAGTCCGCCGACCAGATCCGCACCATGATCGACGGATTTGTTGCGGAATCCCGTACCGCCACCGAGCGCATGCGCAAGTCCCAGGAGCGTTCGGGGGAGACCGTGGAGCGCATCAACTTCGCCACCGATGCGCTCAAGACCATCGAGCGCTCGGTGGAGACCATCCACAGTCAGGTCACCCAGATCGCCGCGGCGGCGGAGCAGCAGGGACAGGTGGCAGAAGAAATCAACAAGAATGTGGTACGAATCGTGGAAGCGGCCCAGCAGAGCGACACTGGCGTCAACCAGACCAGTGACGCCAGTCACGAGCTGGCGCGCCTGGGTGAGAACCTGCGCGACCTGGTGGGCCGGTTCAAGGTCTGAACCGCTGCCGGAGCAGGAGTCTCTCCGGAGGCTCCTGTTCCCGTCCGGTGGATGCCGGGCAGAACCAGGCCCCCGTTGGCGCCGTAAACCAGACTTTCAGGTCCGGATTCCGAGCCCATGCTACCGCTGGTTTACCACCCCGATTACAGCTTCCCGTTTCCCGAGCAGCATCGGTTCCCGATGGCCAAGTTCGGCCTGCTGGCGGAGTATCTGGCCGACCAGGGCATCCTCACCAGCAACAACTGCTACCGGCCCGGCCGCTGCCGTGAGCAGTGGCTGACCCAGGTGCACTGTCCGGATTACCTGCACCGCTTTACCAGCAATACCCTGACCCCGGCCGAGCGTCGCCAGATGAACCTGCCCTGGAGTGAGGGCCTGCGCAAGCGCACCCTGCTGGCACCCTCCGGCACGGTGCTGACGGCCCAACTGGCGCTGCACTATGGCATTGCCTGCCACCTGGCCGGCGGCACCCACCATGCCCATTACGACCACGCCTCCGGCTTCTGCATTCTCAATGACCTGGCCATCGCCGCTCGCGTATTGCTTAAGCAGACCGGAGTGAAGCGGGTATTGATCTTCGACTGCGATGTGCACCAGGGCGACGGCACCGCGGCTCTGCTGGCGGATGAGCCCGCCGCCTTCACCTGCTCACTGCACTGCAAGCGTAACTTCCCCTTCCGCAAACAGACCAGTGACCGGGATGTGGGGCTGGCCGCCGGCATGACCGATGGGGCCTACCTGGAGGCGGTCATGACCACACTGGATGAGGTCCTTGCCGAGGTTCAGCCGGATATCGTGCTCTACGACGCCGGTGTGGATGTGTTCGAGGGCGATCCGCTGGGCCAGCTGGCGATCACCGAAGCCGGCATTGGCGAGCGTGACCACCGGGTGCTGTCCGAGTTGCTGAACCGGCGCATTGCCGTGGCCACGGTGATCGGTGGCGGCTACGACGACGACCGGCGCGCCCTGGCCCGGCGTCACGCCATCGTCGTGGAGGCCGCCGCCCGGTTATGGTCGGAGCGGGGACACTAGCCGGTAGCCCAGGTCAGCATGCTGTGGTAGAGGCCGATGCCCAGGAGCACATTGAAAGGGAAGGTCACCCCCAGTGAGGCCAGCATGGCCAGGCCGATATTGGCGTCGGGAATGGCGTGGCGGACCGCCACCGGAGCGGCAATGTAGGAGGCACTGGCAGTGAGGGTCCCCAGAATGACGGTGGACCCGGTACCCAGTTCCAGCAGCGTGCCCATGGCCAGCCCCGGGATCGACAGCACGGTGGGCATGACCAGTGCAAACATCACCACCCGCCAGTGGCTCCAGCGCAGATTGCGCAGGGTGTCGGCGGCCACCAGGCCCATTTCCAGCAGGAACAGCGACAGCACCAGCGAGAAGGCGTTGGTGAGGGGAATGGTAACGCCGCTACCTTCTTCCGGCCCATAGACCGCGCCGATGATCACTCCGCCCACCAGCAGCACCACGCTGCGGTTGGTGAGGGTTTCCTGCCACAGCGGTGAGCCGGTGGTTGTTGCGGCCTGCGCGCTGAAGCGGCGGTAGAACCAGAGCCCCACCAGGATGGCCGGCAATTCCAGCATCACCAGGTAGAGGGTGACCTGGCCGCCGGCGCTTAGGCCGCGGGCCTCGACCCAGGCCAGTGCCACCGCGAAAGTACCGGCACTGACCGAGCCATAGTGAGCGGCGAAGCTGGCGGTGTCGGCGGTGGACAACCTCACCCCGTAGCGCAGCAGGGGTATCAGCAGCAGCGGCAGGGCAAAGCCCAGCAGGGCCACCGCCGCCATCTCCAGCACCAGGGCCGGCGCAATGTTGCCATGCAGCGCCATGCCGCCTTTCAGGCCGATGGTCAGCATCAGCAGCAGGCTGAGGATGTCGTAGACCTCCCGGGGAATGGACAGGTCGGATTTCAGGGCGCCGGCCACCAGGCCGAGCAGGAAAAACATGACAATGATGTCTGGCATGGCGTCATCGCTGCTGTGGTTGCAAAAAAGACCGCAAAAGGCAGCGGTTGGTCCCAGTGTTGTGGCGGAACGCCGCCAGGTCAATTGCACCATTTCTTGATTGTGGCCCGGCACGAATTGCTACCAGGGTAGGGCTGATCTCGGTCGGAAGTAGACTTGAGGGGCCTTGCGGCCGGCGGGAGACTGGTCAGTCGAGAACAAGAACCGGAGCCCGATGATGATCCCGAGCGGCATTCGCACCTGTCTGGCGTTGATCCTGCTGATGCTGGGGCTGGTGCCGCCACTGCAGGCTGAGCCATCGCCGGACATGCAGGCCCGCATCCAGCAGCTGTTTCCCAAGGCCACCCGGATTGACGACAAACGCACGGACTATCCGGTCTACCCGGTCTACCAGCTGAGCGAATTGCTGGGTTACGCCTACGAGTCCCGGGACATCTCCGACCTGACCGGCTATTCCGGCAAGCCCATCAGCCTGCTGATCGGCATCAATACCGACGGCTACTTCACCGGCGTACAGGTGCTCGACCACCATGAGCCGGTGTTCCTGCACGGTCTGGGGGAGGAGCCCCTGTTCGGTTTCGTGGACCAGTATCAGGGCCGGTCACTGACCGAGCATATCGTGGTCAACAGCAAGAAAGCCGGCAGTGATGCCGAGGGTGAGGGCGGAGTGATCTACTTCGACGGCGTCACCTCCGCCACCATATCGGTGATCATCATCAACGACACCGTGCTGTCGTCCGCCCTCAAGGTGGCCCGCAACAGGCTGGAAGCCTTTGCCCAGGCGCCGGCGGCGCGGCCCAAACCGGACCTGTACGAGCCGCTGGACTGGCAGCAGATGCTGGCGCGGGGCTACATCGGCCACTGGCGTCTGAGCGTGGAGGAGGCCGAGGCCATCATCGGCGACAGCCTGGACAGCTACCCGGAAGTGCCCGAGCCGGAACCTGGCGAGGCCTTCACCGACATCTACTTCGCCTACGCCAGTGCTCCCATGATCGGTCGCAACCTGCTGGGGGACGCGGCTTTCGAGCGGCTCTCCGACAACCTCAAGACCGGCGAGCAGATGCTGGCGGTGATGTCCAACGGCCTGTTCACCCATGTGCCGGCGGACTTCCGGCCCGGCACCGTACCCGGCCGCCTGCTGCTGGAGCAGAGTGGGCTGGTGGTGGAGTTGCGGGACATGAACCGGCTGGATGGCGACACCCGGCTGCAGGCGGATGGCATGCCCGAGTTCCAGCAGGCTCACCTGTTCAAGATGGGCGGCAGTGGCGGTTTCAATCCCGGTGCCGAGGCCAGTTTGGTGATGAATCTGGAGCTGCCCAAGAACCACCTGGTGTCGGACCGGGCCAGCTTCAGCACCGTCATGAACCTGCCCCGGGATCTGTTCGAGACCGTTGAGGTGGCGCCGCCGGTGGAGCAGGACCGGCTGCCGGCCTGGGTGGGGCTCTGGCAGGATCGCTGGCTCCAGGTGGTTATCCTGGTGCTGGGGCTGACGGTGCTGACGGTGTTCTTCGCCCGCCAGCGCCATTTCAGCCGGTTCCCGCGACTGGTGCACCGTTTCCGGTGGGGTTTCCTGTTTTTCACCCTGCTGTTCATCGGCTTCTATGCCCAGGGCCAGCTGTCGGTGGTGAACATCTTCACCCTGATGCTGTCGCTCTACGACGGCTTCGAAATCGGCACCTTCCTGCTGGATCCGGTGATCTTCATTCTCTGGAGCTTCACCTTCGTGACTCTGTTCATCTGGGGCCGGGGCCTGTTCTGCGGCTGGCTCTGTCCCTTCGGCGCCATGCAGGAAATGGCGTCCTGGCTGGGTAAGAAACTGAGACTGCGCCAGCGCAAGGTACCCGAGGCCTGGCACCGGCGCCTGATCCACCTGAAATACCTGATTCTCGTGGGTCTGGTGGGCACCTCGTTCTACTCGCTGACCCTGGCTGAGCAGCTGGCGGAGGTGGAACCCTTCAAGACCAGTCTGACGCTCTATTTCTGGCGCTATTGGCCGTTCGTGGTCTACGCCGTGGGTCTGCTGGTGGTGGGCATGTTCGTGCACAAGTTCTTCTGCCGCTACCTGTGTCCGCTGGGGGCGGGGCTGGCGGTGCTGGGCAAATTCCGCCTGTTCAGCTGGCTGGAACGGGTCAAGCTGTGTGGCCAGCCCTGCCAGGTCTGCCGCAATCATTGCGAGATCAACGCCATCCGCAACGACGGCCGGATCGACTACAACGAATGCATCCAGTGCCTGGAGTGCGTGGTTATCCTGAGGGACGGGGACCAGTGCGTCGACAAGCTGATCCGCAAAAAACGGCATCGCCGTGAGGCCGGCATTCCGGTGGTCAACGTGGCCTGAAGTTCCGGCACGGTTGACCGCCAGTTGTGCCCGCTGCCGGATTTTTCTAGTCTGGATGGCAGCGGGCGGTGGGAGGCAGGTGCATGGTGCTCAAACGCAACGGAATCGAACTCTGGTGGCTGGGACTGGCCGCCGGCCTGGTGCCGTTGCTGACCATCCATACCACCTTTTTCGTATCGGTGCTCGAGGGCCATGTGGCCTGGTGCATGCCCTACTGGGAGAGCTGCACCAGCATCAGCAAGACCGGTCGTCACGGCAGTGCCTATTTCATCTTCAAGGGCACCATGCTGCCGGCGGCCCTGCTGGGCATCCTGTTCTGGTTGCTCAATGCCGCCTGGCTGCGGCAGATGGGCTGTCAGGGCCGGGGTCCGGCATGGCTGCCGTGGCTGGGCCTGGTGGCGGGGCTGGCGCTGGGCGCCTACACCCTGGCTCTCGGCCACGGCGGCGACGCCTTCAACCTGATCCGCCGTATCGGCGTGGTGCTTTATTTCTCCCTCACCTTCATCAACCAGTTGCTGCTGAGCGCCGCTCTGCGGGCCCATGTAACCATGGGTGACACCGGCCAGCGCCTGCTGTGGCTGTGCCAGGTGACGCTGCTGATCGGCATTTTCTCGGTGCTGCTGGACGGCGTGACGCCGGATCTTCATGAGCGGTGGGAGGATGCCTTCGAATGGGTGCTGGCGCTGCTGATCAACCTGCATGCGGTCTGGGTGGCTATGCTGTGGCGCAGCAGTGGCTTTGTCGCCAGGCTCTGGACCGGCTGATCCCGAGTCGCCGTCCGCCCCCATTTGCGTCCTCGCCAAAATTTTTTTTAGCTCTGTGAACTGCGCTAACTGTATTAACCCGGCTTTTCCGGACTACTTCTGAGTCCTTGGCAATGCCCGTTCGGCAGGGGCCGGGGCCGATTCGACGTGAGCCTTTACATCTTTTGACAGTTCTTACCGATCCGTAATCAAAATCCCGCCGTAAATTTCTTTTCAAGTCGACATGAGTATGGCCGCTACACAATCACTGGCAGCCATTCCGTGGTCACCGCAAAGGAGATGATTTGATTATGGCCCGCACGAGCCGCGAGCAGCACACTGGCATGCAATGGTACCGGCAGCCCACCGTCCTTGTAGTGGCGACGCTGCTGGCGATGCTGGTGGTGTGGCTGCTGGTGGACTCGCGACTGGTCCAGGGTCTGGCCCTGCTGACCGGCGCCGTTATGATTTTGGCGCTGGTGTACCGGATGGAGCGGCGTTCGGCCCGCCAGGCAGCGGACCAGCAGGCCGCCGGCGATGAAAAAGCCGACGATGCCTCCGAGCTGATCGAACAGTTGGTGGGCCAGCAGACCAGCCTGATCGAAGACCTCACCGCCGAAAGCCAGCAGGCCAGGGCCCTGCTGGAGGACGCCGTGCCCGCCCTGGGCGACCTGTTCGTACGCCTCGAGAACCACACCCTTAAACAGCAGGAGGTGGTTGCCCCCTTTACCACCGACAAAGACGACGAAGTGTCCTACCGCCATATGGTACGCGATGTGGGTGAGCTGATGGGCCGGTTCGTCGACACCATCGTGGAAATGAGCCGCGTGTCCGTGGAGCTGGTGGACGTCATGCATGATATCAGCGCGGAGATGGCCGACATCGGCGCCACCCTCAAGGACATGGACGCCATTACCAGCCAGACCAACCTGCTGGCCGTTAACGCCGCCATCGAGGCCGCCCGCGCCGGCGAGTCCGGCCGCGGCTTCGCGGTGGTGGCCTCAGAGGTGCAGGCGCTGTCCCGCCGGGCGGAGGAATTCAACGAACAGATCCGCACCAAGGTGGGCAAGGCCCAGGGTCTGGTGGGCTCCGCCGAGCAGGCCATCAACGACATGGCGTCCCAGGACATGAACTTCTCCCTGCAGTCAAAACGCTCGGTGGACAACCTGATGGACGAGGTGGAGAGCCTTGACCAGGCCCGCAACGAGGGGGTCGCCCAGCTGGCGGACATCGCCGAGTCGGTGCAGGCGGACGTCAGCCAGATCGTCACCAAGATGCAGTTCCAGGACATGGTGACCCAGCTTCTGGACCGCATGAACGAGCGCACCGAGCTGGTACGCGAGCACCTGGAGCTGCTCCGCAACGACCTGCCGGCCGTGGGGGCCGCGGCGGCCCCGGAAGAACAGCGGGAGCGTTTGCGGTCACGAATCGGAGCGCTGCGGGAAGCCTACAAGGGCATCCGCGACAGCGCGGTGAAACAGAAAGATCTGTCGGAAGGCAGTGTGGATCTCTTCTAACACGGGGTAGGACAGAATATGGATGCGGATTTCAACGTTCACTACACGGTGACTGACGGTGTTGCCGTGCTTGCGCTGCAGGGGCGCTTTGATTTCAGCCAGTACTCGCTGTTCAAGGAGGAGCAGAGCCAGGTGCTGGAAAAACCGGATGTTAAAAAAATCGTGCTGGATTTCGGTCAGCTCCACTACCTGGACAGCGCCGCCCTGGGCGTGATGCTGGTTTTGCTGGACCGCGCCAAGGAGTCCGGTAAGACCGTCTCCATCCGGGGTGCAAGCGGGGTGGTGCGTGAGATTCTCGATGTGGCGCACTTTGACCGGATGTTCGAGATAGAGAGGTGATATGAAGCCGGAAGCTTCCGGACAACGGAAACTGCGCATTCTGCTGGTGGACGATGATGTGGCCACCCGCAGTCTGTTGGGCAGCTTCCTCAATCAGCAGGGTCACCAGGTGGTCAGCGCCGAGAACGGCGCCGAAGGCCTGGATGCGTTCCTCTCCGGAGCGGCGTTCGATCTGTTCATCATCGACGTCACCATGCCGGTGATGGACGGACTGACCCTCTGTGCCGAGCTTAAGCGGCGGCTTGAGACCTGGGTGCCGATCATGATGATCAGCGCCAATGCCGAGGAGAACGACCAGGTGAAGGGCCTGGATATCGGCGCTGATTACTACCTGGCCAAGCCCATCAGCTTTCCCCTGCTCAAGGCCGAACTGGCCGCCTCCCAACGGATCGCCGGGCTCTACAGCGACCTGCAGGAAAAAACCGACGCCCTTGAGCGCTACTACAACCGCAATCGCGCCGATAACGACCTGGCCCGGGAGCTGCTGGACCGGATCTTCCAGGGCGATGGCAAGCAGCAGGTGGACGCCCAGTACATGGTGACCCCCGCCGGCGAGTTCAGCGGCGACATGATCGTCACCCTGCGCACCCCCTCCCAGCGCCACTACAGCCTGGTGGCCGATGCCACCGGCCATGGTCTGCCAGCAGCGCTGACCCTGATGCCGGCGGCCGAGACCTTCTACCGGCTGGCCCGGGACGGCTACAGCCTGGGCGCTATCGCACGGGAACTGAATGCCCGCCTGAGGACAAGTCTGCCCAGAGGTCGCTTTGTCGCCGCCACCCTGATCATGGTGGAGCCCTATTCCCGGCGGCTGGAGATCTGGAACGGTGGCAATCCGCCCGCCTGGCTCTTTGATGATCACAGACGGGAGCTGATCCGCCGCTTCCCGTCCTGCCATCCGGCCCTGGGCGTGCTGCCGGATGAAGACTTCGATCCAGGCCTGGCCGCCTGTGTTTACGACCCCAACCACGCCCTGCTGGCCTGTACCGACGGTATTGTCGAAACCGAGTCGCCCACGGGTGAGATGTTTGGCGTGACCGGTTTTGAAGCGGTGGTGACCTGTCCGGAGCGGGACCAGGACATTACCCTGGCGGTGAATCAGGCCCTCGACCGATTCTCCGGCGGCACCGACGCCCGGGACGATCGCACTATCCTGGTTTTGCCACTGATCGGTTTCGAGAGCGGCGAGCTCACCTACCAGCCGGAAATCTCCATAGGCAACGACGCCATGACGGATGGCGCCATGATGCAGAGCCGGAGCCGGGAGGGCTGGTATTTCTCCGTTGGCGTCAGGGGCCAGACCCTGAAAGATGCCGAGCTGTCGCCGATGGTCAACCAGATGCTGACTCATATTGGCCTGACCGGGCGCAGCGCCGACCGGGCCCATGTCTGTATTACCGAGCTGATCAACAACGCCATTGATCATGGCGTGCTGGGACTGGACTCGGCCCTGAAAAACTCGCCGGAAGGGTTTGACGAGTACTTCAGCGAACGCCGGCGTCGGCTGGAGGCCCTCCGCCACGGCGGCGTGTTCATCCGCGCCAATATGGACCAGCTCCAGGGCCACTATCTGCTGACCATGTCCATCAGTGACACCGGCAGCGGTTTTGAATCGGAGCACTATCACAAGGCCGCCAGCGACAGTCAGCCTTCCGGCCGCGGTCTGCGCCTGGTGGGTGAACTGGCGGACAGCTTCAGCTACAGCGACGGTGGTGCCACCGCCGAGTTCCAGATCATCCTGGATGCCCGGCCCGGCAAGGGCTGGCCCGAATCCACCCGTCCGCCCGGAAGCGGGCCGGTAACCCATTTTGAAACAGAGTGAGGAAGCAACATGGCCAAATCCGTTCTGATCGTCGACGACTCCGTCTCCATCCGGCAAATGGTGAGTCACGCCCTCAAGGGCGCCGGCTATGAGGTTTCCGACGCGCCCGATGGCCAGGCGGCGCTGGACAAGGCTCGCCAGACCAACCTGGATCTGGTGATCACCGACCAGAACATGCCGCGGCTGGACGGCATCGGGCTCACGAAGGCGCTGCGTAGTGACAGCCGCCATCGCCGCACCCCCATCCTCATCCTCACCACCGAGGCCAGTGAGGAGATGAAGGCCAAGGGCAAGGCCGCCGGCGCCACCGGCTGGCTGGTGAAGCCCTTCGAGCCCGGCAAGTTGCTGCAGGTGGTGCAGAAAGTCATCGGGTAAGCCCGTCATTCATACCGGTAGGGGGAC
>NZ_JAWVZL010000072.1:0-15535 GCF_033722195.1 Marinobacter sp.
AAGGGCCTGATGGAAATGCGGGAGCGCACCGACGACTCGCTGGAGTTCATCGAGCACGTCAAGGTGGACCTGTTCCCGGACGAGATCTACGTGTTCACCCCCAAGGGCAAGATCCTGGAACTGCCGGGTGGCGCCACCCCGGTGGACTTCGCCTACGCCATTCACACCGACATCGGTAATGCCTGTGTGGCCTGCCGCATCAACCGCAACCTGGCGTCTCTGAGCCAGCCGTTGCAGAGTGGCCAGACGGTGGAGATCATCACCGCCCCTGGTGCCCGTCCGAATCCGGCATGGCTGGGCTTCGTGGTCACCGGCAAGGCCCGCAGCAGCATCCGCCACGCGCTCAAGAACCAGAAAAAAGCCGAGTCAGTGGAGCTGGGCAAGACCCTGCTCAAACGGTCCCTCAGCGGTTTCGACAAGACCATGTCGGACATCAGCGACAGTCAGATCGACGCCGTCGTCCGCCACAACCAGGTGGCCAGTTTCGAAGACCTGCTCAGCGATATCGGCCTGGGCAACCGCATGGCGTACCTGGTGGCCCGCCAGCTGGTCAATAACGAGCCCAGTGGCGAGGACCGGCTGCCGGACATCGCGCCCTCCGAGGCGGGCGGACGCAGCCCGGTCACCATCCGCGGCACCGAGGGCCTGGTGGTGCGGTTCGCCAACTGCTGCAAGCCCATCCCGGGCGACCCGGTGGTAGGTGTGATGGATTCCGGCCACGGCATGGTGATCCACAGCGACACCTGTTCCCGCCTGCCTGATACCAACGCTCATCACCGTCTGACCCACCTGAAGTGGGCCAAGGACATTGCCGACGAGTTCTCCGTCGAGCTGAGGGTGGAGCTGGAGCGCCAGCGCGGCGTCATCGCCGAGGTGGCCAACGCGGTGGCGGTCGCTGACGGCAACATCGAGCGCATCAACGTGGAAGAGCAGAACACCCACCTGAGCATTGTCAGTCTGGTGGTTCACGTCAACGGCCGCCGTCACCTGGCGCGGGTCATGCGCCGGGTGCGCAACATCCGGGCGGTCACCCACATCAGCCGCGTAAGGCACTGACCAAGGTTGACAGCTCGCGTCGACGGCGAGAGTATGGCGGCTTTTTCCATTTCCGGCCCCGTGCCGGCCCAGGACCCAAGAAAGGACCCAAGGCCATGACCAACAAATCGGTGATCCAGACAGAGAAGGCCCCGGAAGCCATCGGAACCTATTCCCAGGCCGTCAAGGCCGGCGACACGGTGTACCTGTCCGGCCAGATTCCGCTGGTTCCGGAAACCATGGAAGTGGTGGCCGGCGATTTCGCAGCCAAGACCCGGCAGGTGTTCGAGAACCTGCAGGCGGTGTGTGAGGCGGCCGGCGGCCGGCTCCAGGACATCGTCAAGCTCAATATCTACATGACCGACCTGAGCAACTTCGCCACCGTCAACGAGGTGATGGCGACCTACTTCCAGGAACCCTACCCGGCCCGGGCCGCGGTGGAGGTCTCCGGCTTGCCGAAAGGCGTACCGGTGGAAATGGACGCGGTGATGGTGCTGAGCTAAGGCGCGCCACCGATCAGTCGATCATCTCCCGATAGCCCGCCCGGTAGTCCGGGTAAAGGAATTCGAACCCCGTCGCCCGCAGGCGGCTGTTGTCGCAGCGTTTGCTGCCGGCGCGGCCGCCGGTGCGGGCATCGGCCTTGGGCTCGGCGCAAGGCAGTTGCGCCCGCACCCACTCCACCACTTCATCCAGTCGGGCCGGCTCACAGTCGCTGACCAGGTAACGCTCCGCAATCTTCTCGCCGGCCAGGGCCTTTTCCAACAGGTGGGTTACAGCCCGGCTGGCGTCCTCCTCGTGGATCCGGTTGGTGTAGGGTGAAGGCTGCTCCGGCGCCAGCTCGCCGTTGACCACGCTGTGCAGGAAGCGTTTCCGGGTCGGCCCGTAAATGCCACTCAGCCGCACCACGGTGGCCGCAATGTCGCTCTCCAGGGCCCGCTGTTCTCCCGCCAGGATGTGCTGACCGCTGAATTTTTCGGGCCGGGTGGGGCTGTCCTCGTCAACCCAGCTGTCGTCGTCCTGGTGATAGACGCTGGTGCTGCTGATAAAGACCAGCCGCGCCGGCGTGGAATGACGTTGCACCGCCCGGATCAGGTTGTCGAGGCCGGTGACATAGGCGTCGCGGTAACCGGCCTCGTCGTATTGGCCAGGGGTGAGGCAGTAGACCACCGCATCCAGCTGCGCCGGTACCCGTTCCTGCAGGGTGGCCGGGTCCAGCAGGTCGGCACCGATCGCAGTCACCGAGGCCGGCACCGCCGCGGCGTTGCGGCGCAGCCCGAAGACTTGGTGATGCCGGCTCAGGCGCTCGGCAATGCGGCCGCCCAGGGCGCCGCAGCCGGCCACAAGGATTCGTCGCTGATTTGTGTCGACGGTGATTGCCATAGTCAATATCAATCCCTATTCTGTATGCGATAAATGAAAGTCCCTGACCGGAGCCGCCCATGACCCTGACCGAACTGCGCTACATTGTCACCCTTGCCCGCGAAAAGCATTTTGGCCGGGCGGCGGAGCGTTGTCACGTCAGCCAGCCCACCCTCAGTGTGGCGGTCAAGAAGCTCGAGGACGAGCTGGGTGTGCCCCTGTTCGAGCGCAGCAAAAGCAGCATCCGCGTCACCGAAACCGGCCAGCGCATCATCGAGCAGGCCCAGCGGGTGCTTGACCAGGTGGGCCTAATCCGTGACATGGCCCAGGACGGCAAGAACCAGCTCAACTCGCCTCTGAAAGTCGGCGCCATCTACACCATCGGGCCCTACCTGTTTCCCCATCTGTTGCCGGAGCTGCGCCGGGGCGCGCCGGAAATGCCGCTGTTCATCGAGGAAAACTACACCGCCAACCTGCGCCAGAAACTGCGCCAGTCAGAGCTGGATGCCATCATCATCGCGCTGCCGTTCGAGGAGCCCGAGGTGGTGACACTGCCACTCTATGACGAACCTTTCGTAGTGCTGTTGCCGGCGGATCACCCGCTGACCCGGGAAGAGGCGCTGACCGCAGAGCAGCTGTCCCAGGAGCAGTTGCTGCTGCTCGGGCCGGGGCACTGCTTCCGGGACCAGGTGCTGGAGTCCTGCCCGCCGCTGGTGGAGGCGGTCACCGCCCGCGCCGCGACCCCCAACGGACCGGCCCTGGTCACCGAGGGCAGCTCCCTGGAGACCATTCGTCACATGGTGGCCTCGGGGCTGGGCATCACCGTACTGCCGCTGTCCGCCGCCACCGCCATGCAGTACCAGGAAAATGTCCTGGCGGTGCGGCCGTTCGTGGCACCGGTGCCCTTCCGCACTGTCGCCCTGGCGTGGCGGGTGACCTTCCCGCGCCCCAAGGCCATTGATGTGCTGTCGCTGGCCGCCAGCCAGTGCCGGGTTATCGAGAAGGCCAGGAAGGAAACGCCCGCCGTCGCCGCTACCGCCTGAGGCCGCAATGACGTCATTGGATGACATCCAGGTGACCGTGCTCAAGGGCGTGGGGGCAGCGCTGGCCGGAACCCTTGGCAAGCTTGGCATCCATTCCCTGCAGGATCTGCTGTTCCACCTGCCCCACCGCTACGAAGACCGCACCCGCGTCATACCCATGGGCAGCCTGCGCGTGGGGGATGTGGGGGTGGTGGAAGGCGAGGTGGTCAAGACCGACCTGGTGATGGGGCGACGGCGCAGTCTGCAGGTCACCCTGCGGGACAGCTCCGGGTTCCTGGTGATGCGGTTTTTTCACTTCAATGCCGCCCAGAAGAACCAGCTCACCGAGGGGGCGCGGGTGCGCTGTTACGGCGAGGTCCGCCCGGGCCGGGCCGGCTACGAGTTCTACCATCCCGAATACCAGGTCAATCCGCCCGCCATGCCCACCCAGGGCGAGGCCACGCTGACACCGGTGTACCCGCTCACCGAAGGCATCCAGCAGCCCCGGGTCCGCAGCCTCTGCCAGCAGGCGCTGGCCTACCTGCGCCGTTATCCCATTCACGACTGGCTGCCGGATGGCCTGCTGGCGGACTACCAGTTGCCGGAGATTTCCGAGGCCGTGGCCCTGGTTCATGCACCCCCGGCGGATGCGCCCGTGCATCTGCTCATGGAAGGGCGCCATCCCGCCCAGCAGCGCCTGGTCATGGAGGAGCTGCTGGCCCATCAGCTCAGCCTGCTGCGGGTGCGTCAGCAGATTCAGGCCCGCCAGGCCCTGCCGCTGCTGCCCACCGGGGACCTCAGCGAACGTTTTCTCGACAACCTGCATTTTCGGCTGACCGGTGCCCAGCAGACCGTTCTCCGCGAGATCCGTCAGGACCTGAGCCAGCCCCTGCCGATGCTGCGGCTGGTGCAGGGCGACGTGGGCTCCGGCAAGACCGTGGTGGCGGCCCTGGCGGCGCTGCAGGCCATAGGCGCCGGCGTTCAGGTGGCTCTGATGGCGCCCACCGAGATCCTGGCCGAGCAACATTTCAACAATTTCCGGCAATGGCTGGAGCCCTTGGGTGTCCGGCTGGCCTGGCTCTCCGGCAAGGTCAAGGGCAAGGCGCGTACGGCGGCCCTGGCGGAGGTGGCCAGCGGCGAAGCGGGCATGGTGATCGGCACCCACGCCCTGTTCCAGGAGGATGTGATCTTCGAGCGTCTGGGTCTGGTCATCGTCGACGAACAGCACCGCTTCGGCGTGCATCAGCGCCTGGCCTTGAAGGAAAAGGGTGCCGACGGCGCCCTGGCGCCCCATCAGCTGATCATGACCGCGACGCCGATTCCGCGGACCCTGGCCATGAGCGCCTATGCCGACCTGGACACCTCGGTGATCGACGAGCTGCCCCCGGGCCGCAAACCCATCGAAACCGTGGCCCTGCCGGACAGCCGCCGCGAGGACATCGTGACCCGGGTACGGGATGCCTGCCGGGCCGGGCGCCAGGCCTACTGGGTCTGCACCCTGATCGAGGAGTCCGAGGCCCTGCAGTGCCAGGCCGCCGAAGTCACGGCCCAGGAGCTGGCGGAGCGCCTGCCTGAACTCAAGGTCGGGCTGGTGCACGGTCGTCTCAAGGCCGCCGAGAAGGCCGCCATCATGCAGCAGTTCAAGGACGGTGAGCTGGATCTGCTGGTGGCCACCACGGTGATCGAAGTGGGGGTGGATGTCCCCAACGCGTCGCTGATCATCATCGAGAATCCTGAGCGGCTGGGGCTGGCCCAGTTACACCAGCTCCGCGGCCGCGTTGGCCGTGGTGAAGAGGCCAGCTTCTGTGTTCTGATGTACCACCCGCCGCTGTCCCAGAATGGCCGCGCCCGCCTGCAGGCTCTGCGGGACAGTCAGGACGGCTTCGTGATTGCCGAGAAGGATCTGGAGATCCGCGGTCCCGGCGAGGTTCTGGGCACCCGCCAGACCGGTATGATGCAGTTCCGCCTGGCGGATTTTGAACGCGACAAGGGCTGGATCGAAGCGGTGCGGGAGATGGCGCCACCCCTGATGGCCGACACCCGCCGGGTGGATGCCCTCATCCGGCGCTGGCTGGGGGAGCGCATCCGTTACGGCGATGTATGACGGGGCCTTGATCCATGTCGCCAAGATCTGGACTAGGCTCTTTATAATAATGAAAAAAACATAAGCGCCCCGGCGCAAAAAAAACGACGAAAGCAATGGAGAGCACTATGGAACTACCGGCCTCGGTTCGACAGGCCCTTGCGGAAGTTGCGCCGGATCTGGCACTGCAGGCGCCGGCCCCCAATGGCGCCGACGATGTGCTGAGAATGGTTCTGCTTGAGGATGACCAGGGCCAGCTACAGGTGATCTGCCGCGAGCAGGCCCTGCTGGACCTGGCAGCCCTGAACAAACAGCTGGGCCGGGACCTGCGGCTGCTGTCCCGCAAGCATCAGGCCCAACTCCGGCAGCGGCTTGGCCTGCTGCGGGACATCCCGCCGGTGCCGCCCCTGACCGGCTGGCCCACCATCGTGGATGCCGGCCTGGATCAGTTGGGGGCAGTGGCCCTGGGCTTTACCGACCAGGACTGCCATCTGCCCCTGAATGCAGAGGCCTTCCAGCGCCTGACCGCCGGTGCCCGCCGTCTGCCCATCGCGGTGTCCCTGGCCAACATCCGGGTCAACCTGGACCGGCCGGAGGAGGACCGGGAGCAGCTGCATTCGGCCATCAAGCGCTTTACCGGGCTGCGCATCCGGCAGCGGCTGGACGACACCCTGGAATTGCCGCCACTGCCGGAAACGGCCCAACGCATCATTCACCTGCGGGTGAATCCGAACGCGGTCATGGGTGACCTGGTGGATGTGGTGGAAAGCGACCCCAGTCTGGCGGCCCAGGTGGTGAGCTGGGCCTCGTCGTCCTTCTATGCGGCTGCCGGCCAGGTTCGGTCCGTGCATGATGCGGTGTCCCGGGTACTGGGTTTTGACCTGGTGATGAATCTGGCCATGGGCCTTGCACTGGGGCGGGCGCTGAAGCAGCCGGCGGATCAGCCGGAAGGCTATCTGGGCTACTGGCAGCAGGCGATCTGGCAGGCCCAGTCCGCCGGGATTCTGGCCAGCATGATGCGCCGGGGTGAGCGCCCGGCGTTTGGCCTGGCCTATCTGGCGGGGCTGCTGCACAACTTTGGCTACCTGGTGCTGGCGCAGGTGTTCCCGCCCCATTTCAAACTGGCCTGCCGGACCTGGGAGGCAAACCCGCACCTGGACACCGCGATAGTGGAGCATTACCTGCTGGGCGTCACGCGGGAGCAGATTGGCGCCCAGTTAATGAGTAACTGGGGCATGCCGGAGGAGATTGTGGTGGCCCTGAGGCACCAGAAGAATCCGGACTTCCAGGGTGAGCACAAGGTCTACGCCAAGCTGTTGTGGCTGGGCCGGCAGCTGCTGATCGCGCGGGGTGTGCCCCTGGGCGCTGCCGAATACGTGCCGGACTCGCTCTACCAGGAGCTTGGCCTTGAGCGGGGCAAGGTGGAAGAGCAGTTCGACGAGCTGGTGGCCAGCCGGGACAGCATCATGGCCATGGCCGGCATGATGGCCAGCTGAGGGGGCGAAACGGGCAAAAAAAAGCCGGCCCTTTAACAGGGCCGGCAGGCTCACCCGCTTGTTGCAGATCGAACTGAGCACGAGGGCAGGAATAGAAAGTCCGTTTGAACCCTAACGTTTACGCCCGCTTTGCCGATCCGGATCAGGGCGGATCCAACAATCCCTCTCACTGTATCGGGTTACACCCGCCGGAAGCGCTCTAGAAGCGGTGATGGCGAATGGCGGTGGCGGCGCGGCGGATGCTGTCGCCGTGCTTCTCCTCCAGCGCGAACCGTTCCCGGTCCATTTTCTGCACGAAGCGATGGTCGGTTTCCTGCCGCGCCCGGTGGGTAGGCATGTGCTGGATATGGTCGTGCATCTCCTGGAAGATCCGATAGGGCGTCTGCGCCAACAGGTCGGGGGCGACGTGGTCCAGCAGCCCCTTGATGCGCAGGCAGGCCTCGGAATACTCCACCTGGTCCTGCTCGATGGCCATAGCCAGCACCTTGATGCTCTCCACCATGTTTTCCTTGCGTTCGGCCGCGAACGCCTCGTTGCGGGCCGCTCGCTTCTTTCCGGCCTGGACCACCCTGTACTGGCGGATGATGAAGACCGCCAGCAGTATGATCACCGCCAGTCCGATGAGGATCAGCGCCCATTGAAGCCAAGCAGGCATAGTCGTTTCCTGTCTTTCGGTGGTTGAGTTAGGCGAGTCATGATACCCACCCCTACACCATACGGACAGTGGCGCCGGCTGGCTCGCTGTTTTCTCGCTGCCTCGGTGGCGCCCAGCCGGTTCAGGCGCTCTTGCGGGCCTGGGCCGTTTGCCAGGGTCGCACGCTGACGGTCTGGCCGTTAAGCACCGAGGTACCGCTAAGGGGGTCTACCTGGTCGTCCCGGATGACATCGTTGATGCTGGCGCCGGGATGGGCCCCAGCCACTGACTGGCCGGTGCCCTCACGGTTATGACCCCAGCCGTGGGGAATGGATACCACACCCGGCATCACATCCTCGGTGACCTCCACCGGCAACTGGATCCGGCCCGCCTCGCTGTCCACCTGGGCCATGCCCTCGGCGGACAGGCCCAACCGGCTGGCATCCTCGGGGTGAACCATCAGGGTGCAGCGGTCCTTGCCTTTCACCAGGCGTTGGCTGTTGTGCATCCAGGAATTGTTGCTGCGCACATGACGGCGGCCAATCAGCAGCAGTTCCTCGCTGGCCGTGCTGGCCAGGCGGGTGTGCAGGCGGTCGAGGTCGTACAGGTAGCGCCTTGGCGCCAGATTGATCTTGCCGTCCCGGGTGAACAGCCGCTCCGGCATGCAGGGCCGCAAAGGCCCGAGGTCGACCCCACTGGGACTGTCTTTCAGGGCATTCAGCGACAGCCCCTTGGTCAGGTCCTGCCAGCGCCGGTCCAGGGGGCTCAGACGGGCCAGACTGCGCAGCGGATGCTTGTCCGGCAACACGTCGATCATCAGGTCCAAGGCCGGCTGCACCAGCGGCCGGGCCGGCCCCAGGTCGGCGCCGTAGGGGCCGCTGCGCAGCATCAGGTCCAGCAACGGATCCGGCCCCAGTTTCTTGAAGGCGCGCCAGCCCAGTTCGGTGCGCAGGGGCAGGGCGCCACCCTTGCGGCGTTTTTCCAGGCGGTGGGCCAGTTCCAGCAGTATCTGCCAGTCGTGGCGGGCGTTGGGGCCCGGCTCGAACAGGGCCTCGCTGTACTTGGCCACGTTGCGGACCGCGAACATGCTGAAGATCAGGTCGTAGTGGCTGCGCTCCAGGGCCGCGGTAGGGGGCAGGATAACGTCGGCGTGACGGGTGGTCTCGTTGAGGTAGTAATCCACCGACACCATAAAATCCAGCTGGCTGAAGGCCTCCTCCAGCCGGCCCCCATTGGGGCTGGACAGCAGCGGATTGCCGGCAACCGTCACGAACGCGCGGATCTGGCCCTCGCCGGGAGTCAGGATTTCTTCCGCCATGGTGCTGGAAGGGAATTCACCCCCGAATTCCGGCAGACCCCTGACCCGGCTGGTGCGCTTGCCGAAATGGCCCTTCTGGCCGGACAGGGCACCCAGTGCCACCATGTCGATGGCGGGCTGGGTGAACATCACTCCGCCGACACTGTCGAGCTTGCCGGTGAGGATATTGAGCACGTAGATCAGCCAGGTGGCGACGCCGCCATGGGCCTGGGTGCTGGTGCCGATACGTCCATAGAGGCAGGCCCGGGGCGTGCCGGCCAGCTGTCGGGCCAGCGACCGGATGGTGCTGGCGTCGATGCCGGTGTGGCTGGCGACGGCTTCCGGAGTGAAGGGCAGGGCCGCCAGACGCACCAGGTCCAGATCCTTGGTCCAGCGCTCGGCGTGGCCCAGGTTCACCAGGTCCTCCTCGAACAGGCAGTGCACCATGGCGATCAGCAGCAGGGCGTCGCTACCGGGACGGACAAAATGGAATTCATCCGCCAGCTTGCCGGTCTCGGTGCGCCGGGGGTCGATGACCACCAGCTTGCCGCCCCGCTGTTTCAGCGCTTTCAGGCGGCCGCGGATGTCCGGCACCGTCATCAGGCTGCCGTTGGAGGCCATGGGGTTGGCGCCGATGCAGATGAACAGGTCGGTGCGGTCGATGTCGGGAATCGGAAAGAGCACTTGGTGGCCGAACATCTCCAAGCTCGCCAGCATATGGGGTAGCTGGTCGTTGGAGGTGGCGGAGAACCGGTTCTGGGTGCCCAGTGCCCGCAGGAACGGCAGGGTGGCGATCATCGCACCGTGGTTATGGACATTGGGGTTGCCCAGGTAGGCGCCAATGGCGTTGCGGCCGTGATCGCGGCGTACCCGGTCGAGGTTGTCGGCCACGTAATCGAAGGCCTCGTCCCAGTCCATTTCCTGCCAGCCGCTGGCGGTACGGCGGATCGGGCGCTTGAGGCGCTCCGGGTCCTCGTGCAGGTCCTGCAGCGCCACCGCCTTGGGGCAGATATGACCGTGGCTCAGGGGGTCATTATCGTCCCCCTTGATGCTGGTAATCTGGCCGTCCCGGACCTCGATGGCGACGCCGCACATGGCTTCGCAGAGGTGGCAGGTGCGCAGGTGGGTTCCGTTTTCCATGGTTCTCTCCAGAATGCTTTATTTTGACCGGTCAGATCAGTTTTATTAGGCAACCAGATTAGCAGGAAAGCCGGGCGAGGGGAAAAGCCGAAAGCCGGCCATAAAAAAGGCCAGCACGGAGGCTGGCCCAAGACGCTTTCACGAAGTTGGTTGGGGCGCGGGTCAGCCCTCTTCCGGGATCTCCTTGATGGGGTTGGAGATGAAGTTGAGGTAGACGCCTGCTTCCGGGATCTCCAGAGGAATCTGGACCCCGACAAAGCCAAAGGAGGTGGCGTTTACTGTGATGGGCGAGGCCTCAATGTTGCGTTGCTCGATCTGCATGCGCCCGTCATCGAAAAAGTTAATGTCGCCTTCCAGTTTCAGGGTGACCGGCTTGCTGTAGACATCGTGGCTGTCCACGCCACTCAGGTTGGGAGCGTCCAGAGTAAGTTCAGCCACGGTCTTGAAAATTGGCCGGCCGTTCTCGTCTTCGCGGATAACCCCCTCGACCAGGCCGAGCGGATTGTCTTCGGTTGGTTCTCCATAAGTCATCCGCAGAATCTGGGTCCCGGTTTGTGATGTGATATCGGAGCCGAGGAGAAGGTTTGCGCTGACCATGACATTGGCAGACGTTGTCGCCAGTTGCGTCGGATACAGAAGCACCCGTACACCGACGGCGTTGCCGTTTTCGTCGAGCTTTGGTCCGATCACTTCAGTGTCGAGGGCATAGGTCTGGTAAATGAACTTGTTTCTTGGGCAGTCTGCGTTGTCTGGCGAGCAGCCGACGCGGGCTGGTCCCGCGGAACTCTGGCCATCCACCACGCGGAGCCGTGTGCTGTTGGCAGAGGGCAGGAAACCGCCGTTGCCATCTTCCTCGTGGGCGAAGGGTTCCAAGCAGTCTTGGCCGCCCAGTGTCGGGCAGTCCACTACATAGTTGGAGTTGGTATCACGAATGGGCAGGTTGCGAAGAGGCGTGAATACGCTGTTCTGTGCCTCCGAGCCTTTGAAGTATATGGTCAGATTCGGGCCGCCAACGTCTGCCGGATTCACGAGCAGGTCCGTTTGCAGGGGCAGCTGCGCGGCGGAGCAGACCAGGTTGCCGCTGGTGCAGTCACCATTCTGCGCTGAGCGCATGGTGTACCGGTAAACAGCATCGATTTCCCAGGCTTTATCCGGGAAAAAGCGGACCAACTGCTGCTTTTTCTCGAACCGTCCGCTGACAACCTCTTCAGTTCCTATGGAACCCGGCGATGACGGATCCGCAATCTTCTCGACGACGAAGGAGTCCGAATTGATGGTGGCCAGGTCCATGGACTGGGAGAACTTCACCACGATTGGCCGGTCCTCCGGCATGGTCATCAGCGGCAGCTGATCCCGCACGACGGTGCCTTGGGAATCGGCTCCGGAATCGACACAGGTGCCGTGGCTACCATTCACCAGGTCCAGGTTCTGGCTGACGCAAGGAAAGCCCGGATAGGTGGTCAGCGCCAGGGGAGACACAGGGCCGGCCTCGGTGCCGTTGCTGGTGGCCGCCAGGCTGAATTCCAGCGTCTGCGAGGTAGCTGCGTTGCCGGCCAGGTCCGTCAGCGAGCCATTGATCTGCAGGTCGTAATCGACCCCATGCTCAAGGCCACCCACCGGGTTGAGTACAACGGCGGTGCCATCCAGCCGGCGGCGCAGATCCCCATCAGGAATCTCGATGCCGTTGGCCATCAGGGTGAAGCCCTGGGCCAGGCTGTCGCGATCCAGCGGCTCATCGAAGTTGAGCACGATAGGGTCGCCCGGGCGCTGCATGGCCTGGCGGGTGTTCGGGGTGGCATCCACCGGACCCGGCATCCAGCTCACCAGCCGGGGCCCGGTCTGGTCCACCGGCCGCGCCGGTGCCGTGGTCTGGGCTCCGGTGTCGGCCCGCAGGCGGAAGGCGATGGTGGAGTCGGTGAACTCCTGGCCCAGCAGGTTGGGCTCGACCATGCCGATGGCGTCGATGTTGAGGATGCCGGCGGTGACGAAAGCGATACCGCTGAGCTCCACCCGCAGCAGATCCTGCGTCAGCGAGGCATTGGGCTGGGCCTTCTCGGTGTTCATGGCCACGTCCATGAACAGTTTGACGTGCCGCGGTGCCTCCTCGGAATCCGTGAAGGGGTTGGGGTACAGGTAGCCGCTGGCGTCGGACACCATGGTGACCTTGATGGTGCCGGTGGTCTGCAGCTGGCCGGTGGCCTCGTCGATGACCGGAACCTGGCCATTGATCAGCACGTCCAGGCTGCTGCTCTCCAGCACCGTGCCCTTGGGCACGCGCAGGGGCACTGGGTCATCCCCGGGAAACAGCGGCGCATAGGCCAGTTCGGCATAGAGCGCGCCGGTCTGCTGGGACGGCCCGGCGGTGCCCTGCAATACGGAATTCAGCGTCACGGCGTTGACGAACTGGCCGTTCAGCACTGAGCGCAGTGAGAAACCCGAGTCCACGGTCTCCTGAAACAGGATCTCGGTGGGGCCGGTCTCCCGCGGCGTGAAGCTCTGGCTGAAGTCGGCAATGGGCTCGCCGTCCAGGTTCATCAGGCCACTCACGGTCAGGGTGTAAGTCTCGCCCGGAATGAGCTGGTCGGCCTTGCTGCCGCAATCTGCCGGCTCATCGGTGGTGCAGGGGTCCACGCTGAGATAGCGACCCTTGGCAAGGATCGAGGCCGGCACCAGGTTATCCGAGCTGTCTCGGAGCGCCACGGTGGTGCCATAGACCACCGAATCCGGGTGGGCCGGCTGGGTCAGGCGTAGCCGGAAAGTGGATATGTCCATGGGCCGGAAGAAGCCGTTGGCGGAGGGGGTCATTTCCGCCACCGCGAAGCTGTCCGTCAGGCTGGCCAGTTGCTCCACGCCGGAGAAGGAGGCCCGGGTGGTGAACTGGATGCCTTCCGGCCCCACCGCATTGGGTGTGGGAATGGCGGTGCTGCCGGCCGAGGTAAGGGTGTCACTGAAGCTGACGGTGTAGTCCTCACCGGTGGCCAGCAGACGGCGGGGCTTCAGCACCAGGCTGCGGCCGTCGTCGATGGCTTCGATGTCGAAATCCACCGGGCCGGACCCGGAGGTCACGGTGATCTTGCCGGCAACATCCTCATCACGGATAGCGTGGGAGAACCGCAGCACCAGGCTGGTCTTGGGTGATACCTCTACTTGGCCATCGGCGGGGTAGGAGTAGACCACGGAGCCGGCCGGCATGGCCTCGTTCATGGTCTGCTGCTCACCGCCACAGGCGGCCAGAAGCAGAGCGGGAGCAAGCAGGGCAAGTTTCTTGTTGTTCATGTCCGTCACCTCCCGATCAGAATTTCAGCGTGATGGAACCACTGATGACATCCACGTCGCCGTCGGTCTTCACCACGACGCCATCGCTGCTGTTGCCCGGGCGGGTGCTGTCCAGGGTAAAGTCCCGCTCCTGCAGCATCTGGCGCTGGTAGCCGAAGTCAAAGCGCACCGGGTAGGCCAGGATGGGCGGGTTGTCGTACTGGGCGGCCAGGCCGATGCCGACGATGTACTTGTCGTTGTCGAAGTAGTTGACGTCCCGGGTGGTGCCTTCTTTCAGCGGCGACTCCTGGTAGGCCAGGCCGCCGGTGACGAAGAAGTAGCGATTGAGACGGTACTCACCGCCGATGCGCGGGATCAGGATGTCGTCGAACTCGGCCATGGCCTGGTCCTTGATGGTGTCCTTGTCGAACTCCTCTTCCAGGTCTGACCAGTTCTGCTGCTCCAGACTCACGGCCACGCGCCAGTTACGGGCGCTGTAGTGCAGCCCGACAGCATAGGCCGAAGGCTGGTAGGAGTCGTAGGTGGCAACACTGAATACCAGCGGGTCGCTGGCGGGAATCAGGCCCGGAATCACGGTCTTGGCATCGACGGTGGTCTTGGTGTTGGAGTCGGTGCGGTAGCTCAGGGCAATCTCGAGGCCGCTGGCCCAGCAGCTGTTATCACCGCAAAGGGTCTCGCCCAGGTCCACATTGGTGGAGAAGATGGAGCGGATCGACGGCTTGGCATCCACCGACAGCTGTTCGTACTGGGTATTGCCCGCCAGGTCCGTGGTGGTGGCCAGCGAGGCCTCGGAGTGCAGGGTCACCCGGGCCGAGTAGCCGGCATCGATGCCGCGCCAGAGGGTACTGGCGCCGCCGATGTTCAGGAACAGCGGCTGGCGGCCGTACTGGAAGAACTGGCCGGACTGGGAGGTCTCGGATTCGAACGCCAGCAGCTCCTTGCCGAATTTCTCCACACCCGCCATGAAACCCAGGTAGATGGGGTGGTTGGCTTTGGTGAGCGAGCCCAGGTTGGTCTTCATGCCGATCAGCACGTGCTGGCTCGGGGAATCCGAGAGCACCTTGCCGGTGCGGTCGGAGCCTTCGGCACGGAGCTCGTGCTCGGCATGCAGGATGCCAGTGCTCAGTTCGCCGCGGGAATCAGTGGCCAGGTAAGCCGGGTTGTAGTAGGTGGCAGAGACCTGATTGTTGAACATGGACAACGATTGGGCCGAGGCTACATCCGTGGGCAGCAGGCCATAGGTGTTGCCGATGTTGCCCATACTGGCCAGAGCGTGGCCGGATGCAGTGGCGGCCATGACGGCCACGAGAAGACTACGCCGATTGAAGCGGGAAGGAACAGCCATGGATGAAACTCCGTTTTGTTGTTTTTGCTCTTATTCGGTGGTCCGTCGCACGAGACTGATGTGGACCACACGGTTTTTTTGTCTGGTACAGATGTACTGGAAAGGAGTGTACTCAGGCGTCAACGCAAAGAATTTGGCCCGATTGACATGAATCGCTGTCTTTGTGATCAGAGGGAATCGCGCTTTTCTTTGTTCCTTGCCCGCCAGGTTCTGTCAGAGAAATTTACAGGTCGCCGGCGCATTTTTGTAACCTGGATTCGTAATAAATTGTTTTCTTCCGAAATTTGGCCAGTGGCCTGGACATTGCTTCCGTCAGTGTTAGCTCCTAGGATTTCTTCAAAGGGAAGGAAATCGGGGCGGGCCCTGAGGTTCTGGCGAGACCGAAGAAAAATACTCAGTGGTAGTTATTTTTCGATGGCTGCCAGGAATGCATCAGGAAAGAGTTGATAAGGAGATTTGACGATGAACACGTTCTCAAAGGCGCTTGTGATTGTCGCAGGTTCGGCCGTCGCCGGCATGGCTTCGGCCAACATGATTGGGGGCGTTGATGTCGGTAACGTTGATGGTTTACTGGCGCAAACAAACAGCCTGGGGGCGTGTGGTCCGGGTAGCAGTGAGACAGCGGAGCTGTGCTGGATCAATAGTGTTTTGGCGCCAACTACGGTGACCTACGGTCTGAAAACCGAGGACGTAAGCTATCAACTCGTGACTGGCAGTAGCAGCTTAATCGGTTATGAGCTCACAAGCCCTACTGAGTACTTCATGATCAAGAATTCGACCTGGTGGGCGCTCTTTGAGAACCATTCGAATTTTGACTGGGCTGTCATTGACACCTCCCTGCTCAACGG
>NZ_JAWVZL010000073.1:0-15407 GCF_033722195.1 Marinobacter sp.
ATCAGCGTGCTGGGTCACGAAACCGCCGGCAACGCCGATGAAACCCTGGAATCCTCCCGTCAGATGTCCGATCTGACCAAGTCCCTTCAGCGCCTGGTGGAAGCCTTCCGCTACTGAGGACGGCAATGGTCAAGGTGGCGCCTGTCAGGGCGCCACCTTGACCGGCAGCAGGCGGCGGCTACTGGCCGCTGGTCTGCTCCCAGAGGATTTCCTGGGCGCCGTCCCGTCTTGCCAATACCCGGGCCACCACGAACAGAAGATCCGACAGCCGGTTCAGGTAGTGTCTTGAGGCGGTGTTGATGGAGTCCTCGTGGCCCAGGGCCACCACCACTCGCTCCGCGCGCCGGCACACCGCCCGCGCCATATGGCACTGGGCCGCGGCCCGGGAGCCGCCCGGCAGGATGAAGTTCTTCAGCGGCGGCAGGAATTCGTTGTACTTGTCCAGGGTCTCCTCGAGCCAGCTGATGTGGTTCTCGCCAATCACCCGGCTGCCGGGAATGGCGAATTCACCCCCCAGATCGAACAGGTGGTGCTGGATGCGTTTGAGCATGGGCACCAGCTCGTCTCCCGTTGACAGATCCTCGATCAACAGTCCGATGTGGCAGTTGAGTTCGTCTGCCGAACCCATGGCGTCGACCCGTTGGGCGTTCTTGGCAATACGGCTGCCGTCGGCCAGACCGGTGGAGCCGTCATCACCGGTTCTGGTGTAGATCTTGGAGAGGCGATTGCCCATGTGATGCTCCCGTTACTGGGTGGATGATATGGCTTTTACCCGCTCTGTCAGCATCCGGTTCACCGGCGCCGGTAAATTGCGGGCCTCGCACTGATCGGCGATCCAGCCGTTGATGAAGTCTATCTCTGTGGGCCTCCGGTTGCGGACATCGCTGAGCATGGAGGAGGTATTGTCGGCAGTGCGCCTGGCCACCGTCTCGATCTGGTTGCGCAGGGCCTCCGGGTCCTGTGGCAGCCCCAGACTCGCCATCAGTTTGGCGATTTCCCGGCAGAGCTCGTCGATGTGCTTCCGGTAGAAGGGCCGGCCAAGTATGTCGCCATTGCGGCAGTCCAGCAGGGCGGTAAACGGGTTGATGCCGGCGTTGACCGCGACCTTGCGCAGCAGCCGGGCCTGGATGTCGGCTTCCTCATGCAGCTCAAGGCCGGAGGCCTTCAGACGCTCCACCACCCATGAGCTGCAGGCCTGGCCCGCGGCGGTAAGCGGGCCGACCCAGGTTTCGCCGTGGCCGGCGTGAATCACGGTGTCCGGATCCGGGCAATTGGCACCCTCGGTGGTTGAGGCCGCCAGGATGGGTCTTCCGGGGTAGGTGCGGGCCACCAGCTGCTGGCTGCCCATGCCGTTCTGGAACAGCACCACCGGTACCGAGACGGGTATTTCCACCAGCAGGTCGGCCAGCGCGGGAAGGGTATCCTGGGCCTTGGTGGTGACCAGAAGCAGGGTCGGGGGATGGTCGGGATGCGGCCAGTGCCATGGCGCCTCGATCGGCCTGACATGGCCATCGGCGGTCTGCAGCCGATAGCGGCAGAGCCCGGAACGGTCGGGTCGGCGGGGCACTAGGCCGACCCCTTCGGAGCCCAGGTAACCGGCCCAGAGCCGGCCCAGGGCACCGGCCCCCAGTATCAGCAGGGCCGGTGCCGGCGGCGGGTCCTGGCTCAGGCCGGTCGCCATGGCTACATCGCCTCGATGGCTTCCCGCTGGCCTTTCAGACGACTCAGGCTGCCCTGGGCCTCGTCCAGCCTGGCCTGTTCCTTGGCCACCACGTCGGCCGGGGCCTTGGCGGTAAACTTCTCGTTGCCCAGCTTGGCTTCCAGCCGGGCGATCTCCTTGCCCAGGCGATCCAGTTCCTTGTCCAGGCGGGCCAGTTCGGCGTCCTTGTCGATCAGGCCGGCCATGGGTACCAGCACTTCCATCTCGCCCACCAGTTGGGTGGCGGCCATGGGGGCATCCCGCTCACCGAGCCATTGCAGGCTTTCCAGCTTGGCCAGTGAACTCAGGAACTGGTGGTTTTCCTGCAGACGGCGCTCGTCCTGCGCGTCTCCGCCCCGCAGCAGAACCGGGATCTTCTTCGCCGGCGAGATGTTCATTTCGCCGCGGATGTTACGCACAGCTTCAATGACGCCTTTCACCCACTGGATGTCGGCGCTGGCCTTGCTGTCCTCCCGCCCGGCGTCCGGAACCGGGTAGGGTTGCAGCATGATGCTGTCGCCCTGGCGACCGGCCAGGGGCGCGATCCGCTGCCAGATTTCTTCGGTGATGAACGGCATGATGGGGTGGGCAAGCCGCAGCACCGCCTCCAGCACCCGTACCAGGGTGCGGCGGGTGCCCCGCTTGGCCTCATCGCTGGCGCTGTCGTCGTTCAGCACCGGCTTGGAGAGTTCCAGGTACCAGTCGCAGTACTCGTTCCAGATGAACTCGTAGAGGGCGTACGCGGCCAGGTCGAAGCGATACTGGTCCAGGTGGCGGATCACGTCTTGCTCGCAACGCTGCAGCTCGCTGATGATCCAGCGGTCCGCAAGGGACAGACTGACCGCTTCGCCGCCGGTGCCGCAATCCTCGCCCTCGGTGTTCATCAGCACGTAGCGGGCGGCGTTCCAGAGCTTGTTGCAGAAGTTGCGGTAGCCTTCCAGGCGCTTCATGTCCCAGTTGATGTCCCGACCGGTGGTGGCCATGGCCGCCAGGGTGAAGCGCAGGGCGTCGGTGCCGTGGGGGGCGATGCCCTCGGGGAATTCTTTCTCGGTGCGCTTGCCGATCTTCTTGGCCAGCTGCGGCTGCATCAGGTTGCCGGTGCGCTTTTCCAGCAGATCGTCGAGGCTGATGCCATCGATCATGTCCAGCGGGTCCAGCACGTTGCCCTTGGACTTGGACATCTTGTCGCCGTGCTCGTCCCGGATCAGGCCGGTGACGTAAACCGTCTTGAAGGGCACCTGGGGCGTGCCGTCCTCGTTCTTCATGAAGTGCATGGTCATCATGATCATCCGGGCCACCCAGAAGAAGATGATGTCGAAACCGGTCACCAGCACATCGGTGGGATGGAAGCTGCGCAGGCGCTCGGTGTCTTCCGGCCAGCCCAGGGTGCCGAAGGTCCAGAGCGCGGAACTGAACCAGGTGTCCAGCACATCTTCGTCCTGGCTCAGGGGCAGGTCCGGGGCCAGCTTGTACTTGGCCCGCACCGAGGTCTCGTCGCGGCCCACGTAGATGTTGCCGTCGGCGTCGTACCAGGCCGGGATACGGTGGCCCCACCAGAGCTGGCGGGAAATGCACCAGTCCTGGATGTCCCGCATCCAGGAGAAGTACATGTTCTCGTACTGCTTGGGCACGAACTGGATGCGGCCATCCTCCACCGCCTCGATGGCGGGCTTGGCCAGGGTCTTGGCGTCGGCGAACCACTGGTCGGTGAGCATGGGCTCGATGATCAGCCCGGAGCGGTCGCCGCGGGGCACGCTCAGCACATGGTCTTCCACCTGATGCAGCAAGCCCTGGGCTTCCATGTCTGCCACTATGGCCTTGCGGGCGTCCTCCCGGCTGGAGCCGGCGTAGGCCTCCGGCAGGGTGGCGTCCAGTTCGGTGTTCTCGCTGCCGTCGCTGTTGAAGACTTCGGCCACGGCCCGGATGTTGGCATCCGGGGTCAGGACGTTGACCATGGGCAGGTTGTTGCGCTTGCCGACGGCGTAGTCGTTGAAATCGTGGGCCGGGGTGATCTTGACGCAGCCGCTGCCTTTCTCGGGATCGGCGTGCTCATCCGCCACAATGGGAATGCGGCGGTTCACCAGCGGCAGCATGACGTGCTGGCCCACCAGGTGCCGGTAGCGGTCGTCGTCGGGATGCACCGCCACCGCGGTATCCCCCAGCATGGTTTCCGGACGGGTGGTGGCCACCACCAGGTAGTCCTTGCCGTCGGCGGTGGTGGCACCATCCGCCAGTGGGTAGCGCAGGTGCCAGAAATGGCCCTTCTCTTCCTTGTTCTCCACTTCCAGGTCGGAAATGGCGGTGTGCAGTTTCGGGTCCCAGTTTACCAGCCGTTTGCCGCGGTAGATCAGGCCCTCGTCGTAGAGCCGGATGAAGACTTCCTGCACCGCCCGGTAGAAGCCGTCGTCCATGGTAAAGCGTTCGTGGTCCCAGTCCACGGAGTTACCCAGGCGCCGCATCTGGCGGGTGATGGTGCCGCCGGAGTGGGCCTTCCAGTCCCAGATCCGGTTGATGAACTCATCCCGGCCCAGGTCATGCCGGCTCTTGCCTTCCTCCGCCGCCAGCTTGCGCTCCACCACCATCTGGGTGGCGATGCCGGCGTGGTCGGTGCCCACCTGCCAGAGAGTGTTGCGGCCCTGCATGCGCTTGAAGCGGGTGAGGGTGTCCATGATGGTGTGCTGAAAGGCGTGGCCCATGTGCAGACTGCCGGTGACATTGGGCGGCGGGATCATCTGGCTGAAGGATTCGCCCTCGCCCGAGGGCCGGAAATAGCCCTTGGCTTCCCAGTCTTGGTACCACTGCTGTTCGATATTCTCTGGCTGGTAGGTTTTTTCCATGGGATGTCTGCTAATCGCCGGTGGTGGATCGGATTTCTGGAAATTGGAGAGCGGCAATTATACATGCTCGCCATCACGGCGGCGAACCTCAGCGGCGGGCCTTGCGCTGGTCGTGAACCCGGGGCTCGATGCCCAGTGCCCGTAACTGGCGAAAGTGGGAGCGCGCCTGGGCCAGCACCTCCGGGTCATCCTGGGCCACCAGTGCCAGGCGCTGGAAACGGTCAGCGTCCGCCGGCAGCTGGGCGGACAGGATAATCACCGTGTCCCACTCCGTGGCCACCGGCTGGCAGAGCAGGATGCCCACCGGGTCGGGACAGGCGGTGGCCGAGTCCGGCACCACGGTGTGGGGGATGAAGGCCTCGGGGCTGAACTGCCACAGCAGGTCGTCCAGCTCCTCGGCCTGGCGCACCGAATCGCAGGCGATACAGACCCGATCCCCCTGCTGGTAGGCCTTGTCCGCCAGCCGCACCGCGTGAAGGTTGCGGGCGGCCGGGGTGTTCTGGGCCAGGATGTGGAACCAGTAGGACCGCTCGCCGGCGCCGGTGTTACTGGCCGACATGGGACATCAGGTAATCCACCAGCAGCGGTACCGGCCGGCCGGAGGAACCCTTGGCCTTGCCGGAGTGCCAGGCGGTGCCGGCGATGTCCAGATGGGCCCAGCGGTAGTCCTTGGTGAACCGGGACAGGAAGCAGGCTGCCGTGATGGAGCCGGCGGGACGACCGCCGATGTTCTGCATGTCGGCAAAGTTGCTGTCCAGCTGGGACTGGTAGTCGTCCCAGATTGGCAGACGCCAGACCCGGTCGCAGGCCCGCTCGCCGGCGGCGGTGATCTGCTCGGCCAGGGCGTCGTCGTTGCTGAACAGGCCGGTGGCGTGATGACCGAGCGCGATGATGCAGGCGCCGGTGAGGGTGGCCAGATCCACCACCGTGGCGGGATCGAATTTCTTCACGTAGGTGAGGGCGTCGCACAGCACCAGCCGGCCCTCGGCGTCGGTGTTGAGGATCTCGACGGTCTGGCCGGACATGGAGGTGACGATGTCGCCGGGGCGGGTAGCCTGGCCATCCGGCATGTTCTCGGCGGCGGCAACCACCGCCACCACGTTGATGGCGGGTTTGGTTTCGGCCACTACCTGCATGGCGCCGAAGACCGCCGCGGCACCGCCCATGTCGTACTTCATCTCGTCCATGCCCTCACCGGGCTTGAGGCTGATGCCGCCGGTGTCGAAGGTGATGCCCTTGCCCACCAGCACGTGGGGCCTGTCCTTGGACTTGCCGCCACGGTACTCCATCACGATCAGCCGGGCCGGCTGGGCGCTGCCGGCGGACACCGACAGCAGGGTGTTCATGCCCAGCTTTTTCATCTGTTTCTCATCCAGGATCTCGGTCTTGATGACATCGTGATCCTTGGCCATTTTCTCGGCCTGCTCCGCCAGCCAACTGGGGTGGCAGACATTGGGCGGGGTGTTGCCCAGGTCCTTGGTGAGGTTCATGCCGCGGCCCGTGGCCAGGCCCAGTTCCAGGGCGCTCTTGAGGTCCTTGCCGGTGCTGGAGGCGGTCACGGTGATCTTGTTGAGCTTGCGCTCGGGTGCCTTCTCGCTCTTGTAGCCGGTGAAGCGGTAGAGCTGGTCTTCAATCACTCGGCCGATCATGCTCAGACGGTTGGCCTCGGTGCCTTCCACGTTGCTGGTGGCAAGATCACTCAGGGTGATCACTGCATGCTTGGCGGCGCCATCCTTGAGCTGGCCCAGGGCGGCCACCAGCAGCTTGCGGAAGTTGGCGGGAGTGCGGTCACTGTCGGCGCCGGCACCCACCACCAGCACGCGCTGCCAGGCCTGGTCCCTGACCGGCACCAGCAGGGTGGCACCGAGCTTACCTGAGATATCCCCGGCCTTGTGCAGTTCGCCCAACAGCCCGCCCAGGGCCTCATCAACCTGGCGCGTGGATTCCGGCCACTGGCCCTTGTCGGGGGCGGCGACCACCAGACAGTCGGCCTTGATGCTGACAGGGGATTTACTGCTCAGGGTCACGTTCATAGTGTCTCCGGTTGTCGGACTTGATCTGTGGTATGGGGGCCGGTGCGGACCAGGTTGTGGTCACCGGTGTTTTGAGGCTACGGTCGCCATAGCATTATGGTTCTGCCGTTATTTATCAAGGCTTGGCCGGGGCTGGCGGTAGGCTCCTCCGAATGGCAGCGCTGAGCGGTCTGTCATTCACCCGGCAGGTTACTTAGAATAGCGGCCACATCCACCCAGCCGGGTGGCCGCGTCCACTCGCCAACCGGATCGGAATCGCTTTGAGCATCATTTTCCGCTACCTCACACGACAGGTGATGATCAGCATGCTGGCGGTGTCCGGCATTCTGTTGATGGTGTTCATGAGCGGGCGCTTCATCAAGTACCTGGCGGATGCGGCCGCCGGTGAGCTATCCGGTGATGTGCTGTTCCAGATCATGGCCTACCGTTTTCCCGGCTTCCTGGAGCTGATCCTGCCGCTGGGCTTCTTTATCGGCATCCTGCTGGCCTATGGCCGCATGTACCTGGAGAGCGAGATGACCGTGCTCTATGCCTGCGGTGTCAGTGAGCGCCAGGTGCTGGGCCAGACCCTGGTGGGCAGCCTGCTGGTGATGCTGGTGGTGGCGGCCATGAGTCTCTACGTTTCACCCTGGGGCATGAAGCAGGTGGAGGCCATCTTCAACGAGCAGCGCCAGGCCACCGAATTCGAGATGCTGGCGCCGGGGCGGTTCCAGGATCTCGCCGGTGGTGGTCGGGTCACCTACACCAAGGCTCTGAGTGACGACAAGCGCGAGCTGCAGGGCGTCTTTATTGCGGAGTTCGCTCCCGACGGCCAGGGCCTGACCCTGATCTCGGCTGATACCGGTTCCCAGTTCATCGACGAGGCCACCGGCAGCCGCTTTCTGGTGCTGGAGGAAGGCACCCGTTTTCAGGGTGTGCCGGGCCAGCTGGATTTCGACGCCACCCGGTTTGAGGCCTATGGCCTTAAGGTGGAAGGCGGCAGCGCCAGCCAGCGCCGGGAGGAGGAGGCTATAAGCACCCTCGAGCTGATGAACTCCAGCGATCCGGAGGCCCGGGCCCTGCTGCACTGGCGCTTCTCGCTGCCGCTGATCGTGCCCATCGTCACCCTGCTGGCGGTCCGCCTGAGCCGGGTCAACCCCCGCCAGGGACGGTTCTTCCACCTGCTGCCGGCGATGCTGCTCTACATCCTCTATCTGGGGCTGCTGATCGTCGCCCGTGACGCCCTGGCGGACCAGAAAGTGCCGGAATGGCTGGGCATGCTGTGGGTTCACGCGCTGTTCCTGGCCCTGGCCCTGTGGCTGATGTTTGGGCCGGCCTGGCTGCGCAAACGCCGGCTGCAGCGGGAGGGACCAAGGCTGGCGGGGGGTGCCGATGCGTAAGCTCGATCACTATGTGATGCGCACGGTCGGTGGCGCCATGCTGCTGGTGATGCTGGTGGTGCTGTCACTGGATCTGATCTTCGCGTTCATCGCGGAACTGGAGGATGCCCGCAACGATTACCAGACCCTGCAGGCGCTGCTCTACGTGTTCATGACCCTGCCGCGGCGGATCTACGATTACCTGCCGCTGGGGGCCTTTATGGGTTGCCTGGTGGGTCTTGGCGCCATGGCCAGCGCCTCCGAGCTGACGGTGATCCGGGCGGCGGGTGTGTCCATCCGCCGCATCGTGTGGTCGGCGATGAAGCCCACCCTGGCCTTTGTGCTGGTGGGTGTGCTGATCGGTGAGTACGTGGCGCCCCCGGCCGAGCGCATGGCCCAGAGCCAGAAAGCCGTTGCCCTGGGAGCGGGCCAGAACATCGCCCTGGCATCCGGGATCTGGCACCGGGAGGGGGATACCTTCATTCACCTGAATGCGGTCCAGCCAAACGGCGTACTCTACGGCGTCTCGCTGTTCCGCTATGGGGAGGATCGCTGGCTGGCGTCGGCCACCTTTGCCGAGCGTGCGATCTATCAGGGCGATCACTGGGTGCTTCAGACGGTCACCACCACCCGCCTCAGCGAGCAGGGCACCGAGCTTGAAACAGCCATCCAGCAGCGTTGGGACAGCGGGCTGTCACCGGATGTGCTGAGCGTGCTGATCGTCAAACCGGAGAATCTGTCCATGTCCGGCCTGTTTACCTACGCGTCCTACCTGGACCAGCAGGGTCTGCGTTCGGCCACCTACTGGCTGGCGTTCTGGAAGAAAACCCTGATGCCGCTGGGTACGGCGGTGATGGTGTTGGTGGCCATTTCCTTCATTTTCGGTCCGCTGCGATCGGTGACCATGGGGTTTCGGGTGTTTACGGGGCTGATCGTGGGCCTGCTGTTCAAGTACATGCAGGACCTGCTGGGACCCATGAGCCTGGTGTTCGGCTTCAACCCCATCCTGGCGATCCTGTTGCCCATTGCCATCAGTGCGGTGGCGGGCTTCACCCTGATGCGCCGCGCCGGCTAGGGACCGCCGAATAGGCCCCTTCTGCGGCGAAGGGCGGCGTTGCGCGGTGCTCGCAAACTCGCCTACGAGACGGTATGTATTCTTTGCTGCGCGCCGTGCGCCTTGCCCTTCATCCGCAGCAGGAGCCTCTTAAGCGATCCCTCAATTTATGCCCTGAAGTAAAGAGACGGTGGCATCTCAGGTCTTGGGTACGGCCACCACGCGACTTTCCGAGAAGCGGTCGGTCCAGGTCCTGCGCTCGCTGTCCCAAAGCATCCAGAAGTAGCCCAGGCCCAGGGCGAGCCAGCTTATCCAGCCCATCATGAAACGCAGCAGTGCCTGCATCCAGCTGATGGACACGCCATTGGCATTCTCCACCCGGATGCGCCAGACCTGCATGCCCAGGGTCTGGCCGGTGCGGGTCCAGAAATAGCCGAAGAACAGATACAGCGTGATGAACAGGACCGAGGTCAGAAGCGGGTCGGTTGTCAGCTTGCCGGCCTCCGCCAGCGCCGCGTAGCGGTCGAAGCCGATGATCCAGGCAGCGATCAGGGTGTAGATCCAGGTGGTCACCAGCAGCACCGCGATGCAGATCAGGCCGTCATACAGCATCGCCAGCAGGCGCTTGAGCAGGGTGGCGGGTGCCAGTAGTTCATCCGGGTCATGGAAACGGCGTGGCATAGCGGCTCCGGCAGCAATTACGTGATGGTTCAACAACACCCGCGGGGCGGGATTCGGTAAAAGCGGGGCGCAAGTATAGCCTATTCCCGCGGTGGATTGCGGCGGCCTTGAGGTCGGGTGGAGGGGCAGGCTTGCCGGCAGCATTCCGGACGCGTCACACAGAGCCTTGCGGATTTGCTAAAGCACGGACCGTTCTCGTTTTTACATCCCGCGGCCTATGCTAGAGTACCGGCTTCGCGCAGCGCTGGCTTCGGGTTTTGCCGATCACTGTTTTCGCTGCGATCCGGATACACTATGGGTTGATTGCTCGTTCCATCAGCACGGGGTTGTGAAAACCGCTATGAAAACCGCAGAGTTGCGACAGGCGTTTCTGGAATACTTCAAACAGCAGGGCCACACCGTGGTGCCCAGCAGCTCGCTGGTGCCTGCCGATGACCCGACACTGCTGTTCACCAACGCCGGCATGAACCAGTTCAAGGATGTGTTCCTCGGCCGTGAGCTACGGGACTACAGCCGCGCAACCTCGACCCAGAAATGCGTCCGCGCCGGCGGCAAGCACAACGACCTGGAGAACGTCGGTTACACCGCCCGCCACCACACCTTCTTCGAGATGCTGGGCAACTTCAGCTTCGGCGACTATTTCAAGCGTGAGGCCATCCAGTACGCCTGGACCTTCCTCACCGGCGAGCAGTGGCTGAACCTGCCCAAGGAAAAGCTCTGGATCACCGTCTACGCCTCGGATGACGAAGCCTTCAACATCTGGAACTCGGAGATCGGTGTGCCCGCCGAGCGCATCGTGCGCATTGGCGACAACAAGGGTGCCCCCTACGCCTCCGACAACTTCTGGCAGATGGGTGACACCGGCCCCTGCGGCCCCTGCACCGAGATCTTCTACGACCATGGCCCCGACGTGGCGGGCGGCCCCCCGGGCAGCCCCGAGGAAGATGGCGACCGCTATATCGAGATCTGGAACGTGGTGTTTATGCAGTTCAACCGCACCGTGGACGGTGAAATGCAACCGCTGCCCAAGCCTTCAGTGGACACCGGCATGGGCCTGGAGCGCATCACCGCGGTCTTGCAGGGTGTGCACAGCAACTACGAGATCGACCTGTTCCAGGACCTGCTGAAAGCCGCCTCCGGCATTCTCGGTGGTGTCGCTACCACCGAGGCCTCGCTGCGGGTCGTGGCGGACCACATCCGCTCCTGCGCCTTCCTGATCGCCGATGGCGTGATGCCCTCCAATGAGGGGCGCGGTTTCGTACTGCGCCGCATCATCCGGCGCGCGGCCCGTCACGGCAACAAACTGGGTGCCGCCGAGCCCTTCTTCTATCGCCTCACCGGCGCGCTGGTGGAGTTGATGGGGGACGCCTTCCCCGAGCTGGTGAGGGCGCGGGCACAGATCGAGCGGGTCCTGCAGCAGGAGGAAGAGCAGTTCGCCAAGACCCTGGACAAGGGCCTGCGCCTGCTGGAGCAGGACATCGCCAGCCTCAAGGGCAGCGAGATCCCGGGCGAGACCATCTTCACCCTGTACGACACCTACGGCTTCCCGGTGGACCTGACCAATGACATCGCCCGGGAGCGGGGCCTGACCCTGGACTACGAGGGCTATGAGAAGGCCATGGAGAGCCAGCGTGAGCGTGCCCGGGCCGCCAGCAAGTTCGGCATCGACTACAACGCCGGCCTGAAGCTGGAGGGCAGTACCGAGTTCACCGGCTACGAGCACATCGATGGTCACGAGAAGATCCACACCGTGCTGGTGGGTGGCGAGGAAAAGACCGCCGAGGCTGGTGATGAGGCCGTGGTGGTGCTGGAGCGTACCCCCTTCTATGCCGAATCCGGCGGTCAGGTAGGGGATACCGGCCTGCTGACCTGGAGCGGTGGCCGCTTCAAGGTCAACGACACCCGCAAGGAAGGCAAGCACCACCTGCACATCGGCACGCTGGTGGAGGGTGAGCTGTTCCCCGGTCTTGAGGTGGATGCCCGCATCGATCACGCCCGCCGTCAGGCTACGGCCCTCAACCATTCCGCGACTCACCTGCTGCACGCCGCCCTGCGCAAGGTGCTGGGCGAGCACGTGACCCAGAAGGGCTCGCTGGTGGATCCCGACAAGCTGCGGTTCGATTTTTCCCACTTCGAGCCGGTCTCCGCCGAGCAGTTGCGGGAGATCGAGCGCCAGGTCAACGAGCAGATCCGGGCCAACACCCCGGTGGCCACCGAACTGACCGATATGGAACAGGCTCAGAAAAAAGGCGCCATGGCGCTGTTCGGTGAGAAGTACGGCGACACCGTGCGGGTGCTGAGCATGGGCACCGATAACTATTCCGTTGAACTCTGCGGCGGCACCCACGTGTCCCGCACCGGCGACATCGGCGTGCTCAAGATCACCGCCGAGAGCGGTATCTCCTCCGGTGTCCGTCGCATCGAAGCGGTCACCGGCGAGGGCGCGCTGCGCTGGATCGAGCAGAACGACCGGGCGCTGCGGGAAGTGGCGGCACTGGTGAAAGGCAGCCGCGACACCGTGATCGACCGGGTCCAGAGCCTGGCGGAGCGGAACCGGCAGATGGAAAAGGAACTGGAGCAGATGAAGCAGAAGCTGGCCAGCTCCGCCGGTACCGATCTGGCGTCATCCGCGGTCGAGGTCAATGGCCTGAAAGTGGTGGCCTCCGAGCTGCCCGGTGCCGATCGCAAGGCCCTGATGGATACCGCCGACCAGCTCAAGAACAAGCTCGGTGATGGCGTGGTGGTGCTGGCCAGTGTCGAGGATGGCAAGGTGACCCTGGTGGCCGGCGTGACCAAGACCGCCACGAACCGGGTCAAGGCCGGTGATCTGATGAAGCATCTGGCGGCCCAGGTTGACGGCAAGGGCGGTGGTCGCCCGGACATGGCCCAGGGCGGCGGCAACGATCCGTCCCGCCTGGCGGATGCCCTGGCCGGCGTGCCCGGCTGGGTGGCCGAGGCAACTGCCTGAAAGTTTTTGTTGTTAACACCAAGGCGGGATTATAATCCCGCCGTTTTGGCTGGTGGTCCGGCTGGCTGACCCCGTTTGGAGTGTGGGAAGAAAATGGCATTGTTGGTTCAGAAATTTGGCGGTACCTCGGTCGGCTCCACGGACCGGATCGAAGCAGTGGCGGACAAGGTCTGCCGCTTCCGCAAGGAAGGCCACGACGTGGTCGTGGTGGTCTCCGCCATGAGTGGCGAGACCAACCGGTTGATCGGTCTGGCCAAGGCGATCATGGAGGAGCCCACGCCGCGGGAGCTGGATGTGCTGGTGTCCACCGGCGAGCAGGTCACCATTGCACTGCTGTCCATGGCCCTGCAGAAGCGCCAGTGCGATGCCCGGTCCTACACCGGTTCCCAGGTGCGGATCCTGACCGACAGCGCCCATACGAAGGCACGGATTCGCCAGATCGACGAGCAGCGCATGCGGGAAGATCTGGCGGCGGGCCGGGTAGTGGTGGTGGCCGGTTTCCAGGGTATCGACGAGGACGGCAATATCACCACCCTGGGCAGGGGTGGCTCGGACACCACGGCGGTGGCCCTGGCGGCGGCACTCAAGGCCGATGAATGCCAGATCTATACCGACGTGGACGGCGTCTACACCACCGATCCGCGGGTGGTGGACAGCGCCCGCAGGCTGGACCGCATCACCTTCGAGGAGATGCTCGAGATGGCCAGTCTCGGCTCCAAGGTGCTGCAGATCCGGGCCGTGGAATTCGCAGGCAAGTACAACGTACCGCTGCGGGTGCTTTCCAGCTTTGATGAAGGCGAAGGTACCCTGATTACTCTTGAGGATGACAACGTCATGGAACAACCGGTCGTTTCCGGCATAGCTTTTAATCGTGATGAGGCCAAACTGACCATCTCAGGTGTACCTGATACACCTGGCAGTGCGCTTCGTATCCTTAAGCCGGTCAGCGATGCCAACATCGAAGTGGACATGATCGTGCAGAACGTCGGCGCCGATAACCGCACCGACTTCACCTTCACCGTCCACCGTAACGATTTCAACCGCGCCCGGGAGATCCTGGCCCGCGTATCCGAAGAGCTGGGTGCCAGGCAGGTCAGCAGCGACAGCAAGATCGCCAAGGTCAGCATCGTCGGTGTCGGCATGCGGTCCCACGCCGGTGTCGCCACCAAGATGTTTGCGGCACTGTCGGATGAAGGCATCAATATTCAGATGATCTCCACCTCTGAGATCAAGATCTCTGTGGTGATCGACGAGAAGTATCTTGAGCTGGCGGTTCGGGCGCTCCACAGCGCGTTTGAATTGCACAAGCCCGAGGGCGAGGTCTGAGCGGCAGGCAGGCTGTCAATCCGTCCGGATCTCGGTAACAAGGGAACCATTCCTGGTCATCAGGATCGGAGTAAGTGCCGATTAAAGGATTGGCGTGGTCCCACTATAAATGCAGTGACCGAATACACTTAGTCGGAACAGGTAGCTCTAAAAAGGGAGTAACGGACATGTTGATCTTGACCCGCCGCGTCGGCGAAACCCTGATGGTTGGTGACGAAGTGACCGTGACCGTCCTGGGGGTAAAAGGAAACCAGGTACGCATCGGTGTGAACGCACCCAAAGAAGTGGCCGTTCATCGGGAAGAAATCTACCAGCGCATCCAGAGCGAGAAGTCGTCGGACTCGGATGGGCCGGAGCCCGGCAACAGCTGAGGATCTGAAAAGGCCCGCTGATAGTGCGGGCTTTTTTTTGGCACCGGGCTAATCGCACCTGAAAAACCCGGAGTCAAGCCTATGAAAACAGAAAAATTATGGTACTATACGCCGCGTTCTCAAGGAGAGGTGGGTGAGTGGCTGAAACCAGCTCCCTGCTAAGGAGCCATACGCATTGCGCGTATCGAGGGTTCGAATCCCTCCCTCTCCGCCATTTTCTCTGCGGAGACATTGAGAACAGATGCGCGGTTGTAGCTCCCCGGAGCGCCGGCCGGCTGGATAAAGTACCTGGCTACGAACCAGGCGGTCGGAAGTCCGACCAAACGTGTTTAGTAATGACTGATGCGCGGCTGTAGCTCAGCTGGATAGAGTACCTGGCTACGAACCAGGCGGTCGGAGGTTCGAATCCTCCCAGCCGCGCCATATTCAAACAGAAGACCCCGCCTCGTGCGGGGTTTTTTGTCTACATGGTTCGGAGTAGAGAGGTTTGACGCCCTCCTTTACCACATCAGATCATCAGGTATCTGGTAGTCCGCGTAAGGGTCATCAGACGCCGAATCGTCCTTCTTGCGCTCATGCAGCACCACCACTGCGCTTGCATCCCGCTCCATGATTTTCCGGGCAACGCCTTCAGCAACAAGCTCGTAACCCTCATTCACAAAGACCACCGCCAGACGTCCACGGGAGAGCTGGTCAATCATGGTTTCGTCCACGAAGATCTTTTTTATCTTTTTGTCGTGAACAAACTGGTAGGCAGTTTCGCCACGTTTCCGGTCGAGGCGGTTGGCAGCCACCAGTTGCCGGATCTGGGCCTGTATAGCCTTGCGCTGGGCCTCTTCGTGGCGCTTCTGGTTTAGCTGGCGGTCCCGCTCGGCCTTTTCCGCCCGAGCCTGCTGGGCTCGCAGCTGGGTTTCGTTCACCTCAGTGGCACCCTTGGGCTGCTGTTTGCGCTGTTTATGCTTTTCCTTTTTGAGGGCTTTGGCCTTTTTTTCGTCGGCAAGTCCCGCTTTCAGTAGCTGGTCCTGAAGTGATGGCATGTCTGATGGATCCTTTGATATCTCTGATGTTGACGTGGCTATG
>NZ_JAWVZL010000074.1:0-15400 GCF_033722195.1 Marinobacter sp.
CTGGATCAGCGGGCTGGTGGCCAGGTAGCGTTCCGCCACCCAGGGCCCTTCGTAGAGCAGCCTGGCGGCATCGCTGAAGGGCTGGAAGTCCACCTCCACCGGGGTTCCGCCCAGCTCGGCAAGCGCCGCCACCGACTGCTCGAACAGCCGCTGGCAGGCCCCATCGCCATCGAATTCCAGCTGCGCCTGGCGTGGCACACCGAACCGGAAGTGTTGCGGTAACGGCCGTTGCCCGACCGGCAGCGGGCGTTGCCACGGGTCCTGCGGATCACGGGCCGAAGCCACCGCCAGCAGGGTGGCGGCCTGGGCCGCCGAGCGGGCGAAGATGGAGACGCAGTCCAGGCTCTGGCAGGCCGGCACCACGCCGCGGACACTGATCCGGCCCAGGCTGGGCTTGAGACCGATCAGATTGTTGAAGGCCGCCGGCACCCGGCCGGAGCCGGCGGTATCCGTGCCCAGGGCAAAGCTCACCAGTCCCAGGGCGGTGGCAACCGCGGAGCCGGATGACGAGCCGCCGGAGATGTAGTCGGGATCGAAACTGTTGCGGCAGGGCCCCCAGGGTTCCGGTGAGCGGGTGCCCACCAGGCCGGTGGCGAACTGGTCCAGGTTGGTCTTGCCGATGGGAATGGCACCGGCATCCACCAGCGCCTGGACCACCGCCGCATGCTCGGGTGGCTGGTAGCGGAAAGCCTCGCAGCCGGCGGTGGTGGCCATGCCGGCCACATCGATATTGTCCTTCACCGCGAAGGGCACACCGTACAGTGGCAATTCCTCGGGGCTGCGGCGCCGCAAGCCCTCCAGATAGGGGGCCAGTTCCTCGGCGGTGGCCAGGTGAATCCAGATATTGTGGTCGTCGTAGTGCCGGGCCCGTTCCAGCACGTGGGAGATGACATCGGCGGGTGTCAGGCTCCTGCTGCGGTAGGCCTGGTGCAGGGCAGGAATATCGAGATTGATGGGGGTCGCTTTCACGGGAACCTCACGCTGACAGATTGCGCGCCGTTGCCGACACGGAGGATTCAATGGATTCGAAGACCTTGCGGCTGGTCTCGCCGATGGGCAGGTCGTAGGTGATGGTGGCGCCGTAGGCCTCCGGCTGCTGCGGGTCGTTGCGGACCTTGTCGAACACCAGCAGGCGGGTACCCAGGTAGAAACCCTCCTGCAGATCGTGGGTGACCATGAAAATGGTGGTGCCGGTGTCCCGCCAGAGCTTGAGAATTAGTTCGTGCATGTCGCCCCGGATGCCCGGGTCGAGCGCGCCGAAAGGCTCGTCCAGCAGAAGTACCCGGGGCCGCATGATGAAGGACTGGGCGATGGCCAAACGTTGCTGCATACCGCCGGACAGCTCGTGGGGCCACTTGTCGCGGGCGTGGCCGAGGCCGACGGCGTCGATCATGGCGTCCACCCTGGCAAGGGCGTCCCGGCGGGCCCGGCCGAACAACCGGCCCAGGAAGGGCTTCTGCTCCAGCTCCAGCCCCATCAGCACGTTTTCCCGCACCGTCAGGTGGGGAAACACCGAGTAGCGCTGGAACACGATGCCGCGGTTGCGGTCCGGCTCGGCAGGAAAGGCCTCGCCCTCCAGGGTCAGCTCACCGCGGCTGGGCTGTTCCTGGCCCAGCAGCATTTTCAGGAAGGTGGATTTGCCGCAGCCGGAAGCGCCTACCAGGGTGCAGAACTCCCCCTGACGGACCTGCAGGTTGAGGTTCTCCAGCACCACCGCGCCGCCGTACTGTTTCCAGAGTTTGTTGACGGTAATGAAGCTCATCAGTGGCCCCCCGCGTTGTACCAGGGGAAGAGCCGGCGGTTGGCGAGCCTCAGCAACTGGTCGATGACAATGGCGAGCAGGGTAATCCAGAGCACGTAGGGCAGGATCACGTCCATGGCCAGGTAGCGGCGCACCAGGAAGATCCGGTAGCCAAGACCCTCCTCGGAGGCGATGGCCTCGGCCGCGATCAGGAACAGCCAGGCGGGCCCCAGCCCCAGGCGGACGGCGTCGATCAGCCGCGGCAGCACCTGGGGCAGCGCCATGCGGGTCACCACCTGCCAGGAATTGGCCCCCAGAGTCTGGATCTTGATCAGCTGCTCCTGGGGCAGCTCCCGCACCCGCTGGGCCACGTCCCGCATCATGATGGGCGCGGTGCCGAACACGATCAGCATCACCTTGGACAGCTCGCCCAGGCCGAACACGATGAACAGGATAGGCAGGATCGCCAGCGGCGGGATCATCGACAGTGCCGACACCAGCGGTGCCAGCCCAGCCCGGGCCATCGGCAGCACCCCGTTCACCAGCCCCACCGCCAGCGCCAGGGCCGCGGCGATGCCGATGCCGATGCCCAGGCGCTGGAGGCTGGCGGCGGTGTCCTGCCACATCAGGTACTCGCCGCTGCGGCGGTCTTCCTGGAAGGCCATGCGGTTGACCGCGCTGCTCATCTGCTCAAGGCCCGGCAGCAGCTTGTCATTGGGATTTTCAGCCAGGCGCTCCTGGGAGGCCATGCCGTATACCAGTACCAGCGCCAGGAAGGGTACGAGCCCCAACAGCAGGGCCGTGGCCCGGCTCGGGCGACGATTGATCAGGCGCATGTAGCTCTCCCATCGATTGCCGGCAGCCGTCGGTGTTACAGCTTGCCGTCGGCTGCCATCTGCATGTAGGTATCACTGAAGCGGAAGCGGACGTTGCCCTCATCACCCATCACGGTGCCATCCGGGAACTCGATGCCGACAAAGTCGGGGCTCATGGCGCCCTGGCCCAGCAGACCCTTGTCGAACGAGAACTGACGGACGCTGTCCATAGCCTGCATGGCCTGATCGCTGTTGATGAACTCGACCGCACTGGCGGGTTCCCAGAACATGCGGGTGGCGGCAAGCTGGGCCTCATAGCCCTCGCGATCGGTACCGGAGGCCTGGCCCAGCTGGGCGCGGGCCTCACGCCCCTGTTCGGTGTCAGAGCGGAGGATGGTCATCACTTCGTACCAGGCGCCAGTCAGTGCCTTGCCCAGCTCAGGGTTGGCCTCCAGCACCTCGGTGTTCACCAGGGCCAGATCCTTGATATGGCCGGGAACCTGGCTGGAATCGAAGAGCTCGGTGGCGCCGGGATAGTCCTTCACTTCGCCGAGCAGCGGATTCCAGGTCACAACCGTGCGGACGTCATCGGTCAGAAAAGCGGACACCAGGTCGGCGTCGGAAATATTGACGACGTTGATGTCCCGCTCCTCCAGACCCACCGAGTCCAGCGCCCGCACCAGCAGGTAATGGGATACCGACAGCTCCACCAGGTGCACCGTCTCACCCTTCAGCTCCGCTATGCCGTCGGCGTCCTTGGATACCAGGCCGTCATTGCCGTCGGAATAGTCCCCCACGATCAGGGCCGTGGTGTCGATGCCGGAGGCGGCGGGAATCGAGAGGCCGTCCATGCTGGTGGCCACCACCCCATCAAACTGGCCGGCGGTGTACTGGTTGATGGACTCGATGTAGTCGTTGACCTGCACGATATCCACCTCGATGTCGTACTTGTCGGCCCACTTCTTCATGATGCCGCTGTCCTCTGCATACTGCCACGGCATCCAGCCTACGTAGATGGTCCAGGCGAAGGTGAAGGAGTCCTTCTGCTGGGCCAGGGCACCCGCGGAAAGGGTGGCTGCCAGCAGGCCTGCGCCCAGTTGCTGAATCACGTTTTTTGCTTTCATGTTGACTCTCCTCGGGTAAAAACCCGTTCGTTGAAGTCTCGGTTGTTGGCGTCTCAGTGTTGTTCTTCCACTATCACCACGGGCGTGCCCGGCGACACCGCCTGGCCCGCCTCGCGGCGGATCTCCACCACCCGCCCGCTGACCGGGCTGAGCAGTTCGATCTCCATCTTCATCGACTCCACCACCGCCACCGGGCGCTGGGCCTGGATCTCGTCGCCCGGCTTCACCAGGCATTGCCAGAGGTTGCCGGCGACGTGGCTTTCCACCGCGTGCTGGCCGGCGGGCAGCTCGGTCATGTCATCGCCGCCGGTGTCCTCCAGTGGCGCCTCGGAGCTGAAGTTGATCTGGCCGGACTCGATCCAGCGCTGCAGCTCCTCGTCAAAGGCCTGTTTGCGCCTGGCGGTGAACGTCTCGATTTCACGGTGGTTGTCGGCCAGGAAGCGCTCGTAGTCCTTCAGGTTGAAGCGGGTCTCCTCGACCTTGATGGGGTAGTCGCCGTTGGGGAAATCCCGCCGGATCCGGCGCAGTTCGTCAGCGCTCACTTCGTAGAAGCGCACCTGGTCGAAGAACCGCAGCAGCCAGGGCTTGCCGGGCTCGAAGAACTCGGTGGTGCGGTAGCGGTTCCACATCTGCAGGGTGCGGCCGACAAACTGGTAGCCGCCGGGCCCCTCCATGCCGTAGATACACAGGTAGGCGCCGCCGATGCCCACCGAGTTCTCCGCCGTCCAGGTGCGGGCCGGGTTGTACTTGGTGGTCACCAGGCGGTGGCGGGGGTCCAGCGGCGTGGCCACCGGCGCCCCCAGGTAGACGTCGCCGAGGCCCATGACCAGGTAGCTGGCCTCGAATACGGTCTTTTTCACCTCATCGATGCTGGCCAGGCCGTTGATGCGGCGGATGAATTCCAGGTTGCTGGGGCACCAGGGCGCGTCCTTGCGCACCGACTGCATGTATTTGGCGATGGCGGTGTGGCAGGCCTCGTCGTCCCAGGACAGCGGCAGGTGCACGATGCGGGCCGGCACGTCCCACTCCGGCTGCTGTTCCAGTTCCTTTTCCGCGTCGGTCAGCAGCGCGATCAACTCGCCCTGGCCCAGGCGCCGGCTGTCGTAGTGCACCTGCAGGGAGCGGATGCCGGGGGTCAGCTCCAGAATGGCCGGGTGGTCGCGCTCCCGCAGCCAGAGCATCAGCGCATGGGCGCGGAAGCGCAGGCGGATGTCCAGCTCCATGGGACCGTATTCCACCAGCACATAGTTGTCGCCGGCGGCCCGGTAGACCACGCCGGTCTCATGCTCATCGGTGCCCAGCGTCGCCAGAATCGGCGTCGTGGGTCTGACGGGCTGGATGGATGAGTTCCGGCAGCCGGCCGCGGTCAAGGTGGCGACCGACTCGTCCAGGGCCTGGCGCAGTGCCACCGCCTGGTCCTGGCTCACCGGCACGAAGCGGACCTTGTCGCCGGCCTTGAGCTGGCCCAGTTTCCACAGATCGGCGCTGATCACCGTCACCGGGCACACGAAGCCCCCCAGGCTGGGGCCGTCCGGGCCCAGGATCACCGGCATGTCACCGGTGAAGTCCACCGTGCCCACGGCGTAGGCGTTGTCGTGGATATTGGAGGGGTGCATGCCGGCTTCGCCGCCGTCGCTGCGGGCCCATTCCGGTTTGGGGCCGATCAGTCGGACCCCGGTGCGGCTGGAGTTGTAGTGGATCTCCCAGTCGCTGGCGAAAAAGGTCTCTATGTCGGCGTCGGTGAAATAGTCCGGAGCACCGTGGGGGCCATAGGTGACGTGCAGCTGCCAGGTCTTGCCGATGGCCGGTTTCAGCTCGGCGGGCAGGGCCTTGGGGGGCACCGGTTCGGCTTCCGCCAGCGCCAGCACGTCGCCGGCCCGCAGGGCGCGGCCGCAGTGACCGCCGAACTGGCCCAGGGTGAAGGTGCTGCAGGAGGTCAGGTACGCCGGGCAGTCCAGGCCGCCCCGGAAGAGCACATAGGCCCGGGCGCCGTCGGCGGTGGTGGCGCCCAGTTTCAGGGTGGCGCCGGCGGGCACGTCGATCACCTGCCAGAAGGCCACCGGCTCGTCGTCCAGGGTGGCGTCCAGCGCGGCCCCGGTGAGAACGATCTGGGTGGCGCGGTTGAAGCTGAGCACCGGCCCCTTGAGGGTGATCTCCAGTCCCGGGGCATCCTCGGCGTTGCCCAGCAGCCGGTTGCCGAGCCGGAAGGAGTAACTGTCGAACGGCCCGGAGGGCGGTACGCCGACTTCCCAGTAGCCAATGCGGCCCGGGTAGTCCTGGATGGTGGTGAGGGTGCCGCCGCTGAGCACATCGACGGTGGCGGGCCGGTAGTCGAATTCGTTGAGGCTGCGGGTAAACAGCCGGGCCTCGGCAAAGCTGGGGTCGGCCAGCACCTGGCGCACATACCGGAGGTTGGTTTCGATGCCGTAGAGCTGGCTGTCATCTAGCGCCTGCATCAACGCCTGGCGGGCCGATTCCCGGTCGCCGGCATGGACGATGACCTTGGCGAGCATGGGGTCGTACAGCGGCGACACTTCGGTGCCCGGCTGGATCCAGGTATCAACCCGCAGGCCCTTGCGGTCAGGCCAGGCCACGTTGGTGAGCAGGCCGGCACCGGGCTGGAAGTCCTTGTTGGGGTCCTCGGCATAGATCCGGGCCTGGATGGCGTGGCCGGAGGGGGCCAGGGCGCTGCCGATCTGTGCCAGGTCCGGCAGGGTGCCGGCGCCCAGCGCCACCATCCAGCGCACCAGGTCCACGCCGTAGACCTCCTCCGTGACACCATGCTCCACCTGTAAGCGGGTGTTCACTTCCAGGAAATAGAACTCGGTGGTGTCCGGGTCGTAGATGAACTCCACGGTACCGGCACTGCGGTAGCCGATGCTCTCGCCGAGCTGGCGGGCAGTGGCGTGCATGCGGGCACGAACCCCCGCGCTAAGGCCGGGGGCCGGGGCCTCCTCGATCACTTTCTGGTTACGGCGCTGGGCCGAACAGTCCCGCTCGCCGAGGGCCAGCACCTGGCCCTGACCGTCGCCGAACAGCTGTACCTCGATATGGCGGGCATGCTCCACGAACTTTTCCAGGAACACGCCGCTGTTGCTGAAGTTGTTCTGGCTCAGGCGCTGCACCGAGGCAAAGCTGCGCCTCAGGTCGTCCGGGCCGTAGTTGCGGGACATGCCGATGCCGCCACCGCCGGCGGTGCTTTTCAGCATCACCGGGTAGCCGATGCGCCCGGCCGCCGCCAGCGCCTCGTCCAGATCCGTCAGCAGGCCGGTGCCGGGCAGCAGCGGTACGCCTGCATTTTCGGCCAGGGCCCGGGCGGTGTGCTTGAGGCCGAACTGCTCCATCTGCTCAGGGGTGGGGCCGAGAAACACCACGCCCTCGGCCTCACAGCGCCGGGCAAACCCGGCGTTCTCGCTGAGAAAGCCGTAACCGGGATGGATGGCGCCGGCCCCGCTCTTGCGAACCACCTCGAACAGCTTGTCCTGGTCCAGGTAGGTGGCCGCCGCCGGACCGTCACCCAGCGACCAGGCCTCATCGGCCTGGCGCACGTGCAGGGAATCGGCATCCGCCTCACCGTAGACCGCCACCGACCCCACGCCCATCTGCCTCAGGGTGCGGATGACCCGGCAGGCGATGGCACCCCGGTTGGCGATCAGGACCTTGTCGAAGCCGGCTTTGCCGAACCCGCCCTTCAGCTCCATACCAGCACCTCGATCGGCGTGGGGTTCCAGCCGTTGCAGGGGTTGTTCAGCTGCGGGCAGTTGGAAATCATCACCAGCACGTCCATCTTCGCTTCCAGCTCCACGTACTTGCCGGCGTCGGAGATGCCGTCGGCAAAGGTGAGGCCGCCCTCCGCGGTCACCGGCACGTTCATGAAAAAGTTGATGTTGTGGGTGATGTCGCGTTTGCTCATGCCCAGTTCGTCATGCTCGGTGACCGCCACCAGCCAGCTGTCGCGGCAGGCGTGCATGCACTTTTTCTCCAGGGCGTAGCGGGTGGTGTTGCTTTCCGCCGCGCAAGCGCCGCCGAGGGTGTCGTGGCGGCCGCAGGTGTCGGCGGTGATCTCCAGCATCACATTGTTCTCGCTGGACATCAGCCTGGAGCCCGCGGTCAGGTAGACGTTGCCCTGCTCGCGGATGGTGTCCACGGCGCTGTAGCGCTCGGTGGGGTTGTGGGCGTTGTAGAACAGGGTGTCGGCGGCCTGGTTGCCCTCCAGGTCCAGAATGCGGAGGGTTTCGCCGGCCTTCACCACTTTCAGGAAATACTCGCCCGCCGGTACGGTTTCGCGGAAGGCGGCGTGTTCGGGTTTCAATGCGCTTTGCTTGATCATCTCCGGCCTCCGTTACTGGAACAGGTGGTACAGGGCGGTATTGGCGAAGGCGCGGGTGGCCTCCGGTGACGAGATCCGGCAGGGGTCGGCCTCGGTGACCGGCGCCGCCCGGAAGATCTGGTAGCGCAGCGGGTGACTGGGGTATTCCGCGGCCGGATCGAGCGGGTGCGGGCAGGTATGCAGCACCACGATGGTGTCCATCTCGAAGCGCAGATCGACGGTGGCGCCGGCGTGTGAGTGGTCACTCACATAGCTCATGTTGCCGTCGTCATCGGTACTGACCCGACTGAACCAGTTCAGGTTGGCGGTCAGGTCCTTCTTGCCCAGGCCGTACTTGGCCAGCTCGTTGAGAAAGCTGGAGAAGCCGTTGCGGTGGTAGTGGTTATGGGCTTCCTGGTAGGTCTTGCGGCCCCAGCGCTGTTCCACCATGGCGGCGTTGCAGGTGCCGCAGACGGTGTCATGCCAGCCCAGGTCGTCGCGAACGATGGACGCGAACACCCGTCCCATGTCCGACAGCAGCACATGGCCCCTGGTGAGGCGGAAGGTATGCTGGTTCTTGAGGGTGTCCGGCATGTTGTACCGCTCGAGGGGGTTCTCGGGGTTGTACATCAGCATGCCGACGTTGGTGCCGCCGGTCTCATCGATCAGGCGCAGGATATGGCCGCGGCGCATGATGAAAGACCAGTGGGATCCGCCGGGAATCAGATCGTCATAGAGGGGAGCTGCGGTTGCGGGCATAACCTTTTCCTCTGAGGTCGGGTTGTACAAAAACGAGAGGCGTCAGTCACTGAACGATCCTCCCGGGCTTTTGTCCCGCCGTGTAACCTTGGAAAAGGTCGTCAACTCTCGGACCAGTCACCTGTGCACGCTGTGGCGGCAGGCCTGAACCCTAGTTGACCTCTTGGTCAGATTGTCGCGCTTTGATAAGTGGTTCGTTTAACCGACGTCTCGCTGCGTACTTGGTTGGTTCCAAGTTTCATGCCACAACCTTCAAGCCACTGAATTGCAGGCATAAAGCCCGTATGGTCCGAAACAGGCGCCGGCCTGCGGGCCGAACAGGTGCACCGTTGTGGGGCGTTGGGGCCAGGTTGGTGCGGGGTATGGGGACTGGAAGGGTCCACCACTGACTTCGGAAACTTCCTGTGTTGCCATCCGGCGATATTTGTTATTGTGCGCAGCAAGCCGGTGTCCATTTCAGAACCGGACGTGTCAGCGGGAGAGATCGAGTCGCACACCGTGCCCTCGGCGCCGAAGGAGCAACTGCCCCGGAAACTCTCAGGCAAAAGGACCGCTGATGTGAATACTTTCCGAAGAGCTGCCGACCGCTGCGTCAGTCGGCACACCGAAGGAGCAAGCGGCCGGTTGCCCTGAAACCGCCGTGAATCTCTCAGGTCCAGATACGGAAGGGGTGCTTTCTGCCGGCTATGGCAGGAATTAACCCTGGACGCCTCTGGAGTGTGTCATGACAAAAGCTATCAAGCGCGTCGCCGTGATTGGCGGCGGCATCACCGGTATCACCACTGCCTATACCCTGGCCAAGCGCGGCCTCGACGTCACCGTTTACGAGCGGCATCGCTACGCGGCGATGGAAACCTCCTTTGCCAACGGTGGTCAGCTGTCGGCCTCCAACGCCGAGGTCTGGAATAACTGGCAGACCATCAAGAAGGGCTTCAAGTGGATGTTCCGCAACGACGCCCCGCTGCTGGTCAACCCCAAGCCGTCCTGGCACAAGCTGAGCTGGTTCGCCGAGTTCATCGCGGCCATTCCCCAGTACGAGCAGAACACCACCGAAACCGCCCGCCTGGCCATCGCCGCCCGCGACTTCCTGTTTGCCTGGGCGAAAGAGGAAGGCATCGATTTCGACCTGAAGAAGCAGGGCATCCTCCACATCTACCGTGACAAGGCCGGCTTCGACCACGCCGCCTACGTGTCCCGGCTGCTGGCCGCCGGTGGTCTCGAGCGCCGGGCGGTGACCCCGGAGGAGATGCGCAGCATCGAGCCCACCCTGGCCGGCACCTACTACGGCGGTTTCTACACCGAGAGCGACGCCACCGGCGATATCCACAAGTTCACCAACGGCCTGGCGGACGCCATCCTGCGCATGGGCGTCAAGACCTGCTACGGCCATTCGGTGACCGAGCTGAGCGCCGATGAGTCCCACGCCTGGGTAACCTCCCACGACGGCGAGGAGCAGACCCGCGACACTTTCGACGGCGTGGTGCTCTGCGCCGGCGTCGGCAGCCGGGCGCTGGCGGCGAAGCTGGGGGACCGGGTCAACATCTACCCGGTCAAGGGCTATTCCATCACCGTGCAGCTGGACGACAAGGCCTCGCAGGAATCGGCGCCCACGGTCAGCCTGCTGGACGACGCCACCAAGATCGTCACCAGCCGCCTGGGGGACGACCGCTTCCGGGTGGCCGGCACCGCCGAATTCAGCGGCTACAACCGGGATATCAGGGACGACCGCATCCGCCCGCTGACCCGCTGGGTGGAGGAATGCTTCCCCGGTGTCAGCACTCGCCGCGTGGTGCCCTGGGCGGGCCTGCGGCCGATGCTGCCCAACATGATGCCGCGGGTGGGTCCGGGCAAGCTGCCGACGGTGTTCTACAACACCGGCCACGGCCACCTGGGCTGGACGCTGTCGGCCATCACCGCCGAAATGGTGGCGGAGACGGTCGAGACCGGCGCCCAGATCCAGGGCCGAGGGCCGGCCCGCTAGGGCGGCACTCAGGCGCCGGCATTCCGGCGCAGCCGGTACAGCAGGTAGATGAAGAAGGGCGCGCCGACGCCGGCAACGAAAATGCCGGCGGGCAGGTCACGGGGCATGAAGGCGACCCGGCCCAGCAGATCGGCGTAGACCAGGATGATCGCCCCCACCAGCGCGCTGACCAGCGCAAGGCCGGTGGTGCCGCAGCGCACCAGCCGGCGCGCCACATGGGGCGCGATCAGGCCGAGAAAGCTGAGCGCGCCGGCGTAAGCCACCGAAGCACCGGCCAGGGCAACCGCCAGCACCAGAAACACCAGGCGGTTGAACTGGACCGCACTGCCCAGCCCCTGGGCCATATCGTCTCCCATGCTCTGGATGTCCAGATGCCGGCCCCGGGCCATCACCAGCGGCAGGCAGACCAGAACCCAGGGCAGCAGCCCGACCACGTCCTGCCAGCGGGAGCCGTAGAGGCTGCCGGTCAGCCACACGTACGCCATCATCGCGGTGGCATCCGGGCTGAGCACCAGCAGCAGGGTAGTCAGGGCGCCCAGCCCCGCGGCCAGCCCAATGCCGATCAGCACCAGCCGGGACGGGCTGACACCCTGCTGCCAGGCCAGGTAGACCATCAGCAGCGCCACCAGCGCAGCGCCCGCCAGGGCCGCCGGCACCAGGGCGATGGCGGCCGTTCCCACCGAGCCCAGCCAGAGCGCCGTCACCGCGGCCGCCGAAGCGCCGCCGGTGATGCCGATGACGTCCGGCGATGCCAGCGGGTTTCGCACCAGGCCCTGCAGCACCAGTCCGGAAACCGCCAGGGCGGCCCCCACCAGTATGGCCATCAGCAGCCGTGGCAGGCGGATCTCGAACAGGATGAGGTGCAGGCCGGGGTCGGCCTTACCCGTCAGGCCGGCGAGGACCTGCGCCGCTGTGGTCGGGTGGGAGCCCAGGCTCAGATAGAGCCCGCCGCTGGCCAGCAGCAGCATGAACAGCACGAGGCTGACGGCCAGTACGCCGGGGGCCAGGCGCACAGACCAGCGGTCATCGGAAGCGCGCAGTAACAGGTCAGCCTTCATGACATCTCCCTGCTGCGTCTTGCCAGGTGCAGGAACAGCGGGGTGCCGAGCAGTGCGGTCACCACCCCCACGGGCACCTCCCGGGGCGGGATGATCAGGCGGGCCAGGATGTCCGCCGCCAGCACCAGGATGGCGCCAAGCAGTGCCGCGGCGGGCAGCAGCCAGCGATGATCGGTACCGAACAGCCCGCGGGCAATGTGGGGCACCATCAGGCCGACAAAGCCGATCAGCCCGCCAATGGCCACCGCGGCACCCGCCAGCAGAATGATCAGGGCGCCGCAGATCATCCGTACCCGGGCCACGTTCAGGCCGAGGCCCTGGATCATGTCGTCGTCCAGGCCCAGCAGGTTGAGCTGGCGGGCCAGCGCCAGGCTCACCAGGACGCCGCCCGCCATCCAGGGCAGCAGCGGCAGGACCGCATCCAGCGACCGGCCCGATACCGACCCCGCCAGCCAGAACAGCATACTCTCGAAGCGGCTCTGGTCGAGAATCAGCAGGCCCTGGGAGAAGGACACGAAGAGCGCGGTAATGGCAACGCCCGCCAGCACGGTGCGGATCGGTGACAGGCCCTGCCCGGGTTCATGGCCCAGGCCGTAGACCGTGACCGCGGCCAGGGCGGCACCGGCCAGGGCAAGCCAGATCAGCTGGCTGGGCGCGAGCAGGGAGAACAGGCTGAAGCCCAGCACCACAAAGAAGAGCGCGCCGGCATTGATGCCAAGGATACCCGGCGATGCCAGCGGATTGCGGGTCAGGCTCTGGATCAGCACGCCGGCCACCGCCAGGGACGCCCCGATGGCCATCGCCACCACTGTGCGGGTCAGCCGCTCCGAGCGCACCACCAGGTGCTCGACCCGGGCCGGATCGAAGCTGGTGAAGCTCTCCGCCAGGGTGGCCAGGCTGATCGGGATCTGCCCCAGCACCAGGCTGCCAAGGATCGCCAGCGCCAGCAGCAACAGGCAGCCGGCGCCGCCAACAGATCTTGCCCGGCTTGAGTGCATCAGCATGACAGCGGCGCCCCGGCCAGGCCATAGTGGCGGTAGAGGTCATCCAGCATGCGGTTGGCGGCGAGGATGCCGCCGCCCATGTTCCAGGTCACCGGGTCCACCCGATAGACCTGATCGCTGCGGACCGCCGCCAGTCGCTGCCACAGCGGATGGCCGGTCCACTCCCGGTAGGTGCGTTCGACAGCGGGGTCATCCTCCATGAAGATGAACACGGTTTCGCCGTCCATGGCGGGAATGCTCTCGTGGGTGGTCAGCTTGATGCCCCAGCCGTCCTTCTGGTGGTCGATGGGCACCTCGAAACCGAGCTCATCCAGGACCCGGCGGGCGAAACCGTCGTAGTAGATGCGGGCGTGGTCGCCGCGAAAGCTGAGCAGGGCCACCGTAGGCGGCCAGGCATCGCCAAGCCTGGCCGCCGCGCGCTGCCGGAAGTCGGCGACCCGCGCGTCCCAGCAGGACAGGATCTGCCGGCCCCGTTCCGCTCGGCCGGTGGCTTTGGCCATAAGCTCGAGGCTGCCCCTGAAATCGAACACATCGCCCTGCATCAGGGTGGGCGCCAGCCGGGACAGCAGGGGGTAAACGTCGTGGTGGCGATGCCGGGCGCCGACGATCAGGTCCGGGTGCAGCCAGGCAATGCCCTCCAGGTCAGGCTGGGTCTCCAGGCCCAACAGCCGCGGGTCGTCGAGCTCATCCCGCAGGTAACGGTAAAGCGGCTTTTCCGACCAGGACTCCACCACCCCGACCGGCTCGATGCCGAGCGCCACCGCGGTATCGGTGGCGCCCTGGTAGAGCGTCACCAGTCTCTGCACGGGGGTCTCCAGGGTGGTCGTACCCAGGGTATGGTGGATCTCACGCGGCGTGGCGAGCACAGCCATCGGCGACAGCAGGACCAGCAGAAGCGCGAAGCGGAACGGAGGCAGTGAATGCAGGGCCACGGTTGAACAGAAGACTCCAGGGCAGGCCCGCCCTGTCATGGACGGGGGACTTGGGCAAATTGTAAATGATAATCGCTCATAATATCATCGATCCCCCCACAGACGCATGGACATTCCGACGCATGGACATTCCGCCAGGGTATTCCTTCCTATGACGCAATCCGGTTCTCCCCGCACGGCCGCCTCCCTGGTCGGTGACTCCCTGCATGTCGGCTACGGCGGCAAATCCGTGCTGGCCGGCGTCGATTTCCGGCTGGAGCCGGGCAAGCTGACCATACTCCTGGGCCCCAATGGCTGTGGCAAGTCCACCCTGCTCAAAACCATGGCGCGAACCCTGTCGCCGGACCGGGGCCAGGTGCTGCTGAACGGCCAGGCCATTCACCAGCAGTCCACCCGCACCGTGGCCAGGCGCCTGGGGCTCCTGCCCCAGAGTCCCGCAGCGCCCGATGGCCTGACCGTCCGTGAACTGGTGGCGCTGGGTCGCTTTCCCTACCAGAGCCTGATGCGGCAGTGGTCGCGCCGGGACCAGGTCGCGGTGGAGACCGCCATGGCACAGGCGGCTGTCACCGAGTTTGCCGACCGGCCGGTGGACCAGCTCAGTGGCGGCCAACGCCAGCGTTGCTGGATTGCCATGGTGCTGGCCCAGGAAACCGAACTGCTGCTGCTGGACGAGCCCACCACCTTCCTGGATCTGAAAGTACAGGTGGATCTCCTGGAGCTGCTGCTGAGCCTGGCCCATGAACACGGCCGGACCCTGCTGGTGGTGCTGCACGACCTGAACCTGGCGGCGGCCTATGCCGATACCCTGGTGATGATGCAGGCGGGCAGGATCTGTTATCAGGGGGAGGCGGAGAAGGTGTTCACCGAAGCCAGTCTGGCGGAGGTGTTCGATCTTGAGGCCCGGGTGATCCTGGACCCGGATTCGGGTCGCCCGGTGTGCCTGCCCCGTCGAATGGGGCAGGCCGGCAGTGTACTGCAAACCGCCACCGCCTAGCGGCCGCCCCGGATTGCGGGCGGCGCCGTGCGGCGACGGGGACTGGCTTACCAGTCCAGACCGTAGCTGAGTTTCACGGAACGGCCCGGTGCAGTGGTGTAGTAACCATCGAAGTTGTACATCTGGGAGATCACCGGGAAGTAGTCCTCGTTGAACAGGTTGTTCACCGCCAGGGTGACGTCGCCGTAACGGGTCTGCCAGGCACTGATCAGGTCAACCACGGTGAAGGATTCCACCTCGCCCTTGCCAAAGCCGCTGGCATCGCTGCCGAAGCGGTTGCGGTCGCCGCTGTACAGGGCCTGCAGGCGGTTGCTCCAGCGCGCGTTGGTCTGGTGCTCCACATAGCCGGTCAGCTTCAGCGGCGGGATACGGTTGCCCAGCAGGTAATCCTCGTAGCTGCCGTCATCGTCGCTGTCGACCTTGCCCTCGAGCCAGGTCAGGGTGCCGCCGGTGCTCAGGTCACTGGTGGGGTAGACGTTGAACTCGGCCTCGAAACCGTAGATTTTCTCCGGGCTGCGCAGCACCGGAATCGGCTCGTTGGCCTGGGCCGAGCCCAGCTGGGTACCCAGCTCGGACTCGCTGTAGAACAGCGTCAGGGCCAGGTCCGCCTGGTTCCAGAGCGCCTCGGCGCCGATCTCATAGTTATCCACCACCTGGGGCTCCGGACGGATCTGGTCCAGGGA